>JBBQDU010000019.1:0-23476 GCA_038320055.1 Gemmatimonadales bacterium | reverse complement strand
ACCGGCGCGGCGTCCAGCCGGCGAGGGCCGACGGGTTCGAGAGTCGGACCGGGCGCGGTGTGCTCGGCCTGGTCGACGGCCATCGGGTGGCCGTGGGCAACGCCGCGCTGCGCCGCGAGCTCGAGGTGGACGCCGCGCCGCTCGCCGCACGCTCGGACGCGCTCGCCACGCAGGGCTACACGCCCATGCACGTGGCGGTGGACGGCCGGATCGCGGGGCTCATCGCGGTGGCCGATCCGGTCAAGGCCACCAGCGGTGCCGCGGTCGAGCAGCTCCGGCGCCTCGGCATCGAGGCGGTCATGCTGACGGGCGACAACCCGCGCACTGCCGCGAGCGTGGGGCGCGAGGTCGGAATCACGCGCGTGCTCGCCGAGGTGCCGCCCGACCGGAAGCTCGCCGAGATTCGGCGACTGCAGGAGGAGGGCCGGACGGTGGCGATGGTAGGCGACGGGCTCAACGATGCGCCCGCGCTGGCGCAGGCCGACGTCGGCGTCGCCATGGGCACCGGCACGGACGTGGCGATCGAGGCCGGCGCCATCACCCTCATGCGCGGCGATCCGCTCGGCGTCGTGACGGCGATCGCGCTTTCCCGGCAGACCATGCGCATCATCAAGCAGAATCTGTTCTGGGCGTTCGTTTACAACGTCGTCGGGATTCCGATCGCGGCCGGCGTGCTCTACCCGGCGCTCGGTCTCCGGCTCACTCCCGCGATGGCTGCGGCCGCCATGGCGGTCAGCTCGGTGTCCGTCGTTTCCAACAGCCTGCGGCTCCGCCGCTTCACCCCCGGAGGACAGCCATGAGCGAATCGGCCGTTTCCTGCGCCTGCGGTCGCCCCGGCGATGGCACCCACGCCGTCCAGGTGGACGCCGAGATCAAGCGCGCGGTGCTGACCCGCCTTCGGCGCATCGAGGGCCAGGTGCGCGGGCTGCAGAAGATGGTCGAGGAGGAGCGGTACTGCGCGGACGTGCTGATGCAGGTGTCCTCCGTCCAGGAGGCCCTGCGCGGCGTCAGCCGGTCGCTGCTGCACAACCACCTGAAGCACTGCGCCACCGAGGCCATCCGCTCGAACGACCCCGAACGGTCGGAGGCCATGTACGACGAGCTGCTGGAGCTGGTGTTCCGGAGCACGCGGTAGGGTGAGGGCTGGCGTGCCCTCGCGTCCCCGAGCCCACCTGTCAATCCCGAGCGCAGCGAGGGATGACATGACATGATGACGGGATGATTGGATGACGGATTGACGGTTTGACGGGATGACGGGATGACATGATGACGTGAGGACAGAACGACAGGAAGGCACCGACCTCACACGGCCGCTCGCTCCCCGGCCACCCGACTCATGTCCCGCCCCACCGTCCGCATCGCCCCGATCACCGTGAGCCCGCCCGCGACCACCACGGCGGGCAACAGCAGCACCGCCCGGTCCAGTCCGAACCGATCGCTGAGGCTCCCCACCAGCGGCAGCGCGATCGCGTCCCCGGCGAGGTGGATGAACAGGAGGTAGGCGCCGGCGACCGTGGCGCTGATCCGCGGCGGCACCACGTCGAAGATCACGGCCGTCATCGGGCCGGTGTACCACGAGAGGCAGAAGAACGCCGCCACGAACACCGCCTGGAAGAGCGCCGGGTCGCGGATCGTGAGCAGCCAGAGCGCGAGTGGGCCGCCGAGCAGCAGGCCGACCGCCACGACGAGGACGCGCGCCGTCTCGTACCGTCGCCGCAGCCAATCGGCAAGCACGCCGCCGAACAGCGTGCCGGCCGTGCCCGCGATGAGACCCCACTTGCCCAGCAGCCCCGCGGCCTCCGCGGCGCTCAGCTCGAGCTCGCGCGAGACGAACGTGGGTCCCCAACCCACGATGCCGTTCAGCCCGAAGGAGATCATCGCGCCCGCCGCGAAGACGTAGACCAGCGTGGGCGTGTGGAGCACGATGCGCAGCGCGCGCACGATGTCGTCGAACGCGCCGCTGATTCCGCTGCCGAACGGCGTCTCGTCCAGGCCGTCGGCTGGCGTGCGCCGGACCCACCGAAGGATCGTGAACGCCACGCCGAGGCCCACGGCGCCGCTGAAGACGGCGAGGTCGACCTTCGAGTCCGCGCCGTAGGTGCGGTCCAGCCTGTACGCGGCCACCGCGCCGGCTGCCACGCCGGCTAGCAGCGGCCACAGGTTCCTGAGCAGCGGCATGACGCCGATCTCGAAGTCCCTGAGAAAAGAGCGCACGGTGAGGCGGGCGGGAGGCCGGGTCGGGTCCTGGAGCCGGGACACGAGCACCGCCGTGATGAAGCCCGGCACGCCGACGGTCATGAACGCCACGCGCCAGCCGTAGATCCCTTCCAGGTGTCCCCCGAGCAGGAGGCCGAGCACTCCGCCGAGCGCGATGCCGGACGACAGGATCCCCATGGCCAGTGCCCGGCCGCGAGCGGGAAAGTAGTCGGCCACGAGCGAGGCGGCGGCCGGTCCGTACGCCGCCTCGCCCACGCCGACCAGCGCGCGGCAGGTGAAGAGCTGTCCGAAGCTGTTGACCAGGCCGCTCAGAAAGGTGAACGCGCTCCACACGGTCACGCCGCCGGCGATGACCGCCCGCCGAGAGCGCAGATCGCTGAGCACGCCGAACGGCAGCGCGGCGACCGAGAAGACGAAGATGTAGGCGGACCCGAGCCAGCCGAGCTGTGAATCGGTGAGCGCGAGGTCGCGCTTGATCGGCTCGAAGAGCGCGTAGATGACGTTGCGGTCGACGTAGTTGAGGAGGTTGATGAGCGCGAGCAGCCCGAGCGCGCACCAGCTATGGGCTCGTGTGGGCGGCGGGGTCACCGCCGCGCCACCGTCTCGGCTCCCCCGGCGCCCGGGTGCAGGTGCGAAAGCGACTCCGCGGCGCGCTTGTCGCGGAACGCGAGCGCCGCGCGGTACTCCTGAATCAGGCGGTCCATCATCGCCTGGCGCCGGCCGAACAGGCGCTTGAGCGGGCGGGCGGTCCGCCGCTCCATGGCGTACGCCGTGAGCAGCGGCAGCGCGATCGAGTTGTCGGTGTAGACCACCACGGTGCCGGGGAGCTGGTCCGGGTCGATCTTGCCCCAGCTCACCGCCTCCGCCGGCGTGGCCCCCGACAGGCCACCCGTGTCCGGGCGCGCGTCGGTCATCTGGAGGAAGTAGTCGTGGCCGCGCTCGTCGATTCCCAGCACCTCCTGGATCTGCGGCTCGGTCTGCAGCATGAAGTTCTTGGGGCTGCCGCCGCCCACGATCAGCACGCCGCTCTTCCCGCCCGTGCGCTTGGCCTCGAGCACGATGCTCGCGGTCTCGTTCACGTCCGCGCTCACGTCGAACCGGAGCTTGCTGCCGGCCAGCGCCTGCTCGGCCACGTTCATCCCGATCGAGCTGTCGCCCGGTGAGCTGGTGTAGAGCGGCACCTCCAGCTCGTGCGCGGCGGCGAGCACCGAGCGCCGGCTCAGGCCGAGCGCCTGCTCGCGCGCGCGGACGTAGCCTCCGAGGAGATAGTGGTACTCCGCGGAGCTCATCGGCCGCTGGAATTCCTCGCGCGCGCTCACCTCGCGTATGAACGCGTCGGTCGAGAGAAGCACGCTATAATCGAAGAAGATGTCGTAGATCCGGACCACGCCATGCTCGCGGAGCTCGACGTCGTTGGCCGCCGGCGTGCCGCGGTGCATCGGCAGGTCGAGCGCGAAGTGCGCGTCGTGATAGAGATTGGCCCCGGTCGAGATGACCCAGTCGACGAACCCCGCCTCCATGAGCGGGATGAGGCAGCTCATCCCGAGCCCCGCAGGCGTCATCGCGCCGGTGAGCGTCATGCCGACCGTCGTGTCCGGCTCGAGCATGCGCTGGGTAAACAGTTGGCACCCCTCGCGGAGCCGGCCGGCGTTGTAGGCCAGGAACGCGTCGTCGATCAGCCCCGCCACCGTCTCCTGGCCGGAGATGGCCCTCGGCTGGATCCGCTGGCCGCGCAGGTACTGAGCGGAGGGTCTGCTCATGCGCTCACCCGAGAATGCGGGCGACGGCATCGTCCGGCTTCTCGGCCCGCGCCTCGACTACGATCCGGGCCGCCTCGCGCGGGTCGTCGGTGACCCGGAAGAGCAGGAGGTCTGCCGGGTTGATCTTGCGCTCCTCAGCGACCGTGCGGGTGAGCCACTCGACCAGCCCCGCCCAGTACGCGCTGCCGAACAGTATCACCGGGAAATGCTTCACCTTCCCGGTCTGGATGAGCGTGAGCGCCTCGAACAGCTCGTCGAGCGTGCCGTAGCCGCCCGGAAACACGATGAACGCCGTGGCGTACTTCACGAACATCGTTTTCCGCACGAAGAAAAACTTGAAGTTGAGGCTGCGGCTGAGGTACGCGTTGGAGCCCTGCTCGAACGGCAGCTCGATGTTGCAGCCGATCGAGAGCCCCCCGGCCTCCTTGGCGCCTCGATTGGCCGCCTCCATGATGCCTGGACCCCCGCCGGTGAGGACCGGGATGCCGGCCTGCGCCAGCAGCATCGCCGTCTGCACCGCCTTCACGTAGTACGGATCGCCGGCGGACGTGCGCGCGGATCCGAAGATCGTCACCCCGTCGCTCACGTCGGCGAGGTGGTCGAAGCCCCAGACGAACTCCCCCATGATCCGGAGCACACGCCACGAGTCCGATTTCTGGAAGAGCTGCTCGGGCCGCTGCGGCGGCGGACTCTCCAGCAGTTGCTCGTCCTCGGTGGGCAGCTTGTTGTCCGACAGGTGCCGGTACGGGTCGTTGGTCACGGAGTCAATCGCTCGATGGCCGCCCGGTGGTCGTCCGGGACGTTGTAGAAGTACGGGGAGATCCGGACATGACCGGGCCGGCTGTCGGTCACGATCCCGGCCTCGGCGAGACGGCGGACGGCGGTGGCCGGATCCGCGTTCGGCAGCATGACGATGGCGGTGCGCGCGTCCGGCGAGTCGGCCACCTTGGGCCGGAGCCCCGCCGCGCGTGCGCTCTCGATCAGATCCTCGGCGAGGGCCATGGTGCGCCGGCGGATCTCCGAGGGTCCGAGCTCCTCGATGATCTCGAGCCCGCCGAGCTGCGCGTAGACGGGCATGAGGGGCGGCGTCCCGGCCTCCAGCCGCCGGGCGTCGTCCTGCAGCTCGAGCGTCCGTGGGTCGAACCGGAACTGCTCGCGATGCGCGAACCAGCCGCTCGCCCGCGGCACGAGCGTCGGCCACAGTTCCGGACGGGCGTACATGAACGCCACGCCCGTGCCGCCCAGCAGCCACTTGAGACCGCCGCTGCAGTAGAAATCCACGTCGAGCGCCGTCACGTCCACCGGGAGCTGCCCCGTCGCCTGGTAGCCGTCCACCAGGAGCAGAGCGCCTTTCCGGTGGGCCGCGTCGGCGAGCGCGCGCACGTCCTGGATCGCCCCACTGGTGAAGAACACGTGGCTCGTGGCCACGATCGCTGTCCGGTCGTCGATGGCGGCCGCGATCGCCTCGATCGGGACGCCGATCCCGTCGGGGCTCTCGACGATCACGACCTCGACCCCCTCGCGCGCGCGCGCGAGCCATTGATACGCGATCGTCGGGAAATCGAGGCTCGTCACCACCACCTTCGGGCGGCGCCGGTAGTCGAGCGATTCGGCCACCGGCGTGAGCGCGGCCGAGATGCTCGGATGCAGGGCAATCGACCCTTCGGCCGCCCCGATCAGCCGCGCGTAGCGGGCCCGGAGCTCGGCCAGCGCGCTCCACCAGATCTCGTACCAGGCGGCCGCGCCCCGGGTCTCCCAGAGATCCAGATACTCGCCGACCTTCGCCCGCGATCGCGCCGACAGTGCTCCGAGCGAGCAGCTGTTGAGGTAGATCGAGCGGCGGAAGATAGGGAACTCCGCCCGATAATCGCGGGCGGGGGCAGGGGCGGCAACGGGCATGACGGACAATATAGAGGCTCCCGCGGCGGGATGACGGGCCCCGCGCGACGGTCTATACTTCGCCCATGGCCGCGCCCGGTTCGTGGATGTCGCTTACCTTCATGCTCTTTCGGAGGGGGCTGGTCGATCCGCGCCTGGCCGCCGACCTGCTCGGGGCGGCCTGGGCCTTCCGTCGGCGGCGCTGGTGGGCCCGGCCCCCGTTCCTGCCGCTGCCGGATCGGGAATACCTGCGCTGGCGGATGTACACGGCCTACGCCGACGAGTCGGCCGTGCCTCCGCCCGACGACGTGATCCGCTTCGCCCGGTGGCGCCGCGAGACGATGGGACTCTAGGAACTCCACGATCGAGGGGGCTCAGGTGACCGGAGCGCACGAGACCACGAACCTGCCGCACGTGCTCATCCTCGGGGGTGGGTTCGCCGGCCTGTACGCGGCCAAGAACCTCCGTGAGGCGCCGGTGCGGGTGACGGTCGTGGACCGACGCAATCACCACCTCTTCCAGCCGATGCTGTATCAGGTCGCCACGGCCGGGCTCAACCCGAGCGACATTGCGTCCCCCATCCGGTCGATCCTTCGGACCTCCGACAACACCGAGGTGCTGCTGGTCGAGGTGGCCGCCGTGGACGTCGCGGCCCGGGAGGTCCGGTTCACGGACGACACCGTCCAGTCGTACGACTACCTCGTCGTTGCCACCGGTGCCCGGCACTCCTACTTCGGCCACCACGAATGGGAAGCGCTCGCGCCCGGGCTCAAGAGCCTCGAGGACGCCCTCGAGATCCGCCGGCGCGTGCTGCTCGCCTTCGAGCGCGCGGAGCGCGAGACCGATGCGGTGCGTCGCCACGCCTACCTCACGTTCGTGGTCGTGGGCGGAGGGCCCACGGGCGTGGAGATGGCCGGAGCGGTGGCCGAGATCCGCCGTTACGCCCTCAAGCGGGACTTTCGGCACATCGATCCCGCCGAGGCGACCGTCATGCTGCTCGAGGGGGGGCCGCGTCTCCTTCCCTCCTACCCCCAAAGCCTGAGCGACGACGCCAAGCAGAAGCTCCGCCGCCTCGGCGTCGAGGTGCGCACCGAGACCCTGGTGACCGACATCCGGCAGGGGTCGGTGAGCGCCGCCGGCTGGACCATCCCTTCGCAGACCGTGATCTGGGCGGCGGGCAACACCGCGAGCCCCGTGCTCCAGAGCCTGGGCACCCCGCTCGACCGGATGGGCCGGGCGGTCGTCGAGCCCGACTGCACGATCCCCGGCCACCCCGAGGTCTTCGTCCTGGGCGATGCGGCGGTCTTCGAGTATCAGGACAGCGGCCCCCTCCCCGGCATCTGCCCCGTCGCCATCCAGATGGGACAGTACACCGCGCGCACCATCCAGGGCGATCTCGCGGGCCGGCCCCGTCGCGCGTTCAGCTACTGGGACAAAGGGCAGCTCGCAGTCATCGGCCGCGGCCAGGCGGTGGCGGACATCTGGAAGCTCCACTTCGGGGGCTTTCTGGCCTGGCTGGTCTGGATTTTCGTGCACGTCTTCTTTCTCATCGGCTTCCGGAACCGCGTGCTGGTCCTGCTGCAATGGGCTTGGTCGTATGCCACCTACAGCCGCGGTGCCCGGCTGATCACCGAGGAGGTCCACGCCCCCGGCGCGACGCTGCAGCCGCTGGAGATTCCCGTGCCGTCGCGATGACCCTGGTGGCGGATCTCAAGGCCCGAGCCGCCGAGCTGGGATTCCTGGCCTGCGGCATCACGGATCCGAGTCCGATCCCGCACGGCGACCGGCTCGACGCGTGGCTGGCCAAGGGCTACGGGGGGACGATGCGGTACCTGCACCGCCAGGCCCGGCGGCGGAAGGACCCCCGCCTCAACGTCCCCGAATCGCTCGCGGTGGTGGTGGTGCTCGAGAACTATTACTCACCCGACAGCGCCGCCGACCTCGTGGCCCCGCGGGTCGCCAAGTACGCCCGGGGCGAGGACTACCACCGGGTCACGCTCGGGCGCCTCGATCGGCTCGCCGGGTTCCTGCTCGAACGCGGCGCGCGGGTGGCGCGTCCGTACGCCGACGACGGGCCGGTCCCCGAACGCGAGCTGGCCCGCCGCGCCGGACTGGGGTGGATCGGCAAGAACACGATGTTGATCCGCCCGGGTGCCGGCTCGTTTTGCTTCATCGGCACGATTTTCACCGACCTGCCCCTGCCCCCCGATCCGCCATTCGAGGACGAGCACTGTGGCACCTGCACCCGCTGCCTCGACGCGTGCCCGACCGGCGCGTTCGTCGAGCCGCACGTGCTGGACGCGACGCGCTGCATCTCATACCTAACGATCGAGCAGAAAGGACCGATTCCGGCGGAGCTCGCCGATCGGCTGGAGGGATGGGCGTTCGGCTGCGATATCTGCAACGACGTCTGCCCGTGGAACCTGCGGTTCGCCGAGCCGACCACCGTGGCGGAGCTCCTGCCCCGCCGCCCGCCCGACGGCATCGACGAGGCGGACTTCGACGCGATGGACGAGGACGAGTTCCGCCGGCGCTACGAGGACACGCCGTTCGCGCGGCCGGGGCTGGCCGGCATGCGGCGAAACGTTCGGGCGGCGCTCGCCTCGAGGCGCCGGGAGCCATCCGCCTCGTGAGCGGCGAGCTGACGAGGATCCGGCGGCTGTTCGAGCACGATGGCTGGGCCAACGCGGCCGCGCTCGCATCGGTACAAGAGGGTCCCGCGCCGGCGGCCGCCCAGGCGTGGATGGCCCATCTCGTCGCGTCGGAGCGGCTCTGGCTGGCTCGCCTCCGCCAGGAGCCGTCCGCGTTGCCGGTCTGGCCCGACCCCGAGCTCGACACGTACGCCGCCGAGCTGACTGAGCTGCAGGGCGAATGGACCCGCTTCCTCGATTCGATCGGCGAGGAGGACCTCGGCGAGGGCGTGCCGTACCGGAACAGCCGGGGCGAGTTCTGGACCAGCACCGTGGGCGACATCCTCACCCACGTCGTCCTCCACGCCTCCTATCATCGGGGCCAGATCGCGTCGGCGATCCGCGAGGCCGGCGGCACGCCGGCGTACACCGACTTCATTCACGCGGTGCGCACGGGGCTCATCGAGTGACCCGCGCGCGCGGGTCGGACCAGCCCCCGCCGCCGGCGCGGAGGGTATAGCTTTCCGGCATGACCCGCATCGACACACCGGCGCCGCTGGTGCCAGAGGTCGGCACGCTGGACCCTCGCCGACTCGGACGCCTGCGCCGGGTCGGCTATCTGCTCGACAGCTCGATCCCCATCCCCGGGACCCGCTATCGCTTCGGAGTGGACACGCTCATCGGGCTGGTTCCGGGAATCGGCGATCTGGCCGGCGGCGTGATGTCGCTCTACATCATTCTCGAGTCGGCCCGCATGGGCGCCCCGCGAAGCGTGATCGCGCGGATGGGGTGGAACGTCGCCGTGGACACCGTCGTCGGCACGGTGCCGATCCTCGGCGACCTCTTCGACGTCGGTTTCAAGGCCAACCTGCGGAATCTCGCGCTGCTCGAGGGGATGGTGCGGGAGCCGGTGGAGACCCGGCGCTCGAATCGCCGCTTCGTCGTGCTGCTCAGCGTGGCCCTGGTGCTGCTCGCCGTCGGCGCGATTGCACTGGCGGTCGTGCTGGCGCGGCTCGCCTCGGCGCATCTCCGGACCGGACTCTTCCAATGACCGCGTCCGCGCCGCCGGAGCTCTCGGTCTACAGCGTGGCGATCTTCGTTCACGATCTCGGCCGCGCGCTCGAGTTCTACCGCGACCGGCTGCGGCTGCCGCTGGACAAGCAGGGCTCCTTTGGGGCGGAGTTTTTCGGCGAGGGCACGCGGATCGGCGTGCACCCGGCCGTCCACCAGGACGCGCGCGGGCTGGTCGGCCGCCACACCGGGATCACGCTGCAGGTGCCCGACCTGCTCCACTACTGCGGCGAGCTGCACGATCGCGGTGTGCGCTTCGTCGCCGAGCCGACGCAGCAGTCGTGGGGGATCATGGCGATGGTGGCGGACCCGGATGGCAACGTGCTGGCGCTGTGGGAGAACCGCCTCCCCGACGCCAGCGACGACCACGCGCATATCGACCAAGCCGACGGCGCGTCCTGACGCAAGGGCGTCCTCGACCGGCTGTGTCAGGCGAATTCGTCGGGCGGCCGAAACGGCGAGACGGCGAGTGCGGCCCGATCCCCGCGGAACGAGTCCTCGACGATCTGGCCCTGTTGCTCCATCCCGTAGGCTTCGAACGGCTTTCCGTCCTCCAGCCGATAGGCGTACGGGCTGTTCCCGATGCCGAGCGTGCGGTGGAGCAGCTCGCGCAGCTGGGCGGCGGCGCCCCGGCTGAAGTAGCGCCACGCACCCCAGGTCTGGAACTGGCCGCAGTGTGTGAGCTCGTGCGCGAGGGTGGCGAGGTCGCCCTCGCAGCGATCGGGCAGAAACACGTGATTGCCGAGCGCTACGGCGTGCCCCCGGCTCGCCCAGAGCACGACGCGGCGAAAGGCGCCTGCGCCACCGCGGTGCCGCCTGCGATGGACCCGGACCCGGCGGCAGTCCACGCCCGCGAGGAGGCTCCCGAGCCGCGCGCGCTCCGCCGCCGTCAGCTGGTCCCTCACCCGGCCGCCCGCCTCAATTACCGAGAAACTCGCCGATCGGCGCGAGCGACTCGATGTGATCGCAGAAGATCTTGAGCGTCGCCAGCAGCGGCACGGCGATGAACGCGCCTCCCACGCCCCAGATCCACCACCAGAACACGAGGCCGATCAGGATCGCCACCGGGTTGAGCGTGAGCCGCCGCCCCAGCACCGTCGGTGTCACGAAGTTCGCCTGGAGGAGGTTGACCGCCAGGTACGCGCCGGGCACCAGCAGGGCATGCCCGACGTCGGGAAATGTGACGAGCCCCGCCATCGCCAGCGTGCCCAGCATCACGGTGGCGCCCACGTAGGGAATGAACTCCGCCAGCGCCGCCATGGATCCCCACAGCACGGCGTTGGGCATCTTGATCAGCAGCATGACCAGCGTGACGGCGATGCCCAGTCCGATATTGACGAGCGCCACCGTGAACAGGTACGTCGAGATGGAGGCCTCCGTCTCGCGTGCGATGGCCACCGCCTTTTTCTTGTCCTTGAGCAGCGGTATCACCCGGATCAGCTTCTGCAGGAAGAGATCGCCCGCGGCCAGCAGGAAATAGAGCAGGATGGCCGTTTCCAGCGCCCCCGTGATCAGCGACTGGGTCGTGCCGAAGAAGCGCTCGCTGAGCCGGGGCCCGCGCACCACGACCTCCTGGGGTCCGCCGTGGCTCACCTCCGTCGCCGCTTCGACCTGCTCCGCGGCTCGCGTCACCTGCTCGACCGGCTTCCGCAACCGTTGCAGGCGCCCCTGCACCTGGCTGATGCTCTCGGGCGCCTTGTCCATCCACTCGCGCGCCGGGCCGGCCAGCCGGTAGATGCCTCCGCCCAGGGCGCCGAGCAGCGTCAGGATGACGAGTGCGGCCCCCAGCGGCTCGGGAATGTGCGCCCGCTTGAGGGCGCGAATAACCGGGCTGAGCAGGAAGTCGAGCAGGATGGCGATGACGATCGGCAGCAGGAAGGCGCGCGCGAAGAAGAGCGTGTAGAGCACCGCCAGCAGAAAGAGCCCGGTGATGGCGACCGAGCGAATCTCCACCCGGTCCCGGAGCGCTTCGCCCAGCTTCCGGATATCGGGCCGCTCGACCGCACCGCCCTCCTCGGAAGTCGTCGCAGGGGCCGGCACATCGGGCCGAAAGTCCTCACCCGATGCCGCGTCCCCGGTGGAGCGAGTATCCATGATCTGGCTCGATGGTGAGAGACGCGCCCTTGTCCGTCCGTCGGGACCGGCGCTAAGGTTACCCGTCGCGGCCCGCGCTGCTGTGCGCCAGCCCACCAGCGGAGCTTCGGCCCGGGAGACTCATGTTGCGCCTCTGGCAATCTATCGTTTCGGTCTGGGCCTGGCTGGTGCTCATCGGATGCTTCCTGCTCTGGTTGCCGATCATGGCGGTGCTCCGGCTGGTCACCGCGCCGTTCGATCCGGGGCGCTATGCCGTCGGCTACACCTTCCGCCAGATTGCGGTGGTGGTGGCCTTCCTCAACCCGCTCTGGCGGTTTCGGCGGGCGGGGACGATGCCCGCCGACCCGCGGCGTCCATACGTCGTGGTCTCCAACCACGAATCGTTCGTGGACATCCTGCTCATCAGCCACCTGCCCTGGGAGATGAAGTGGCTGTCCAAGGCGGAGATGTTCCGCATCCCGGTGCTCGGCTGGCTGATGCGCCTGGCGGGTGACATCCCCATCCAGCGGGGCTTCGGCACCAGCGCGGCGGAGGCGATCGCGGCATGTCGCGCCGCGTTGGCCAACCGGGTCTCGGTCATGATCTTCCCGGAAGGCACCCGGTCCTCGACCGCCGATCTGCTCCCGTTCAAGGACGGCGCCTTCCGCCTGGCCATCGACGCGGGGGTGCCGGTCCTGCCGATGGTGGTGCACGGCACCTCGACCGCGCTGCGGAAACACGACTGGCGCTTCGGCCGCTCGACCGCGGTCGTGCGGGTGCTCGAGCCGATCGAGACCGCCGGCCTCACTGCGGCCGATGTACCGGTGCTCAAGGAGCGGGTGCGAGACCTGATCGTCGAGACCCGGGCGGCGATCGCCGGCGGACGCCTCGACCCGGCGCCCCGATGACGCGCGCCCTCGGGGCGGCACCCGTGAAGGCGTGCGTCTTCGATGCGTACGGCACCCTGCTCGATCTCGCCGGCGCGGTCGCCCCCCACGCGGCCGCCCTTGGCGACGCCGCGGCGCCGCTGCTCGCGCTCTGGCGCCGGAAGCAGCTCGAGTACACCTGGCTCCGCACGCTGATGGGCCGCCACGCCGACTTCGAGACCGTCACCCGCGACGCCCTGGCCTACGCGCTCGACGCGCTCGGCCTCGCGGCGCCGGACCTCGCGGCGGCGCTGGGCCAGGCGTTTCGTCGGCTCGGCGCCTTCCCGGACGCGGCGGCGGCGCTGAGACGGCTGCGTTCGATGCATATCCGGACCGCCGTCCTCTCCAACGGCGATCCCGGCATGCTGCATGAGGCGCTCGGGCACGCGGGGCTGGCCACCCTGCTCGACGAGGTGATTTCGGTGCAACCGCTCGGCGTCTATAAACCCTCGCCGCGGGTGTACACATGGGCGGCGGAGTCGCTGGGAACGGAGATCGGGGAGCTCGCGTTCGTCAGCGGGAACGCGTGGGACGCCGCCGGCGCCGCGAGTGCGGGGTTACGGGCGATCCTCATCGAGCCGGAGGGCCTCCCGCCCGAGCGGCTCCCGGCCGGGCCCCTGGCCCGGGTGCGGACGCTGCAGGAAATCCCTGGGCTGCTGGAGTAGCCGCCGAGCGGCCACTCAACTCTTCCCGAGATCCGCCGGTGCCCGCACCCGTCCTACCGCGCCGGCCAGCGCAAGCAGGGTCAGCACGTACGGCAACATGAGAAACAATTGGTACGGCACCGCCAGGCCCAGCGACTGAAACACGTACTGCAGCGCCGTCGCTGCGCCGAACAGGAGGGACGCGATCGCGACGCCCGCCGGGTGCCACCGGCCCAGCACCACGATCGCGATCGCCACGTACCCCCGACCCGCAGTCATGCGCTCGGCGAAGGTGCCGACCTGCGCCAGCACCAGCGTCGCGCCGGCCAGCCCGGCGAACCCTCCCCCGACGATCGTGGCCACGGTGCGCACCATCCCGGTCCGAACCCCGGCCGCGCGTGCCGTCGCTCCCCCTTCACCGGTGGCGCGCAGCGCGAGACCCGCCCGCGTCCGGAAGAGGATCCACCAGACCAGCGGCAGCGCGGCGAAGGCCAGGTAGGTCGGGGCGGGCTGATCGAAGAGCGCGGGCCCGAGCACCGGGATCCGCGCCAGCCCGGGTACCGTGAGCGGCGCAAGCGTCGGCAGCGCGAGGCCCGCGCCGCCGGTGCCGTACGCCTGCCGGTAGATCGTACCCGTGAGCCCCACGGCGCCGAGGGTGAGCGCGGTGCCCGCGATGATCTGATCGGCACGGGCGCCGATGGCCACGGCCGCGAACGCCGCGGCCAGCAGCATTCCGGCCAGCACCGCCAGGGCAAGTCCCGCCCAGGGCCCCGCGGCCGTCGCGCCGAGGGCAGCCGCGAGCGCGCCGGCGAGCATCATCCCTTCGATTCCCAGGTTGATGACGCCCGCGCGCTCGGCCACCGTCTCGCCCGTCGCCGCCAGCAGGAGCGGCGTCGCCACCCGCACCGCGGCCGCGAGAAAGCCGCCGACCAGCACCACCGTGTCGGTCATGCCGTGGCCCGGGCCGCCATCGAGCGACGTGCCGCAGCCTCCGCCAGCAGCACCACGACGATGACCACCGCCTCGACGACGTAGACGGCCACCGCGGGGACACCCGCCTCGCGCTGCATGGCGCCCGCCCCGGCTTCGAGCGCACCGAAAAGGACGCCCGTCGCGACCACGCCGAGCGGTTGGAGCCGGGCCAGGAGCGCGACCGCGATGCCCGTGAAGCCGTAGCCGGGCGAGAGGTTCTGGAACAACGCGTACGAGACTCCGCCGACCTCGACGCCACCCGCGAGCCCGGCGAGCGCGCCCGACCCCAGCAGCGCCATGGCCGTCATCCGGCGCGCGTCGATGCCGCCGCTGATCTCGGCCGCGCGTGGCCCAGCGCCCACCGCGCGAAGCCGGAAGCCCCAGAGCGTCCGAGCGAACACGTACGCCAGGGCGGCGGCGGCCACCAGGGCGAGCACCAGGCCGGCATGAAGCCGCGTGCCGGGCAGCACCGGCAGCCGCGCCGCGGCGGCGATCGGATCGCTCTGCGGATAGATGTGCTGCGATTCCTGCAGCGGACCCTGCACCATCAGGCTGACGAGCGACTCGGCGACGAAGTTGAAGATCAGCGTGCTGATCACCTCGAGCACGCCGAACCGGAGCTTGAGCCAGACCGGCACCGACACCCACGCGGTGCCCGCGAGCACCGCCGCGAGAAGCACCGCCGACATCGCCACCACCGGTGAGCGACCGGCCACGTGGAGGCCGACCCAGGTAGCCGCGATGGCGCCGGCGTAGAACTGTCCTTCCGCCCCGATGTTGAGCGCACCGCCCCGAAAGGCGAGCGCGATCCCCAGCCCGATCAGGACGAGCGGTACCGACCGCACCAGCGTCGCCGAGGTGAAGGCGTACCACGATCCGAACGAGCCCCGCCAGAGCGCCGAGAGCGCGGCGACCGCGTCGTAGCCCGCGAGCTGCAGGCCGGCCGCGAGCACGGCCAGCCCCAGCAGGACGGCGAGGAGCGGTGCCCTAGCGGCCACCGCTCACCATCAGCTCCCCGATCTCGGCGCGCGTCGCCCCGGGCGTGACCTCGCGGAGCGTGCCTCGCGCGGCGACCAGGACGCGGTCCGCCAGCGCCAGCACCTCGTCGAGCTCGCTCGAATGCACCAGGACCGCGGCCCCGGCGGCGGCCGCCGCGCGGAGTCGCGCATGGATCGCCGCCGTCGCCCGCAGATCGAGGCCGCGCGACGGATTCTCCGCCACCACCACGCGCGGGGCGCGCGACAGCTCGCGCGCCACGACCAGTTTCTGCTGGTTGCCGCCGCTCAGCGCCGACGCCGGCGCCTCGGGGCCGGCGGCCGCCACGCCGTATTCCTCGAGCAGCGCGGCCGTCCGGACCCTGGCCATCCTCCAATCGATTCGGCCGCGGCGGATCCACACGTCGTCCGCGCGGGAGCCGAGGACGACGTTCTGGGTCAGCGTCAGCTCGGGGATCAGGCCCTCGGTGGTGCGATCTTCCGGCACGAAGCCGATCGGCCCCGAGACCTCGCGCCGCCCGCGAAGCGGCTGCAGGCGGCCGGCCACGGCGCGCAGCAGCTCGCGCTGCCCGTTGCCTTCGACCGCCGCGATGCCCACGATCTCTCCCGCGCGAATGCTGAGCGTCGCGCCGCGGACGGCGAGCCCGTAGCCGCTCTCGCGCGGGACCTCGAGATCCTCCACCCGGACGAGCGGGGCACTTTGTGTATCCGGCCGGCGGAGAGCGTGCTTCCGGGCGGCGATGTCGGTCTCGGGCGCGGCCCGCTCGCCGTCGCCGATCATCGCGCCGGCCAGCGACGCCGCCGTCTGTCCGGCCACCGCGCCCTCGAACACCACGGCCCCGCGCCGCAGCACCGTCACCCGCGTGGCCGCCGCCAGCGCCTCGTCGAGCTTGTGGGTGATGAGCACCACAGCGCCGCCCCGGGCGGTGAAGTCGCCGACGACGCGCAGCAGCTCTTCCGCCTCGCCCGGCGCCAGCACGGCGGTCGGCTCGTCGAGGAGGAGGATGCGGGCCTCCGAGGCCAGCGCCTTCACGATCTCGAGACGCTGTTTGAGCACGACCGAGAGGTCACCGGCGCGCGCCGCCGGATCGAGGGGCAGCCCGACGCGCTCGGCGAGCTCGCGGACCCGGCTGGCGAGCGGCCCCGGCTGGACCTTCCATCCCGCCGCCAGCGCCACATTCTCGGCGACCGTGAGGGCGGGCACCGAGGTGAAGTGCTGGTGCACCATCCCGAGGCCGAGCCGGCGCGCAGCACGCGGCGACGCGATCGACCGCACCACCCCGTCGATCGCGATCTCGCCGCCGTCCGGTCGAACCAGGCCGTAGGCGACATGCATCAGCGTCGTCTTTCCGGCTCCGTTCTCACCGAGAATGGCGTGCAGCTCGCCGGGCATCAACGTGAAATCGGCCCCGCGCAAAGCCTGCACGGAGCCGAAGCGCTTGCGGATCGCCCGGAGCGCCAGGGCGGGTGGGGCGCTCACAGACCGGTCGGGTGGTCGTGGAACTCCCAGTCGAGGTCGAACCGCTCCGCGAGGTGGGACGCGAGCGCCTGCACGCCCAGCGTCTCGGTCGCGTAGTGGCCCGCAAAGATCACGTTGAGCCCCCATTCGATCGCGTCGAAGTAGGTGTAGTGCGCCCCTTCGCCCGTGATGAACGTGTCGAGCCCAGCGTCGTGCGCGGCGCCGATCATGCTCCCCGCCCCGCCGGTGATGATTCCGACGCGCGCCACCCGCTCGGGCCCGCCGGCGATCAGCCGCGCTCCCGGGCTCGGCGTCCCGAGCGCATGGTTCACGTCGGCCAGGAGCGCGTCGCGCGGGACGAGGCGCGCCGGGGCGTGGCCCCAGACGCCGATGGGCACACCCTTGTAGTCGCCGAACCACCCCTCCACCGCCAGCCCGAGCCGCTCGGCGAGCACCACGTTGTTGCCCACTGTCGGATGCAGATCGAGCGGAATGTGCGCGGCGTAGAGCGCGAGGTCGTTGTCGAGCAGCGCGGCGACGCGACGATACCGCCGCCCGGTGAGGGGCAGGTTGCCGTCCCAGAAGAGCCCGTGGTGCACCAGCAGCAGGGGCGACGCGCCCCCGCGGCCGGGGCCTTCCGCGATCACGCCGTCGATCGTCGCCTGCGAGGCGTCCACCGCGGCGACGATGCCGCCCACCAGGCCCTGATTCTCCACCTGGAGACCGTTCACCGCGTTCCGCTCGTCGGGTACCTCCCGCACCCGCAGGTAATCGTCCAGGTAGCGGGCGATCTCCACGAGGGGCACGGCGCCCCGGTCGTCGATCGTGGACGGGGTGATCATGCCGGCGACCGGAGCGCCTGCATCGACGCCGGCCGGCCCGCGGGACGGAGCGTTCCCGCCGCGATCGAATCCGCCGCGGCCTTGACGCGCGCCTGGAGGGCGGCGGGCACCAGCGTGTCGAGCGCCGGATTCGCCTCGTAGCGCACCACGCCGCTCGCGAGTCCGAACACCTCGGTCTTCGGCGTGAAGGTTCCGGCCTTCACCTCCCGCGCCACGAGGAGAAAGGCCCGCGGGAGATCGATGACCGCGCTCCCGGGCACCCGCTCGGGCGCGAGCGATGCCTGGTCGGCGTTGGCGCCGAACACGTACACCCCGGGCGACTCCTTGACCGCCTGGAACAGGCCGAGGGCCGCGGCGTCCGCGTTGTGATGGAACATGTCGGCGCCGACCCGGATCAGCGCCAGGGCCGCCTCCCGCCCCGCCGCGGCGTCATCGAAGCTGTTGAGATAGATCTCCCGGCTCCGAACGCCCGGGTTCACCGACCGGGCGCCGTTGACCCAGCCCTCGTACGCCGCCTTGATCGGCGGAAGCTCGATCCCGCCCACGAAGCCGAGGACGTTGGTGCGGGTGAGGCCGCCGGCCACCATCCCTGCCAGGTAGCTCGCGTCCTCCAGCTTGAAGATGAGCGGCGAGACGTTCCCCTGGGTCCGGGATCCGGAGGTCACGATGAACACCGTCTTAGGATACTCCGACGAGACCCGCTCCGCGGTGCCCTGAAATTCGAAACCATGGGCGAACACCAGGTCGTACCCTTGCTCCGCGTAGGTACGAAGCGCCTCGTCCTGCTCCGCAGGCGTCCGGGCCTCGACGTGGCTGACGGCGAGTCCGAGCGAATCGTGGATCCGCTGAAGGCCAGCGTATGCTCCCGAGTTCCAGGCTGCATCGGCGATGCTGCCCGGCGTAACGAGGCCGACCCGCAGGCCGCCAGGGCCAGCTTGGGGCGAGCACCCGATAAATGCCATCGCAATGACAGTATAAAGCCATTTGATGCGCACTTTCGGTATCGCCGCGCGGGATTTTGCTACAAAGTGGTGATTGTCCACAACTTAGGCCGGTTTATCAACTCTTGTGGGAATCCTGACCCTGGGTGGGTGATCCGCTCACATCCATCTTGACTTCGCCGCTGACCTTGGCGCCCTCGACGATGGCGATACGGGGCGTGTGGATGTCTCCGGCTACGACGGCGGTGGCCTGCAGCTCGACCCGCTCGCGCGCGAAGATGGCGCCGCTGACCTGGCCGGCCACCACCGCCTCCTGGGTGTGCAGGTCGCCCTCGATTACCGCTCCGGCTGACACGAGCACCTGCGCCCCGACCCGCACGGTGCCGCGGACCCGCCCTTCGACCCGGACGACCCCCTCGGTCTCAAGATCGCCGATCACGGTCATGTCGCTGGCGATGATCGAGAACGGAATCTGGTCGGTGCGCCGGCGGCGGAGTTCCTTGCCCTCCTCGTCCCGCGCCGGGTTGGTGAAGATGCCCATCAGCTTCCCTCCTTGACCATGGTTCGCGGATCGAGCGAGACGCCCTTCTGGCGAATCTCGAAGTGCAGGTGCGGCCCGGTGGAGCGGCCGCTGTTGCCCGAAAGCCCGATCACCTGGCCGGGTGCCACCGAGGCTCCGGGCTCGACCAGAATGCGCGAGAGATGTCCGTACATCGTCTGATAGTCATCGGGATGATCGAGCAGGATGAAGAGGCCGTATTCCGGATCCTCACCGAGCTGGCGGACGGTGCCGCCGCCCGACGCCCGAACGATGCCGCCGGTGGCGACCGCGATGTCGACCCCCGGGTGGGCTTCGTCGTTGCTCCCGGTACCGACCTGACCGCGGGTGACGTAGCCCGGCTCATCGAGCGGCCATCGTCGGGGAACGGAGAGCCCGACCGAAGGGCCTCGCGGCGCATCGGCCACGTGCGCCAGTACGGTGGGCGCGACCGGGAGTCCGGAGGCCAGAGTCAGGGGGTCACGGACGATGTCACCGCCTATCATTTGACGCACCTGTGCGTACCGTGACTCGACGCTGTCGAGAGCGGCGCCCAGTTGCCTCACCTTGGCGTTGTCCGACTCGAGCCTCGCAACCTTCCGCTCGAGTCCCGGCACCCTCGCCGCGGAGCGAAGCAACGGACCGTAGAGCGCAGCAACGACCATGGCGGCCACCGCCGCCGCGGCCATGAAGCCTAGTCCGGCGCGAAGCAGCCAGACCGGAACTCGGTAGGTCTGTGATCGGGTGGCGCCGTCCGGCTGGATGACGATCGTCACCGCGCGAGCGGTGCGCCTCATCCGCGGTTCATCCCTGGAATGGCCGTCCGAGGATCACCTCGAGCACGCGGGCGAGATCGTCGTTGCTGTAGTAGCTGACGGTGAGAAAGCCGCGGCCGCGGCGCCGGGTGGTCACCCGGACGTCCGTGCCGAGATGCTTCCGGAGGGCGTCCTCGACCCGGCGCGCATCGGCACTGACCGCGCGCGCGCCGGACCGGGGCCGGCGAGGAGCTGCTTCGGGCGTAGCGGTGGTCGAGCTTGGCACGTCGCCGCGGACGCGGGCTTCCATCTCGCGGACCGACCAGCCTTCCTTGATCGCCTGCTCGGCGAGCGCGAGCATGTCCCCGGCCTCGGCGAGCCCCAACAGGGCCCGGGCGTGGCCCTCGGACAGCTTGCCCTCGTGTACCAGCGCCTGCACCTCCGGAGGGAGCTGCAGCAGGCGGAGCAGGTTGGCGATGGTCGCCCGGTTCCGGCCGACGAGCCGCGCGATCTCTGCGTGGGGCAGCTTGAAGTCCGTCGCCAGGCGCTGGTATCCCGCCGCCTCGTCGATCGCGGTGAGGTTGTCGCGTTGGAGATTCTCGATCAGGGCAAGCGTCAGGAGCGTCCGGTCGTCGGCGTCCCTCACGACAGCGGGGATCTTGGTCCACCCGAGGCGTGTGGCGGCGCGCCAGCGGCGCTCGCCGGCGATAAGCTCGTAGCCGTTCCCCTTGGGGCGGACCACCACCGGCTGCAGCAGACCGGACGCCCGGATCGACGCCACCAGGTCGTCGAGTTCTCCCTCGTCCAATCGCGTCCGCGGCTGGAAGGGATTCGGCTTCACGCTCGCCAGAGGCACCTCGCGGAGCGCACCAGACGCCTCCGCCTGCTCGCGGGACACCGGACCCAGGAGCGCCTCGAGTCCGCGGCCCAACCGTTTCGTCTCGCTCATGTGGCCACCTCAGGCTCGGGCGCGGGGATGTCGCTCACGGCGGAGCCCTCGACCCGGCGCATCAGCTCCTGCGCCACGGCCAGATAGCTCTTGGCCCCGACCGACTGCACGTCATACAGGAGAATGGGCTTGCCGAAGCTCGGGGCCTCGGCGAGGCGCACGTTGCGAGGAATCGGCGTCACGAACATCTTAGCGCCGAAATACTCCTTTGCATCCTCCGCCACCTGACGACAGAGGTTGAGGCGCGCGTCGTACATCGTCAACAGCACACCGCTGATCGCGAGGCCGCTGTTGAAGTTCTGTTGCACGAGCCGCACGGTGTTCAGCAGCTGCGAGATTCCCTCCAGCCCGTAATACTCGCACTGAATGGGGATGAGCACGGTCGTGGCCGCGGCCAGCACGTTGAGCGTGAGGAGGCCGAGGGAGGGCGGGCAGTCTACCACGACGTACTCATACTCGCTCTGGAGTGCGTCAAGCACGGTGCGCAGGGCCGCTTCTCGGTTGGCTCGATCGACGAGCTGCAGCTCGGCCCCCACGAGATCCTGGGTCGCCGGAAGCACCGAGAGGTGGGGAAGTCCGGGCACCGGCAGCACGACCTCTTGCGGCGGGCGGCCTTCGACCAGCGCGTCGTAGAGCGACACCTGGAGCTCGTGCTTGACGATGCCCACGCCACTGGTGGCGTTGCCCTGCGGGTCGGCGTCGAGCAGCAGCGTGCGCCGCTCGGCGATGGCGAGGGAGGCGGCGATGTTCACGGCGGTCGTGGTCTTCCCGACGCCGCCCTTCTGATTGGCAATAGCGACAATATGTGCCATTATGGCATGATCTCGTAAAGTGTTGCTAGGTAACTGCTTATATGCTTTACGCCAAATTGAGCTGGACGATGGATAGTCCTCGCGCGAGCAGAGACAATATAGGATGGGAGTAGTGAACCGCCAACATCTCTGCCACGAGGATGACGCCAACGTGTCTTGGGATCTGATCCTTCCGACGCCGCTCGAGCGGTTTTCCCCGTGCTTCCTCCTCGCGGTGCTCCTAACGCCTCACCCCGCCAGGTCCGACTCCGGGTTCACGTGTCGCGAGGTCACCTCGCGATGTTTCACGTGAAACAGTGCAGGTGTCTGCACTGATCGGGACAAGGCGCTGCCTGTTTCACGTGAAACATGGCGGGCGATTACTCTCGGAGTTTGAGGACCTCGAGGACCAGGCTCTGAAGATCACTGGGCGATACGCCAGGGACACGCCGCGCCTGCCCCAGTGATGCAGGGCGGGAACGCGAGAGTTTCTCGCGGGCCTCGAACGAAAGGGTAGAGAGGGTGCCGTACTCGAGGGAACCAGGAAGAGCAAAGTCGTCCATGGTCGCCAGCCGGCTTGCCGCGGCACGCTCGCGAGCGAGATAGCCGGCATACTTGAGCTCCATGTCCGCCCAGCCCGCGACCTCGTCTTCGACATCCTGACCCGCGGCCCGAAGAAGATCGGCGAGGTTCGCCTTCGGGCGACGAGCTATCGCGGCCACGCGCTCAGGCTCCGTGAGAGGCTCCGACGCCGACTCGGCGAGGATCCCGTTGGCGGCCATGGGTTCGATCACCGTCGTCTCCGCCATGGCCAGAATCCGCTCCTCCCGACGCAAGCGTTCGTCGGCCGAACGTCGTTCGTCCTCGCTCAGCAACCCCACCCGTTGGGCCACCGGGAGTAGCCGCCTGAGCGCGTTGTCCTGCCGAAGCAGCAGCCGAAACTCGGCGCGCGAGGTGAACAACCGGTACGGCTCGTCAACTCCCCGATGTACCAAATCATCCACCAGGACGCCGAGAAACGCCGTATCGCGCGCGAAAATGACCTCCTCGGAACCCAGCGCCCGCGCGGCGGCATTGAGCCCGGCCACCGCCCCTTGCCCGGCCGCCTCCTCGTAGCCGGTGGTCCCGTTGACCTGGCCCGCGAGGAACAGCCCTGGAGCGGTTCGCACCTCGAGCGTCGGGAGCAGCTGTGTAGGAGGGAAGTAATCGTACTCGATGGCGTACCCCGGCCTCGTCATCCGCACGTGTTGCAGTCCCGGGAGCGTGCGGAGGAACTCCAGCTGCACCGACGGCGGGAGCGACGTGGACAGGCCGTTGACGTACATCTCGCTGGTCTCCAGACCCTCCGGCTCGAGAAACACCTGGTGGCCGGATGCCTCGGGAAACTTGACGATCTTGTCCTCGATCGAGGGACAGTACCGTGGCCCGCGCCCGCTGATCTCCCCGCCATACAGAGCCGACTCCAGAAGATGCCGCTGGATGATCGCCCGCAGCCCATCGTCCGTCCGCGTCAAGTAACACGGGAGTTGAGGCGGGTGCGCCGCCCGCTCGTGGAACGAGAACCAGAAGGGAGTCGGATCGCCATCTTGACGCTCGAGTCGGGTCAGGTCCACCGACCGTCCGTCGATCCTCGGCGGGGTGCCGGTCTTAAAACGGGATGACGTAAGCTCAAGTCCCTCAAGTGCTTCTGCGATTTCTACCGCCGCACCCTCTCCCGCCCGGCCGGCGGCGATCCGGGTGTTCAATCCCAAGTGGATCCGACCCCTGAGAAACGTCCCCGCCGTGAGCACTACCGCCGGCGCCTCGAATCGCCGGCCATCGAGGGTCACCAGTCCCTGGATGAGCCCTCCATGAACCAGAAGGCTCGCCGCCGTGCCTTGAGCGAACTCCAGCCTGCCAAGTCGTTCTAATATGGAACGTACCGCACGCCTGTAGAGCCCCCTGTCGCACTGGGCGCGCGGGGACCACACCGCCCGCCCCTTCGACCGGTTGAGCATCCGGAACTGAATGCGCGCGAGATCCGTGGCCCGCCCCA
>JBBQDU010000018.1:0-23597 GCA_038320055.1 Gemmatimonadales bacterium | reverse complement strand
GCCCTCGCGGGGGATGCGCGAACCGTCGAGCGGTGCGTCCGCGGCGCCGACGGCGTGGAGCGCTGGTACGAGACGACCCATGCGCCGGTCGTCGACGAGCGCGGTGCGGCCATCGGAGTCTCCCTGCACGCCCGCGACGTGAGTGAACGAAAGCGCGCCGACCAGGCCCTGCGAGAGAGCGAGGCGCGCTACCGGGACCTCTTCGAGAACGCGAGCGACCTCGTCTGCATCACGGCCCTCGACGGCACCTTCCTCTACGCGAATCCCGCCTGGAGCCAGGCGATGGGGTACGCGGACCCCGCCCTCGCCTCGCGCCGGTTCGTCGACCTCGTCCACGCGGACAGCCGGGACCGCTATTTCGAAGTCGTCGCGCGAGCCGAGGCGGGGGAGTGCGTCGGCCACGTCGAGCTCGTCCTCGTTACCGCCGCCGGCGTGCCGCTGACCCTGGAGGGCAACCTGAGCTGCACGACGAGCGACGAGGGATTCGGACGCCTGCGCGGGATCTACCGCGACGTGACCGAGCGAAAGCGGGTGGAGGACCAGCTCCGGAGGGCGGAGCGCATGCAGGCGGCCGGCCGGCTGGCCGGTGGGGTGGCGCACGAGGTCAACAACATGATGACGGGCGTCATCGGCTTCAGCGAGTTTCTGCTGCGCGGGCTCGAGCAGGACGATCCGCGCCGGAGCGAGGTGCATGAAATCATCAAGGCCGGCACCCGGGCGGCCGACGTCACGCGCCAGCTCCTCGCGTTCACCCGCCAGCAATTTCTTCGTCCCGAGATCCTGCCGGTCAACACGGTGGTCCGCGATCTCGAGTTGATGCTCCGGCGCTCCCTCGGCGAGGATCACCGGCTGGAGTTGGCGCTCACCGAGGACGCGGGGGAGATCCGCGCCGACCGCGGCCAGCTCGAGCAGGTGCTCGTCAACCTGATGCTGAACGCACGCGACGCGATGAGCGCGCCCGGGCGCGTCACCATCTCCACCCGCGTCGCCGACCTCGACGAGGCCTACGCCGAGCGGCACGACGGCGTCGGCATGCCGCTGGGTGAGTACATCCAGCTGGCCGTGAGCGACACCGGTGTGGGAATGGACCCCAAGGTACAGGCTCGCATCTTCGAGCCGTTCTTCACGACCAAGCCCGTCGGCCAGGGCACCGGCCTCGGCCTATCCACCGTCTATGGCATCGTCAAGCAAAGCGAGGGATTCGTGTGGGTCTACAGCGAGCCCGGCCTCGGCACCACGTTCAAGGTCTACCTGCCACGGGTGGGCAGCGGCGTCGACCTGGCCGCCACGGGCGACCGCGCCGTCCCGGCGGAGCGCGGCTCCGAAACGATCCTGATCGTGGAGGATGAGGACATGGTCCGGACGCTGGCCTGCCGGGCGCTCCGCGAGCAGGGATATGCCGTCCTCGAAGCGCGCACGGGGGCCGACGCGCTCCGCCAGCTCCAGGCCCGGCCCTCGGCCATCGACCTCGTCATCACGGATGTCGTCATGCCCGAGATGGGCGGGCGGGAGCTCGGCCGCCGCCTCAAGGCGACCCGGCCGTCGCTCCCCCTCCTCTTTATGTCGGGGTATACCGGAGAAGACGTGATCCAGCGCGGTTTGATGGACGCCGACTCGGCGTTCCAGCAGAAGCCGTTCGCACCCGCCGGCCTGGCGCGCAAGGTTCGCGAGATTCTCGATCAGACGCGCGCCCACCTGAGGGGCGGTTAGCCGCTCGTCTCGGCCCCGGCATGGGCATCGCTCGCCAGCGGGCGGAATTCGAGGTGATCGGCGCGGAGGATGAGGAAGCCCCGCGGCGTCGAGAGCCGGGTCAGGCGCTCGCCCGCCATGTTGATCATGCGCTGCGTCACCCCGGGAAAGATCGGCATGACGTCGTACCAGACGGAGGTGCTGACATCGGGATACTTCCGCTGATGCTCGGACCGCAGACGTGCCTGGAGACCGGCCATCGGCTCTCCTTGCCGGCGCGCGCCAGCGACACAGGTGGAAACAGCTCGGGGCTTGGGCCACAATCTACAACCGGCGGGGTCGTGAGGGGAGCACCCCAATGGACATTCCGGGGACCTTCGTATAGTCTGCATGCGCATGGATGTTCGTGGCATCCATCTCCCACCGTGGATTGATCTCTGCACATGCCGGATTTCGCGGGCGCCCCGTCGATCGTGGCCGGCAGCGCCAATTGCCTGGTGGTGGACGACGAGCCCAGCGTGCGTCGCTCGCTCGTGCGAATGCTCCAGGCGCAGGGGTTCAACTGCTTCGAGGCCGGCAGCGGTCGCGAGGCACTTGGCGTGCTCGAGCGCATGGGCGAGGCGCCGCTCGTCATCTCGGACATGCGCATGCCCGGCCTCGACGGGGTCGGCTTGCTGGAAGCGGTGCGCGAACACTATCCCGACACGTCCGTCATCATGCTCACCGGGATGACCGAGACGACCACCGCAGTGGATTGCCTGCACATGGGCGCGGCCGACTTCCTGCTCAAGCCGATCTCGGTCGGTGAGCTGCAGGCCCGGGTCGCTCGCGTGCTCGAGAAGCGCGCGCTGGTCATGCAGAACCGGTTCTACCAGGAGAACCTCGAGCGCCAGGTCCACGAGCAGGCGCAACGCATCCAGGAACTCTTCCTGCAGGGCGTGCAGATGCTGGCGCGTGCGCTCGAGGCGAAGGACGCGTACACCCGGGGGCATTCGATCCGCGTCAGCCAGTACGCCGTGGGCACGGCCCAGCGGCTGGGGTTCGAGGGGCCGAGTCTCGACGGCATCCGGCTGGGCGGAGAGCTGCACGACATCGGGAAGATCGGTACCCGCGAGGCAGTGCTGCACAAGCCCGGGTCACTCACCGAGGAAGAATTCCGCCAGATCTCCGAGCACCCGGCGCTGGGCGAGCGGATGCTGCTCCCGCTCGCGCAGGAGTCGCCGGACGTGCTCAGGATCGTCCGCTCCCACCACGAGCGCCTCGACGGCCGCGGCTTCCCGGACGGACTCCGGGGCCAGCGGATTCCGATCGAGGCCCGGATCGTCGCCGTTGCCGACGCGTTCGACGCCATGACGACGGAGCGCCCGTACCGCGAGTCCCGTCCGCCGGAGGCCGCCGTGGCCGAGTTGCGCCGCGTCGCCGGTACTCAACTCGACCCCGATGCGGTCGAGGCGTTCGTCGACGCCTTTCCGGACCCGAAAAGCCTGCCGCTCAGCGCTTAGCCGCCCGATTTCGGCGTCGCTTTCCGCGGCGCCGCTCCCTCCCCGCCGAACGGAAATCCGTCGCTCTTCCGCATCCTGGACCGCGCATCCGCGGCCATGGCCTGGTAGTGCGCCTTGAACGCGTCCAGCTCCTCCTCCGTCAGCTCCTCGAGATCTGCCAGCGCGGTCTGGGCGCCCTTCACCGCGCGGAGCAGCTCGTCGAGCTTGATCTGCATGGCGACGCTGTCGCGGTTCTGCGTGTTCTGGATGAGAAAGACCATCAGGAAGGTGACGATGGTCGTGCCGGTATTGATGACGAGCTGCCAGGTATCGCTGAAATGGAACAGCGGCCCGGTGACGGCCCAGGCGAGAATCACGAGCACCGCGAGACCGAACGTGCTTGGGTGACCGGCCGCCCGGGCCGTCGCTTTCGCGAACCGTGTGAACCACGCACCGATCGTCATTGGGTTCCACGTAACCGCTCTTCGCGCCGTCCCGCTGTGCCCTGCCTCACTTGTCCTACAGAAGACCCCGGCGCTTGAGCTGGTGGTAGCGCGCCACCACCGATTCGCCCGCCCCGGCCGGTGTCACGTCGAGCACCATCACCCCGCGGCTGCGCATTTCGGCCAGCGCCGACTCGCGAGCGCCGAGCAAGGCCTCCGCCGCCGCGCGCTCGAAGGCGTCGCCCACGGCCACCGGACGCGCCAGGGCCAGCGCCTCCAGCGCCGGGTCGCGGAGGGTGACCGCCAGCGGAAGGTGGCGCGGCCGGAGCGTCGCCGCGTGCGTCATGAGCGCCTCGCTGGCCGCCCGGTCGATCACGTCGGTAAAGAGCACCGTCAACGCGCGCTTCCGGTTGTGCGCCGCGAGGTAGCGGAACGCCGCCGGATAGTCGGACTCGACCAGCCGGCCCTCCGCCCGGGCAAGCCCGTCGAGCACCGCCCGGAGCGCACGCCGGCCGCGGGCGGGAGCCGCGTACTGCTGGATCGTGTCCGCGAAGATCATCAAGCCGACATTGTCGTCGTGATCCACCGCCGCCCGGGCCAGGCGCAGGGCGGCCGACACGACCGCTTCCAGGCGGGCGACACCGTCCACCTCCGCTGTCAGCAGGCGGCCCGCGTCGATCACGATCAGCACCTGCTGGCGCCGCTCGTCCTCGTACTGACGCGCGATCGGTTTGCCCCGCCGTGCGGTCGCTTTCCAGTCGATGATACGGGGCTCGTCCCCCGGCACCCACTCGCGCAGCCCCTCGAACAGCCGGCCCTCGCCGAGCCGCCGCACGGTGCGGAGGCCGGCCTCGCGGCGGCGCGTCACCTGCAGCGGCAACGCGCGAAGCGGCAGATTGGGAACCGTCGGGTAGACCATGACGGTCCACGGCAGGCGCACGATTCCCTGCCGCCAGGCCAGCCCGAGCGGACCGCGGATCCGCACGGCCAGGTCACCCCCGGTGCCCTCGCCGCGGCGCACCGGGACGAGCTCTACCCGCTCGTCCAGACCCTCACCCGGTGGGACTGTCAGCCGCCGCGTGGGAGCGTGGGCGCCGCCCAGCGGATCCGGCAGCCGCTCCCGGACCTCCAGAGCCAGCGGCCGCTGCCCCCGGTGCCGCCAGCGGTACCGGACCCCCGCGGGGCGGCCCACGCCGAAGGCAGCAGGCGCCTCACGGGCGACATCGAGCGTGCGGGGCGCCGGGGTGCGCGCCAGGTCGAGCACCAGTGCCGCGAGCCAGAGCAGGTCGAGCGCCGGCAGAAGCGGCCCGGAGGCGGGCCAGACGAGCGCCAGCGGAGCCACCCCGGCCAGCGCCGCCGCGACGAGCAGCCAGCGCCTGGCCGGGACCACGATCACCGGGGTGCCTCGATCTTCTCGATGATGCCGCGAACGGCCGTGTCGGCGGTGACCCCTTCGAGCTCGAGCTCGGGTGCGACCGCCACCCGATGGCGCAGGACCGCCGGCGCGAGCTCCTTGACGTCGTCGGGCACCGCGTACGCGCGTCCGTCCATCAGGGCCGCCGCCTGTGCGATCTTGAGCAGCGCCACGCTGCCGCGCGGCGACGCGCCGAGCGTGAGCACCGGGGCGCTCCGCGTGGCCCGCACGATGGCCGTGATGTAGGCGACGAGGGAGGGCTCCACCCGCACGCGCCGCACCGCTTCGCGCAACTGGGCGAGCCCGGGTCCGTCGGCGACCTGGCCGATCCCGTAGCTCGAGGGCACGTCCGCCTCGAATCCGTTGAGCACCCGCGTGAGAATGCCCTGCTCCACCTGTTCCTCCGGATAGCCGATCAGCACCTGCACGAGAAAGCGGTCGAGCTCCGCCTCGGGCAGTGGGTAGGTCCCCTCGAACTCGATCGGATTCTGGGTGGCGAACACGGTGAAGCTCCGGGGCAGATCGTGCGAGACGCCGTCCACGGTCACCCGCCGCTCCTGCATCGCCTCGAGCAGCGCCGCCTGCGTCTTGGCGGGCGCGCGGTTGATCTCGTCGCCGAGCACGAGGTCGCCGAAGATCGGACCCGGTCGAAAGCTGAATGTCCCGTGCGAGGTGAGGAGGCTGATGCCGGTGATGTCCGATGGCATCAGATCGGGCGTGAACTGGATCCGGCGGAACTCGAGCCCGAGCGCCAGGCCAAGCGATCGCACCAGCAGCGTCTTGGCGGTCCCCGGAACGCCCTCGAGCAGCACGTGCCCGCGGGCGAGGAGGGCGGCCACCGTCTCCCGCACTGCGGCCGGCTGACCGAGCACCACGCCTTCGAGCGCCGCGACGAGACGGCCCGCCGCCGCGGCATGAACGGCCGCCTCATCGGGGCCGAGCGGGAGTGGTTCGGCGTTCATGTCGGCGTGAGCTCCTCCCAGAGGGTTTCGACGGCGTCCGCGGCGCGTACGACGTCCTGCGCCATGGCGGGACGGCGCGTGAGGCCGGTCAGGGTCTCGAGCGCCTCGCGGCCGCGCGAGGAGCGCACGGCCGGCGCCAGCCCGTCGAGCCAGGGACCGATGTCATCCCGGGTGGCGCGGCCGGCGCGCGACAGCCTGCGGCGCAGTCCCTGGACGATCAGCGCGACGGCCACCTCGTGCCCCCGGGCCGCCGCCAGGGCGTTGGCGAGGGCACGCACGTGCTCGAGCGGGGAGCGGCGGCGGCGCTCGACCCCCGCGCGTATCGGGCCGAAGCGCACGCCGGCGGTGAGGAGCGCAAGAACTCCGGCGGCCGCCACCTGCAGGGCGGCCCAGCCCCAGGGCGAGCGGAGGGTCCACCCCCACGCCGCGCCGCTCAGACTGCGGGAGCCGTCGAAGCCGTGGTGGAACTCGTCGATGATGAGCCGGCCGTAGCGTGGCACGACCAGACTGAGCGCGAACGGGCCAGCCCCGGTTTCCCGGAGCGCCCTGTTGGAGAAGAGCCGGTCGTCCGCCACGAGGGTCATGGTGCGCCCGTCAGCGAGCGTGGCGCGCAGCGCCAGGGGCCGACCTCCCTTGGTGCGGAGGAGCGTATCGATGGTGCGGGCAGCGGGCGCCGTACAGGTCACCGGCGCCCCGCCCTCCGCGTCGGTGGAGTCAGTCCACACGTCCGATACCCTTCGGGAGAGCACCGCGCGGGACCTCGGAAACGCCGTCCCATCGGCCCCGGGAGGAGACACCACCTCGAGTGAGTCCCCCGGCCGGGGCAGCACGTCGTAGCCCAGGCAGCGCGTCGCCGCCACGGTGCCGGGCCCGGCCAGGAGGAGGTCGGCTCGGAGCCCTGCAATCGTGCGCCCCTCGTACGGTGCGAGCGTCCGCGTCGGCCCGAGAAACGCCACCAGCGTCCGCGGCGTCGTGATCGGCTCGAGCGTCGCCGACGGCCGGCGGAACGCTTCGACCCGGACACCCAGCCGCTCAAGAGCCTCCACGTAGCCCCGCGCTCCGAAGGGTCCCACCAGGAACATGGAGCGGCGCGTATCGGCGTCGGTCACCCGGGCCCGGCGAGTTCCCACCACGCCGGCCGCGAGTGCCAGGCCAAGGACCACGCCGGTCCCCAGCGCGAGCTCAGCCCGCGGGTGCATGCCAGGGCCGCGCGAGGTCTGCACGCCATCGGCGGTAGTCGTCCGCCCCGAAAGGTCCGCCACCGAACGCGTGCACGTAGAGCGCACCCACCAGTCCCCGCATCCGCTCGCGGTCCTCGAGCGCGAGGCGCGCCTCCCGCACGCACTCGGCCGGCGTCTTGCTCGGGTGGTACCGAAGGAGCCCCTGTCGCTCGAGGGTCAGCGCGAGCCCCACGAAGGCCAGTTGCAGCGCGTCGGCCATCCGGCCCTCGGCCGCGGCCCGATCGGCCTCGCGAAGCTGCCACGCCGCGTCGTGCACACCGGAGGCCGGCACGGTCGAGCCGCCGTCCCCACCGTCGGGCCGGGCGTTCCGAACCGTCCGCCAGACCACCCACGCCGCGTGCGCCAGCACGAGCACCAGCGCGATCAGCAGTGCGAGGACGAGCAGCCGGAACGCCGCTGGATTGTCGGCCCGGAGCCCCTCGAGCCAGTCGACCAGGCGACCCCGCCACTCACGCCACCACCGCACCGGCGCGGCCACCTCACCCCACCGGTAGGCCGGTGAAGCGAAGACGCTGTCGAGCACAGCGCGGAGCGCGGCGGGGTCCGGACCGGCCTGGACCGCGCCCGTCACGCGCTCCGCAGCGTCGACGCCAGCAGCTCCAGGTCGAACCCTTCCTTGCGCACGCGCAGATCGTAGTAGGTGACGGTAAGCACACAGTAGAAGAGCGGGGTCAGGAACATCTGCACGATGCCCCCCACGGCGATCGCGGCCACGGTCGTGACGGACGCCGGTCCGAAGCTCCCGCCCGAGGCCTGCGGGAGCACCACCGCCAACAGACCGGTGATCGCGACGACCGGCACGTACAGCAGCACCAGCATCGTGAGACCGAGCGCCAGGATGCGCCAGCGCGCCCCACGGCTCAGCTCCCACGAGCGCGACAGCGCCGCACTCGCGCTCGAGCGCGGCTCCAGCACCACCGCCGGAATCGTCAGAGCGAGTCCCACGGCCAGGATGATGCCGGGGATCAGGAACAGGAGGAAGCCCAGGCTCACGACGAGCGCCATCAGCATCGAGCAGATCAGGATGCGCCCGATGTACGGCGTGGCCCGGTTTAGCGCCGCCCGCGCCGAGATCGGGCGGCCGAGGTAGCTCTCCGACACGATGAACACGGTCGCGCCAGTCGCCACGAGGTTAAGCACCACCACGCTGAGCCCGTAGAGCAATCCGAGCGCCAGGTTGGAGAAGACGCCGCCCCCGGCCTCCAGGAAGAGCCGGAGCACGAGCGGCACCCCCGTGCAGACCAGGGCCACCGTGGCGAGCGCCACGAAGTGCCGCCGGTACAGGGAGAACGACGTGTCGAGGATCTCCCCCACCGTGAGCGGGCGCAGCATGGGAGGCGTCATGCGCGATAAGATATTACAATCGCTGCATGCCCGCCCCACGCGATCCGTCGCCCGACTACCGCCAGCACCTGGCCATCGAAACCCCCGAGCACGTGGCCCTCGACCTCGAGATCGCGGGAATCGGGTCGCGCTCGCTCGCGGCCGTGATCGACATGCTGCTCCTGGTCGGGGCGATGCTCGCGGTCCTGCTGGTCGTCGGGATCCTCGCCGGCTTCGGCTTCACGTTGGGCCGGGTGGCGCCGGTGCTCCTGCTGCTCGGGGGATTCGTGGCCTGGAACGGATACTTCATTCTGTTCGAGGGCATGGGCCGGGGACAGACGCCGGGCAAGCGCCTCGCCGGGATCCGGGTGGTGATGGACACGGGCCACGCCGTAACCTTCGGCGCGGCCGTCGCGCGGAACTTGCTCCGGGTCGCCGACTTCCTTCCGCCACCGTACCTGATCGGCATCGTCCTGCTGGCGTTCCACCCGCGCGGCAAACGGCTCGGCGACATGGTCGCGGGCACGATCGTCGCCCGCGACCGCCCTCAGGAGGCGCCGGTGATGGCCCAGGTGGAGCTCGAGGCGGTTGAGCAGTTCTCGATTCCCGAGCTCTCCGACGAGCAGTTCCGCCTGCTGGCCCAGTTCGCCGAGCGCCACGACCAGCTCGCGCCGGCGGCGCGCGCCCGCTTGGTCGCGGGGCTCGTCACCCGCCACTCGGCCCATCCGGTGCCGCCCGGCACCAGCGACCTCGCCCACCTCCTCGCCCTCCACGCGGCCGAGCTGGGCCGGCGGCAGGGGCGGCTCTCGGCACGGGGCGCCGCGGGCGCCGGTGCCCGATTCGCGGCGCAGAAGCGCCCGCGCTGGGACGAGTTCGAGCGATTGGCCCAGCGCGCCGCGCGCAAGGGGCTCGACGATTTCGCCGCGCACGAGCTGCCGGACTTCGCGGCGCGCTACCGGGAGATCGCCGCCGATCTGGCCCGCGCCCGCACCTACCGGGCGGACGCGGCGACCCAGGCGCGGCTCGCGCGACTCGCGGCGGCCGGGCACAACGCGCTCTACCGCAGCGAGCGGCGCACTTGGGCCCACCTGTGGACTGTGCTCGCGCGGGAATGTCCGGCGGCGATCGTCGAGGCGCGGCGATACGTGCTCGTCGCCTTTCTCACCTTCATGGCGCCCGCGGCCGCGGGATTCATGCTGTTGCGCGAGCGTCCGGCGCTGGCCGCGGAGCTGCTCCCCGACGTCATGCTTAGACGTGCCGAGGCCGGGACCGCGCGGAAGGCGGCCGGGCGCGGGTATGTGGACATCGCGGCGGAGGATCGGCCGCTGATGGCGTCGGGGATCATCACCAACAATGTTCGCGTGGCGATCGCCTGCTTCGCGGGCGGAATCTTTCTGGGGGTGGGGTCCCTCGTGCTGCTGGCGTACAACGGGCTGGCCATCGGCGCCTTCGCGGGCCATTTCGCGAATGCGGGCCTGCTCGGCTACCTGCTCAGCTTCATCCTCGGCCACGGTGCGCTCGAGCTGTTCGCGATCTGGGTGGCGGGTGCGGCGGGTTTCCTGCTGGGCCGCTCGGTCGTGGCGCCTGGCCGTCTCGGCAGGTCCGACGCGCTGGTCGTGAGCGGCCGGGTGGCCGTCCGCATGCTCGGCGCCACCGCCCTCCTCCTGATCGTGGCGGGAACGATCGAAGGGTTCATCTCGGCGGGGGGGTACGGCGTGGTCGCGCGCGTCGCCGCGAGTGCCGTGAGCCTGGGAGTGCTGGCCGCCTATCTGGCCAACGGCGTCAGAGCTCGCGCAGCATCGCCCGCATCCGGATCGCCATCGCCTCGATCTCACGCAGACTCGTGACGGTCGCCGGATCGATCTGCGATTCGTTGAGCAGCAGCAGCTGAGTCTCGGCCAGCAGCGCCGAGAGCGGATTCGAGAGATCGTGCCGCAGTCTGCTCAACCGCTCGGCGTCGGACACGTGCACTAGGCCAGCGAAAGGTAAAGCGCGCGCAGGTGGTGCTCGCTCAGGGCGTCCACCGCCTGCCACAACTCGGTTTCCGACGCCGCGACGAAGATCTCGGCGGTCTCGCGCGTCGGGGCATCCCCCTCGATGAACAGCAGGCCGGCCCGCCAGCCGCCGTCCCCGTCTTGTCGCACGCGGAGGTGGAGCGTGATTTCGTGCTCGGAAAGTCGAAGCGGAGGCAGCTCATGGAGGACGGGTTCCCCGTCGGCCGGAGCGGTAAACCGGTATGGGTACGCCATCGCCGTGCCTCCAAAGGGAGAGCGGTAACGATGAAAGATGGTATGGGAACACGAGTTACGCAACGAGAATCCGCCCTCTTGACTGACTCCTCGGCGACATCTAAGTTGCAAAGCTTCTCGGGTCGGCAGGACACTCCCCGTCACAGCCAGCACGCCACGCTCCGATTTCCGGGGCTCTCAGACAGCGCCCAGACATCGCCCAGACATCAATCGTACATCGCCCGAACGTCGTCCAACCTCTGAGGGTCGTCTCGTTTCGTTGTCCCACCGCCCGCCGGTCTCCGGCCGGGCCCGCCCGTCTGGAGTCTAGTCCGTGGATATCGCTGAGCTGAAGCAGAAGTCGGTTGCGGAACTGCATTCCCTGGCTGAGCAGTTGAACCTCACCAACTACTCCGGCCTCCGGAAACAGGACCTGATCTTCCGCATCGAGCAGTCGCTCCTCGATTCGGACACCGTCATTCGGGGCGAGGGCGTGCTGGAGATCCTCCCCGAAGGCTACGGCTTCCTCCGGAGCCAGGACTGGAACTATCTCTACGGGCCCGACGACATCTACGTCTCCCCCAGCCAGATCAAGCGTTTCGATCTCCGCACGGGCGACACCGTCATGGGCCAGGTGCGGCCGCCCAAGGAAGGCGAGCGGTACCTCGCGCTGCTCAAGGTCGAGCAGGTCAATTTCGAGGAGCCGGAAAAAACCAAGCACCGGATCGCGTTCGACAACCTGCGCCCGCGCTACCCGGACGCGCGCATCCGCCTGGAGCGGAAGACCGCCGACCTCAGCATGCGCGTGGTGGACCTGCTCTCCCCCATCGGCAAGGGGCAGCGCGGGCTCATCGTGGCCCCGCCCAAGGCCGGCAAGACCATCCTGATGCAGAAGCTGGCCAACGCCATCAGCGAGAACCATCCCGAGATCGTCCTCATCGTGCTGCTGATCGACGAGCGGCCGGAGGAGGTCACGGACATGGAGGAGAACGTGAAGGCGGAGGTCATCTCCTCGACCTTCGACGAGCCGGCCGACCGCCACGTCCAGGTGGCCGACATGGTCATCGAAAAGTCGAAGCGCCTGGTCGAGCACGGCCGGGACGTGGTGATCCTGCTGGATTCCATCACGCGCCTGGCCCGGGCCCACAACGTGGTGGTACCTCACTCGGGCAAGATTCTCTCCGGCGGCGTGGACGCCAACGCGCTCCAGAAGCCCAAGCGCTTCTTCGGCGCGGCGCGCAATATCGACAAGGGCGGGAGCCTCACGATCATCGCGACCGCACTGATCGACACCGGCAGCCGCATGGACGAGGTCATCTTCGAGGAGTTCAAGGGCACCGGCAACATGGAGCTGGTGCTCGATCGCCGGCTGGCCGACCGCCGCATCTACCCCGCCATCGACATTCAGCGCACCTCGACGCGCAAGGAAGAGCTCCTCATGGACAAGGACGAGCTCAACCGGGTCTACCTCCTGCGCAACTTCCTGGCGGACATGCCGCCCGTCGAGGCCATCGAGTTCCTGCTCGAGCGGATGAAGCGCACCAAGAACAACAAGGAGTTCTTCGCGACGATGGCCCAGTAGGCGTGGCCCGGTGGCCCTTCCCCTGCAAGGCCGCCTGATCGCCGTGGACTGGGGCGAGGTGCGTATCGGCCTCGCGCTGAGCGACGACGCCCAGATCCTTGCCTCGCCCCTCGAAACGCTCGTCCGCCGCGCGGGCAAGCGGTTCCCCATGCCCCGATTCCTCGACCTGGTGGCCCAGCACGGTCCCGTGGGGGTCGTGGTCGGTCTGCCCCTCACCGCCAAGGGCACCGAGGGATCGAGCGCCCTCGCGGCGCGGGCGATGTCCGAGACCATCGCCCGCCGGAGCCAGCTGCCGGTCGAGCTGTGGGACGAGCGCATGAGCACCGCGCGAGCCCTCGGCGCCATCCGCGAGCAGGGCGGCACCACGCGAGGCCGGCGGGAGGACGTGGACGCCCTGGCGGCGGCGGTGCTGCTGCAGCACTTCATGGAGGCCCGGCGCGCCCGGCGGTCGGAGGCCGTGGAGCGATGAGGCCCGGCCCGGCGGTGGGCGCCGGCGCCGTCCTGGCGCTCGCCCTCTTCCTAGCCGGCTGCCGCGGCACCAATTCCACGCCCGAGCGCGTCACCATCCCGCCCGGCGCCAGCTTCGGGGCGGTGACCGACACGCTGGCCGCCCACCATGTCATCGCCGACCGCCGCGTGTTCAAGCTCATCGCGCAGGTCCGTCGTGTCGATCGCTCGGTGCAGGCCGGCGTCTACGAGTTTCCGCCCGGCACCACGCCCTGGCGTGTGCTCGACGTCCTGGCCGGCGGCACGGCCGTGGCCCAGCGCTTCACGGTGCCCGAGGGACTGACGATTCCCGAGGTGGCGGCCCTCGCCGCCGAGCGCCTCGGTCTCGCCGAGGACACGGTGCTCGCCGCGGCGAAGGACGGCGCCGCGGCCACTGCCCTGCTCGGATTCCCGGTCAAGTCGTTCGAGGGGTTTCTCCGGCCGGAGACGTACACCCTGCCGTCCGGCGTGCAGGGCGGCGAGCTGATGCGCATCATGGCCGAGGGATTCAAGGCGGGCTGGGAGCCGGCGTGGACCGCGCGGCTCGACTCCATCGGGATGACCCGGCTGCAGCTCGTCACGTTCGCCTCCATCGTCGAAGGCGAGGCCCGCGCCGATGACGAGCGGGAGACGATCGCGGGGGTCTATCACAACCGGCTCCGGATCGGGATGGCGCTCCAGGCGGATCCGACGGTGCAGTACGCCATCACGCTGGCGACAGGCAAGCGAAAGCCGCGGCTCTATGTGAAGGACTATCAGTTTCCCTCTCCCTACAACACCTACCTCCACCCCGGCCTTCCCCCGGGGCCGGTGAATTCACCCAGCCGCCGGAGCATCGAAGCGGCCCTCCGCCCCGCGAAGGTGCCGTACCTCTACTTCGTGGCCGGCCCCGACGGGCGACATGTCTTCGCCCGAACCTACGCCGAGCACCTCCAGAACATCGCCCGGGTCCGCCGCGGCAAGTAGCGCGCAGGGACCGGGGTCTCAGCCAATCGCGGCCCGCTCCAGCGCACGCGCGTAGACGATGGCAGCGGCGCCCACGTCGGCGGCGGCCAGGATCCCAGAGACGACCGCCAGACCGGCACCCCCGGCGGCCCGCACGGCCTCGGCATCCTCCGGCCGGACTCCGCCGATCGCCGCACAAGGGCGTCCGGCAGCCAGCCGCACGACACCGGCAAACCCATCGGCACCGAGCCCCTTACCGGCGTCGGCCTTGGTGGCGGTGACTCGCCAGGGCCCGACGCCCCAGTAGTCGGCGGCCCCGGCGCTGGCCGCCTCCGCCGGGGCGCCGACCGACGCACCGATGATGAACCCGCGGGGACCGAGCGCCCGCACGAGCGAAACCGGCAGATCGTCTGGCCCCAGGTGAACGCCGGCCGCGCCGGCGGCCAGGGCAACGTCGGGACGGTCGTTGACGAGGACCGGGATGCGGAGCGCGGCCACCAGCGCGCGCGTCAGCCCGGCCAGCTCGCGGGCGGCGGCATCTTTCAGCCGAAGCTGGAGCGCCGTGACGCCCCCCGCCTCCGCGGCGAGCGCGAGCGCGATCAGGTCGCGGCCGCCCACGAGACGATCGTCGGTGACGAGCATCAGGCGAACCAACGACGCTACATTAGGTGCCATGATCACCCCCTTGCCGCGCCTCCAGGGCATACGCGGCGCCATCACGGTGAGCCGCAACGAGGCCAGCGAGATCCTCGCCGCCACCGACGAGCTGCTGCGTACGCTGATCGAGGCCAACGATCTGACGCCCGACGACATCGTGAGCGGGCTCTTCACGGTCACCCGGGACCTCGACGCCGCCTTCCCCGCGCGCGCGGCTGAAGAGTACGGCTGGAACATCGTGGCCCTTCTCCACGCCTCCGAGATCCCGGTGCCCGGCGCGCTCCCGCGGTGCATCCGGCTCCTCGTCCACGCGTACACCTCGCGCACGCGGGCGGAAATCAAGCACTGCTATCTCCGCGGGGCCACCGCACTCCGGCCCGATCGAGCGTGACCCCCGTGCGCGTCACCGCGCGCGGTGCCGAGCGCTGGGTGCGCGGCCATCCCTGGATCTATCGCAGCGACGTGGTGGACGAAGTCCCGCACGCGGGACTCGTGCCCGTGCACGATCCGCGGGGCCGGTTCATCGGCCAGGCGCTCTGCTCGCCGAAGTCCGAGATTCGGCTTCGGCTGCTCGAGCGCACCGACCGTCCCGTCGACGCGGCGTGGTGGCGCGAGCGTTTGGCCGCGAGTGCCAGCCGCCGCGCGGGACTCGACGCCACGGCATATCGTCTGGTGCACGGCGAAGGGGACGCGCTCCCCTCCCTGGTGGTCGACAGGTACGACCGCTGGCTGGTGGTCCAGATCCTTTCCGCCGGGCTCGAGACCATGCGGGAGTCCATCGTCTCGGCGCTCGACGAGCTGTTCCAGCCCGAGGGCATCCTCCTCCGGCACGACACCGCCGTGCGCCGGCGTGAGGGATTGGAGGAGGGCGTAATCCTCGCCCGGGGCACGGTCCCGCGGTCTATCGAGGTGCGCGAGGGCGAAGTGCGCTACCTGGCCGCACCGTGGGACGGTCAGAAGACCGGCGCCTTCCTCGACCAGCGCCCCACGCGCATCCTCGCGGGCCAGGTCACGGCCCTGGGCGGCCGGGCGCTGGACTGCTTCGCCTACCACGGATCGTTCGCGCTGCACCTCGCCCGGCGAGCCGGCGCGGTGCTCGCGCTCGACGCGAGCGCCGACGCCCTCGTCCGGGGGGCCGCCAACGCGGCGCTGAACGGCCTCACCAACATCGAGTGGCGCGAAGCCGATGCCTTCGAGGCGCTCCGCGCCTTCGCCCGGGCACGCGAGCGGTTCGACACCATCGTGCTCGACCCTCCCGCCTTCGCCAAGAGCCGTGGCACGGTGTCCGCCGCGCTGCGCGGGTATCGCGAGATCAACCTGCGGGCGATGCGTGCGCTGGCGCCCGGCGGAACCCTGGTGACCGCCAGCTGCTCGTTCCACGTCCGCCTGCCCGACTTTCTCACGATGCTCACCGATGCCGCCGCGGACAGCGGTCGCCGCGTCCATCTCCGCCGGATCCTCGGCCAGGGCGAGGACCATCCGGAGATCCTGACCGTCCCCGAGACCGGCTATCTGAAAGGCGCGGTACTCTCGGCGGAATGAGCGAGCGCGGCTTTTCCCTTTTCTTCGCGTTGACACGGTCGGCCCCACTTATGAGTATTGAGGGCGATGCCTTCCGCTGACCCGCTCCAGAACACGAGCCACTCCGCTTCGACTTCCGGCGCCGCTTCCGCCGAGGCCGAGTGCTGAGCGCCGCCCAGCTCCGCGGTGTCCAGCCGCGCCGGCGGTCTCCCTACTCGGACAAGCAGTACTATCAGGAATACATCCTCCAGCGCATCGAGGGCTACAAGAATTCGATCGGACGCGACGAGCTGCTTCGTCTGGGCGACGAGGCCGCCGCCGAGCTGCAGACAGCGGCCGAAGGCCAGTTTCTGCTGACCGAGGTCCTCATGCTCGAGTCGGTCGACCGGCTGATCATGAGGCGCCTCTCGCTCCGCCCCTACAATCGGTGGCGGCGTCAGTTCCTGAAGCTGCGCGAAGCCCAGCGGACGCCCACGCACTGGGGACTCGACCCGACCTCCCCCCTCGCGCGGCTGCTGCCGCGCATCGAGCCGCGCGACGTCACCCTTGTCCTGGGGAGCGCCGCCGAACCGGCCGCCTATCTGCTGGCCGCGCACGACGCCGTCGTCACGTTCCTCGCGGGCGACCTGGGCTGCGTCGAGCGCGTCGAGTCGCGGATGGCCACCGAGGCGCTGGGCAGCCTGTTCGAGGGCTACGTCGCCCCGGCGGGCCCGTGCCTCCCGGATTTCGTGGATGTCTCCGGCCCGCTCGACCTCGTCGTCATCGATCCGGGCGCGCTGAGCGAGCTGAGCGCCGCGTGCCGACTGGCATTCGTGGCTGACCTCCAGCGGCTCAGCGCGCCCCGGAGCGTCCACGTCATCCTGCCCTGTTGTCCCTCACTCGCGCCCGAGTCGCTGCTGTCGTATTACGAAGGCTGGACGGTGGAGAACGGACCCCGCCGCCGCCGCGCCGCGGGCTCCAAGCGGCCTGACGGCCTCGTCCTCTCGGGCCCGCCGTGTCCCCCGGACACGCAGGCGCGACGCTCCACCGCGTCATAAGGACGCACCGACAGCGGAACCGTCGGACGGCAAGTGGTTGGCAGACAAAGGCTTTCTTCGGGCACTCGGCGCGGCATGCCGGGTGCTTTTCCTCTGTGGGTGGAAACAGAGTCACCTCAGGATGATGAGGATCGCCCCCATGAGCACACGAGCGTTCGTCCCGACTTCCGCCGTCGGTATCGTCATAAAGAGCGGCGCCCCGGCGCCCAAGCCGGTCCGGTTCTGGGCCTACATGTGGACCGCGGACGACGAGGCGGCCGACCAGCACTGGCACCAGCGCGTTCCCACCGAGCACGCCGCCTGACCTTGGAGGGCTGACCGGCGGTCTGGTCACCCGAAACACCCTCGAACTCCGGTTCGGGGGTGTTTGTACTTGGCGGGCCCTTGCCCCCGACTTGTGAGGGGTCTAGACTCGACAGAACACTCCCTCCGACCGCAGAATTGGCTCGCATGCCGAACTTTACGCTGAACGGCACCACCGTCGCTTTCGAACCCGGCGCCACGATTCTCGAGGCGGCCAGGACGGCTGGTGTCGACATTCCCACGCTCTGCTGGTACCCCAAGCTCCCGATCGTCGGCAATTGCCGGATCTGCCTCGTCTCGGTCCAGGGCCAGGGGAAGCTGGTGGCGTCCTGCGCCAGCCCGGCCACCGAGGGCATGGTGGTGGAAACGGAGTCGGAGCCGGCGGTCGAGAATCGCCGGAGCGTGCTCGGCTTTCTGCTGGAGCGTTACCCGGGCGACCACCTGTCGAACGGGGGCCGGGCACACCCGCGGAACGAGTTCGAGCGGTATGTCGTCCAGTACGACGTGCCGATCCGGGACCACCACGAGCTGACCCTCCGTGAGGGCGACGAGCGGCCGGGCGACGTGATGATTCAACACGACATGAGCACCTGCATCCTCTGCACCCGCTGCGTGCGGGCCTGCGAGGACATTCAGGAGGTGGGGGTGCTCGACGTCGGCATGCGGGGCGAGCACGCGCAGATCATCGTCGGCGGCGACGGCAACGCCGACCATGCCGGCTGTACGTGGTGCGGGGAGTGCGTTCGCGTCTGCCCGACCGGCGCCATCTTCGAGTTCATTCCCAAGCAACGCTTCGGCTCCGAGGCCGTACGCCACCCGGACAAGGTGGTGCGTTCCGTCTGCCCCTACTGCGGGGTGGGGTGCCAACTCGACATCCACGTGAAGAATGACGAGATCATGCGGGTCACGTCGCCCTCGATCGAGGAGTACACGCCGAACCAGGGCTCGACCTGCGTGAAGGGCCGCTTCGGGTACGACTTTCCGATGCACCGGGACCGGTTGATGGTCCCGCTCATCCGGAAGGGATGGGCGCACGACGGGCACCGGTGGACGTGGACCGGCGAGATGCCGCGCCACCGCGAAGGGCCATGGCGGACGATCGAGGAGATGGGCGATCGCGACAAACCGCGCCCCCCGCGCCGGAGCGTCGGCAAGCCACCCCAGACCGGCCTCTCGCAGCTCGAGGACTACGATGTGCGCGACCGGGTCGCCACGCCGGCCGCCTGGTACAGCGCCTTCCGGGAAGCCACGTGGGACGAGGCGTTGAGCCTCACCGCCCAGGAGCTCCTCCGGATCCGGGACACCAGCGGGCCCGGGGCCCTCGCCGCGCTCAGCTCGGCCAAGTGCAGCAACGAGGACAACTACGCGTTCATGCGGATGGTGCGGGCCGCCTTCCGCACCAACAACGTGGACCACTGTACCCGCCTCTGTCACTCGAGCAGCGTGGCGGCCATGAGCCGGGCGCTCAACACGTCGGCCGCGTCGGGTTCGATGCGGGAGCTCGAGGAGGCGTGCGACGTCATCTTCATCTCCGGCGCCAATACCACCGAGACCCACCCGGTCTTCGGCGCCCTGATCAAGCGCGCCGTGAGCCAGGGCGCCAAGCTCATCGTGGCCGACGTCCGCCGGACCGAGTTGGCCCAGTTGGCGGACGTGCACCTGCAGATGCTGCCGGGAACCGATGTGGCGCTCTACAACGCCATGCTCCACCACGTGATCGCGGCCGGACTGTTCGACCAGGCGTTCATCGCCGACCGGACGCATGACTTCGAGGCGGTGAAGGCCGGCGTGGCAGGCTACTCGCCGGAGGTGAGCGCCAAGATCACCGGGATCCCCGCCGACGTGATCCGCCGGGCGGCGGAGATCTATGCGGGCGGCCCCCGTACCTCGACGCTCTGGGCGATGGGCCTCACCCAGCACGACACCGGCACCGACATCGTCGCCAGCCTGCTCAACCTGATGCTGGCCTGCGGCATGATCGGCAAGTGGGGTGCGGCGATGATTCCGATCCGCGGGCAGAACAACGTGCAGGGCTCCAGCGACGTCGGCGCCATTCCGTTCGCCTACACCGACTACCGGCCGGTGACCGAGCCCGCCATCCGGGCCGAGTATGCCGCCGCGTGGAATGTCCCCGCCGAGTCGCTGTCCCTGGAGCGGGGCATGATGGTCACCGAGATGGTCCAGGAGAACAGCCCGATCCGCGGCATGTTCATCATGGGCGAGAATCCCGTGATCTCGGATCCCAACATCGCCCATGCCGAGCACTGGGTGCGCGGGCTCGAGTTCCTGGCGGTGCAGGACCTCTTCCTCACCGAGACCGCGCGCTGGGCCGACGTCGTGCTGCCCGCCTCGTCGTTCGCCGAGAAGTCCGGGACGTTCGTCAATACCGACCGGCATATCCAACTCTCCGAGGCGGCCCTCGATCCCCCAGGCCAGGCTCGGCGCGACCTCGACATCCTCGTCGACCTGAGCAACCGGCTCGGCCTGCCGACGCCGTGGCGCGGCCCCGCCGAGGTGATGGACGAGATCGCCGCTGTGACGCCATCCTGGCACGGCGTCAGCTACGAGATGCTCCAGCACCGTCGTTCGATCCAGTACCCGGTGCCGACTCGCGATTCCGACGGGACGTCCTTCCTGTTCGCCGACGGGTTCCCGACGGCCGACGGACGCGCCAAGTTCGTCCCGGTCGAGTTCCTGCCGCCGAACGAGCTGCCGAACGACGAGTTCCCGTACGTGCTCAACACCGGACGCCAGATGTACCACTGGCACACCGGGACCATGACCCGCCGCTCCGAGGGGCTCGACTCGCGCGAGCCCGTGCCGATCGAGGAGATCAATCCACTCGACGCCCTGGAGCTGGGTGTCGGCGAGGGCGACCAGGTGCGCGTCAGCTCCCGCCGCGGCAGCATTCTCATCGGCGTCCGGCGCTCGGACCGCCAGGCGCGGGGCCAGATCTTCATCCCGATGCACTTCCGGGAGGCGGCGGCCAACCTCCTGACCAACCCGCAGCTCGATCCGTACGCACGCATCGCCGCGTTCAAGGTGAGCGCGGTACGGATCGAGCCGGCCCTGCAGACCGCGGGCGTGGGATGAGCCCGCGGGCGCTCGAGCCGGACCGACGCCCGCACCGTCACGACTGATCCCAGGGACTTCCCCCACCCGCCTCCCCCCCGCTCCCGCCCACCCGTATATTCCGCGCGACTTCATTCCGAGGCTCGATGCGCGCACTCGTCAAGACGGCTCCGGGCCCGGGCATGGCCCTGCAGGACGTCCCGGTTCCTCCGTGCGGCCCCAACGACGTGCTCATCCGCGTCCATCATGCCGGTGTCTGTGGCACCGACCTCCACATCTGGGAATGGGACAGCTGGGCCAGCGCCCGGCTTCGCCCGCCCGTGATCGTCGGGCACGAGTTCGCCGGCGCCATCGTCCAGCTCGGGCTCGCGGCCGAGGCCGCCGGCCTCCTCGCGGTGGGCGACCTGGTCACCGCCGAGGGGCACATCGTCTGCGGGCACTGCCTCCAGTGCCGCCTCGGCGCGGCGCATCTGTGCCAGCGCACCCGGATCATTGGCGTGGACCGTGACGGCGCCTTCGCCGAGTTCATCGCGATGCCGGCGTCGAACGTCATCCGGCTCGACGGCATTCCGACCGAGGTCGGGGCCATCATGGATCCCCTGGGCAATGCCGTGCACACGGTCCTCGAGGCCGAAGTGCCGGGCAGCACGGTGCTGGTGCTGGGGTGCGGACCGATCGGGTGCTTCGCCGTCGGCGTGGCGCGGGCGGCGGGGGCGTCGCTCGTGATCGCCAGCGATTTCAACCCGACGCGGCTCGACCTGGCCAGGTGCATGGGCGCGCATGTGACGCTCAACCCCGGGTCCGATGACGTCCTCGCCCGGGTGCACGACCTCACCGGCGGCGACGGCGTCGACCTCGTGTGCGAGATGAGCGGGCATCCGAGCGGCCACGCGCAGGCGTTCGCCGCCGCGCGACTCGGGGGACGCGTCAACCTGCTCGGCACCCCGACCCGGACGACCGAGGTCGATTTCGCCCGCGACGTGATCTTCAAGGGACTCACGCTCTACGGCGTCACCGGGCGCAAGATGTACGAGACGTGGGACGAGATGCGGCGCTTCCTCCGCGCCGGCGAGCTGGATCCCCGGCCCGTCATCACACACCGGTTCCCGCTCGAATCGATCGCCGAAGCCATTCAGGTCATCAAGGACGGTCAGGCCGGCAAGGTCATCCTGGAGATTGGCGCATGAGCACCGCCTTCGACCGGCGGCTCGAAGCCGAGCTCGAGCAGTTCATTCGCGACGGCGTCTACAAGCGACTCAATTACCTCGAGAGCCCGCAGGCGGCGCGGGTGCGGATGGAAGGGCGGGGCGAGGTCATCATCCTGTCCTCCAACAATTACCTGGGACTCAGCAACCAGCCCGAGACCGTCGCGGCGGGGAAGGCGGCGCTCGACCGCTGGGGCGCGGGTACCGCCTCGGTGCGCTTCATCTGCGGGACGTACACGGTGCATCGGTCCCTCGAGGCCGCCTGCGCGCGGCTGGTGGGCACCGCGGCTTCGCTCACCTTCGTGAGCGCCTGGAACGCCAACGAGGCGGTCCCCGCCACGCTGCTCGGCGAGGAGGATCTGGTCCTGAGCGACCAGCTCAACCACGCATCGATCATCGACGCGACCCGGCTGGCCAAGTCGATCACGAAATGCCGGACCGGCGTCTACCGGCACGCCGATCTCGCCGACCTCGAGGCCAAGCTCGCCGCGGCGAAGGACCGCCGCACCAAGCTGGTGATCACCGACGGGATCTTCTCGATGGAGGGGTCGATCGCGCCCTTGCCCGACCTGGTGGATGTCTGCCGGCGTCACGACGCCGTGCTCATGGTGGACGACTCGCACGCCACCGGGGTGCTGGGGAAGCACGGGCGCGGCACCGCGGAGCATTTCGGGCTGGTCGGCGAGGTCGACATCATCACGTCCACCCTCGGTAAGGCGCTGGGCGGCGCCGCGGGCGGTTTCGTCGCGGGGTCGGCGGCGGTCTCCGACTACCTGACCCAGCGCGCGCGCCCCCAGCTGTTCTCCAATGCCCTCCCCCCGACTGTCGCGGCGAGCGCGCTCGCCAGCATCGAATACCTCGAGGCGCATCCCGAGCGGGTCGCGACGCTGCGGGCCAACGCCGGGTATTTTCGCGAGCGGCTCCTCGAGCTCGGCTTCCACCCGCTGCCCGGCGAGACCCCGATCATCCCCGTCATCCTCGGCGAGACCGCCGCGGCCATCCGCATGAGCGAGCTGCTGCTGGCCGAGGGCGTGTTCGTCACCGGCTTCGGCTATCCGGTCGTGCCGCAGGGACAGGCGAGGGTGCGCTGCCAGGTGTCGGCCGCGCACACCCGTGACGACCTGGACCAGGCGCTGGCCGCATTTAAGAAGGTGGGACAACGGCTGAAGCTGCTTCCTTCCTGACTGGCCCCGACCTTGCACCCCCACACCCTCCGACGGGTGGGGACGACTCGGCGACTGCTTACATAAGCTGCAGCGCAGCAGGTAGTTAGCCGGGTCTTCATTCCCCCTCCCATCCCGCGATTTCCGGCAACATCCCGCATTTTGACGGACCGAGCCGACTGCGGACGCGGCAGCCGCCAGGACCCGCCTGGCGCCGACACCTTACGGAGGTAGTCTGAGATGCGCACGCTCATCCGAAGCATCCCGGCGGCAGCGCTGGCGCTGAGCCTGGGGACGGCCCACCTCGCCGCCCAGGCGCCCGGGAACGGCAACTTCCAGTGGTATGTCGGCGGACAGGGTGGCGTAACGTTCTTCAAGACCCCGACCCAGGGCCGCTCCGGCATCCCCACCTTTGGCGGCCAGACGCTCATCGTCGCCAAGCGCACGGGGCTCATGCTGTCGTTCGACGAGGGCGTCGGTTCCAACGAGACCAGCTCCTACACCGACGGCAACGGGGTCCAGAGCGTCACCTTCAACGACATCCGCAAATACTCCGCGATGCTGATGGCCTTTCCCATCCGCTCGGCCGCCCAGCCGTACCTCGGCGTGGGATACGGCATCCTTCACGTCGTGAATCCGACGCCGGCGAGCGCCGGGGCGTTCCAGAGCGACGCGAGTGAGCTCGGCTCGTTCGGCTTCGGCAGCTTCGTGGGCGGTCTGCAGTTCCAGGTCGGACGGTTCATGGCCTTCGGGCAGTACCAGATCACGACCAGTCCATCCCAGAAGTCGGTCACCTCCGGCGACGGGACGGTGCTCGCGGTCGGGCGGCTGCTCGACGGGCCCAC
>JBBQDU010000017.1:0-25709 GCA_038320055.1 Gemmatimonadales bacterium | reverse complement strand
GTTCCTCCTCGTGTACACCGGGGCACACCGGCCGTCGCCGGCGCCTGGCGTGCTGGCTACGGTGGCCTGTGGTCCCCAGGGAGAGCCGGCGTTCGCGCTGGAAGGCAGCGTGTTCATCGCCGGGGCCGCGGTCCAGTGGCTCCGCGACGGCCTTGGCCTGATCGCGGCCGCGGCGGACACCGAGGCGCTCGCGCGGAGCGTGCCGGATACCGGCGGCGTCCATTTCGTGCCGGCGTTCGTCGGGCTCGGCACACCCCATTGGGAGGCCGAGGCACGCGGAACCATCACCGGACTCACCCGCGGCACGTCGCGGGCGCACCTGGCGCGCGCGGCTCTGGAGGCAATGGCGTTCAGCAGCGCGGAGCTTCTCGCCGCGCTCACAGGGGCGGATGGACTCGAGGTGCCGGCGCTTCGAGTGGACGGGGGCGCGTCGGCGAACGACTGGCTGATGCAGTTCCAGGCCGACGTGCTCGGTGTTCCGGTCGAGCGGCCCGACATGATCGAGACCACGGCCCTCGGTGCCGCCGGGCTCGCGGGCATCGCCCTGGGCATCTGGCGGAGCAGCGCGGAGTTCCTGGCCGGGCGCCGCTTCACCCGGTTCGAGCCCGCCACGACCCCGGGTGAACGCCGTGCCCTGGCGGCCGGCTGGTCCCGCGCGGTCGAGGCGACCCTGACGTGGGCGCGCGCCTCCCGCGCGGCGGAAAACGGGTAGATTTCGGTGAGACGCATGGTTCCATCTGCCGACGATATTCGAGGTGAGGGGCGGACCGGCGCGCCGGCGTCCGAGAACCCCGGGCACCTGTTCGGGTATCTCATCGGCGGCACGGTAGCCCGCTGGACGAGGGACGAGGGGGCGCTGGCCGACGCGTATGCGGAGTTCCTGGGGGACGTCGGCGCAGAGCTTGCGGAGGGTCGCCTCCAATACGAGAAGCACCGGGCCTCGATTCACGAATTCCGGCAGGCCGCCGTCGGTGGGCGGGCGGAATCTTGAGGAAGCCCGTTCTCATGTCGAGCTTTCGGGGTGCCACATCGGACCACGGGTCCAGGGGGAGATCATGAAAGCGGGCCACAAGTTTCTGGTCGGCGCGCTGCTGATCGTGGGCAGCGTCGCGTTCCTCATCGCCGAGGGGGTGAAGGAAACGGGGGTGTATTTCCTGACGCCCGCGGAGCTCGCGGCGAAGACGGCCGCGGATCCGACCTTCGTCGAGAATGTGGGCTTCAAGGTAGGAGCGAAAGTGGTGCCCGGCTCCGTCCGGCGCGACGGCGCCAGCCGGTCGATCGACTTCCAGGTGTCCGACGGGGTGAAGACGTATCCCGTCACCTACCGCGGCCTGGTTCCCGATACGTTCACGGACGCCAGCGACATCGAGGTCATCGTCGAAGGCCGGCTGGGGCAGGACGGTGTCATTCGAGCCACCGACGTCCTGGCCAAGTGCGGCTCCCGCTACGACGCCGTGCCCAAAGCCTGAGAATTCCATGACACTGCTGGGACAGTTCGCGCTGTGGGTCGCCTTCCTGGTCGGCCTGTGGAGCGTTGCGATCGCATTCTTCGGCCGGTGGCGAGAGCGCCCGGAGCTGGCCGCGACCGTGGTGCGCTCGGTCTACGCCATCTTCGGCTGCCTGGTGGTGGCCTCGCTCGCGTTGTGGAAGGGGCTGATCAGCCACGACTTCAACATCGAGTACGTAGCGGCCTACACCAGCCGGAACCTGCCCCCGTACTACATCGTCTCGGCCTTCTGGGCGGGGCAGAAGGGGTCGCTGCTGTTCTGGGCGGTGGTGCTGTCCCTCTTCGCGAGTCTCGCGCAGTGGCTCACCCCCCGCCGCTACGCCGACCTGATGCCGTACGTGGCGGGCGTGACCTCCGCGGTGGTGGCGTTCTTCATCAGCGTCATGCTGTTCGGCTCCAGCCCGTTCGAGCGGCTGGCGTTCACGCCGGCCGATGGACGGGGGCTCAATCCGCAGCTCCAGAACGTCGGCATGGTGATCCATCCGCCGATGCTCTACCTGGGCTACATCAGCATCACGATTCCGTTCGCCTTCGCCGTGGCCGCCCTGCTGTCGCGACGGCTCGATGCCGGCTGGATCCACGCCATCCGGAAATGGACGCTGGTCAGCTGGCTGTTCCTGTCGATCGGGATCACGCTGGGCATGTGGTGGGCCTACGTGGAACTGGGGTGGGGCGGGTACTGGGCCTGGGATCCGGTCGAAAACGCCAGCCTGCTGCCGTGGCTCACGATGACCGCGTTCCTGCACTCGGTCATGATCCAGGAAAAGCGCGGCATGCTGAAGCGGTGGAATCTGGGTCTGATCATCGGAACGTTTCTGCTCAGCATCTTCGGCACCTTCATCACGCGCTCCGGGGTGATCGCGAGCGTGCACAGCTTCACGCAGTCGAACGTGGGCTACTTCTTCCTCGGGTTTCTGGTGGTCGCGGCGGTGCTCTCCTTCACGCTGCTCTACACCCGGTGGCCGCTCCTCGAAGCCGACGTCCAGCTCGAGTCGATGCTGAGCCGCGAGGCGGCGTTCCTGTTCAACAACCTCCTGCTGGTGGGCATCGCCTTCTCGGTGCTGTGGGGCACGCTGTTCCCGATCCTGAGCGAAGCGGTGCGCGGCAGCAAGATCACGGTGGGTCCGCCCTTCTTCAACCGGGTGAACGTCCCCCTCGGCCTGCTGCTGCTCGCGCTGACGGGGATCGGGCCGCTGGTCGCGTGGCGGAAGGCGTCGGCAGCCAACCTGCGGCGCCAGTTCGTAGCCCCGCTCTCGACGGGGGGTGTCACGTTGGCGCTGCTGCTCGCGTCCGGGATGCGCGACTTCTACGCCCTGGTGGCGCTCGCCCTGGCCGGCTTCGTCGCGGGCACGATCGGCCAGGAATTCTGGCGCGGGGTGCGGGCGCGGCGGCGGATGCACGGGGAGTCGGTCCCGCTGGCCCTGTTCCGCCTGGTGGAGCGGAACCGCCGGCGGTACGGCGGCTACATCGTGCACGTCGGGATTCTCATCTACTTCGCCGCGTTCGCCGGGATGGCGTTCAAGGTCGAGCGCGAGGCGACCCTCAAGCCCGGCGAGTCGGTCGAGCTCCGGAGCCCGTTCGGCCATACGTACCGATTCACCCACGTGGGGATCTCGCAGTACGAGGCGCTCAACCGCGTCGTGAGCGCCGCGACGGTGCAGGTGAGCGTGGATGGCCGCGCCGACGGCCTGCTCACCAGCGAGAAGCGCCAGCACGTGGACAGCTTCAAGCGGCCCACGTTCGAGCCGTCCACCGAGGTCGGGATCCGGAGCGGCCTGCGCGAGGATCTCTACCTGGTGTTCGCCGGCGCAGTGGATGGTACGGAAGAGGCGGTCTACCGCTTCAACATCAACCCGCTGGTCTGGTGGGTCTGGTTCGGCGGGTTCGTGCTCGCGTTCGGCGGCATCGTGACGATGTGGCCCGGCGGCGGGCCGACCGTGGCGTCTTCGCGTCGGGCGCAGGGCGGGTACGGGGTGTCGTTGGTGGGGGCCGGGAAGGAGTGACTCGGTGACGGACCACTCGATCGGCCGCCCCACGACACGGCGCTCGTTCCTGCGGGCGGGGCTGGCGCTCGGCCTGTTTCCGCCGGCGCAGGACTCGCTGGCCGGGCGGGGCGCCATCGGCACCCTGCACGACCCGTCGGCGGTCGGCCGGCCCCGGGCACCGACGGATCCCGCGGAGAACGCGGCCGAGATCCAGGCCATCGAGCTCAAGCTGGCCTGCAACTGCGGTTGCACGCTCGACGTGTTCACCTGCCGCACTACGGATTTCTCCTGCACGTACTCCCCCAGGCTGCACCGCGAGGTGCTCGCGCTTCGTAATCAGGGAATGTCCGCGCAGCAGGTGATCGATGCGTTCGTCGAGCGCTACGGCGAGAAGGCCCTGATGGCGCCCAAGCCCAGGGGGTTCAACCTGGCCGGCTACCTCGTGCCCGGCGCGGTGATCGCCGCGGCGGGAGCGGGGCTGGTGATGCTGATCGGCCGTCGGCGAGCGGCGGTGGCCGCCGTCGGGCGCGGGACGCCGGTCTCGGCCCCGGTGGAGGCGAGCCCGGAGGAGATGGAGCGCCTGCGGCGGGCGCTGAGCGAGGTGGACGACTGATGACGATCGAGGTCCTCGCCGCGGCCCTCGTCGGGCTGGCCGTCGTCTGGATGGTGCTGCAGCCGCTGGTTCTTCCGGGGCGCCCAGGGAGGCCCGTGTACGAGCCCCTCGATCCGGAAGAGACTCCCAAGGGTGTGGCACTGGCCGCGCTCAAGGAGATAGAGTTCGATCGCGAAACGGGTAAGCTCTCGGATGAGGACTATGCCTTTCTCAAGGGGAAGTACACCGTGGCCGCGCTCGACGCGCTTCGCGACGAGTCGGTCGAGGCGGCGGTGTGGCCGGCTGGGGGTGGCGATGCCGAAGTCTTGATCGCTGCCAGGGTACGAGCCCTCCGCTCCGCTGCGACATCGGCACCGCCTGGGGCCCCGGCCTGCCCGGTCTGTGGTCCGCGTCCGGAGCCGGACGCGGTGATCTGCTCCTCGTGCGGCCAGCGTTTGCAGGCGGGCGGCGCCTGCGCGGGCTGCGGGGCCGAGCTTGGCCCCGGAAGTCGATTCTGCGCGCACTGCGGAACGGGAGTGGCGGCCTAGACCTCATAGCCGGTACCGTAGCTCCGCGGCCACTTCGCGCCGCCAGAGGGTGCGGGGCTCGAATGCCGGGTCCAGATCCTCGCGTCCGAACGGTGAGGGCATGACCGCCGCTCCGATCCTGGCGGATCCCGCCCACCGACCCCCGAAGGGCACCTCCAGGCCCAGCGCTGCCGATAGGCCCACCCGAACATTGGATCCCTCCTCGGGCAGCTCCCACACCTCCAACAGCGGCCCCGCGAATGCCCGGACGACCCCCGCGGGACCCAGGGTCGTGACCCGGACGGACAGCTCGGGATCGACGCCGTAGACCGAGATAGCATCCTTGACGGCGACCAGGGCATCCTGCCCCTCCAGTGCCAGGCTGCTCGACGCATAGTGCACCCGAAGCCCCACACCCACGCGACGTCCCGCGCGATCGATGCCGATGGCCCACATGGTGGGCCGGTACGGCCGAAGCGACCGTCCCGTGCCCGGCTCCTCGGCGGCTCCCGAGAAACGCGGGGCGCGGACCCCGGCACCGGCCGTCCACTGGCACGGCGCGGGCGTTACCCCATGGGCGAGCAATGCGACCGCTACGAGCGTCGCGCGGGTGGGGAGATGTGTCATTGGGCTACCGCATCTGAAGTTTGAGCCAGCCGTTGGTGACGTTGTTCTCGCCCCGCACGACCCAATTGGCGCCGGCGTGATACTCGCACACTACCGTGTCCTCGATGGCGTTGCCGATCAGGTCGTCCTGGGAGGTGAGCCAGGAATAGGCCGACCGCAGAATTCGCTGGAGCGCGTTGGCGCGCTTGAACACCTTGGCGAGACCGGAGGTCGTGTCCTTTCCGCCGGTCAGGTTGGGATAGTTGTTCTGCAGCGTCGTTTGCAATGTCTTGAACCGGGTCCCGTCCAGGCGGATTTGGCAGGCGCCGTCGTCGTCCTCGATGGCGAGGATGCGGACGTTCTGGTTGGAATGCGCCGTCTGATAGTTGGTGAGCTGGGTCTGGCTGAACAGCATGACACTTCCAGTCCAGTCGAGGTTGTTCTGGTCGAAGACGTACCCTGCGGGCGCGTGCTCGCCGGCGCACTGGTAACTGGTGAGGGAATCGGACGCGCCCGACTGACCCAGGATGTGGATCTCAAATTCGGGGTTTCCCTTCAACCAACCTTCAAAACTCCGGACGAAGTGCGAGCTCGTCATGTACAGGCCGGGCGGCGGCGGCGGCGGGACCGGACCCCCTCCCGGCATCAGGAGCCCGACCTCGCGGGTGTCGAAGTCGGTTTCCACGGGCACCAGCGCCAGCACCGGGATGGCGGGCGGGGCGTCGGGTCTCAACTGGTGCCGCTTGCCGCGCACGTCGAAGGCGACCGGTGCCTCGTGGTCCCCACGGGCGGTGGCCACCAGGACGTCGTCCCCTCCATGCCAGGCGGCCCGGTGCGCGGGGACGGGCATATAAAACTCCAGCGCGGTGGCGGTGGTGGCGTCGATGTCCACCGCCGACTCCGTCTCGCCGTCGGTCCGGGCAAGGGCTCGCAGGGCCTTCCGGTCCGGCCCGCGGAGGAAGCGCTGGAAGTGCAGCTTGTGCTCGCGGACTGGCGAGCGGTCGAGCGCGTCTTTGACGTATGCCCGGAAGGCTGGGTCGGCGAGCGCCAGCGCCATCCGGCGCGCGAGGCGCTCCTCGGCGGCGCGACCGGCGCGTTCCCTGCCGCCGGCGGGCGTGGCGGTCGAGCCGGTGGGCGCGGGGCTGTCGGCCGGACCGGAGGGCCCGGCGGGGGTGCGGTCGGCGCAACCGACGGCGACGGCGGCAAGCGCGAGTACGGCGAGGTATGATCGGCGGGACATGGTTCCTCCTTGGGTGGGTCGCTCGCGCTGACGGCCGCGCAGGGTCTGACGGCGAGCGCAACGTAGGAGGAGCCGGGTACGATTTTCGGATCGGCATTTTGCCGGTGGGAACGGAAAAGGGCGGCCGGTGGCCGCCCCCAACACACGAAGCCCGGCCTGTGACCGGGCCTACTCCTTCAGTGCCATCCGTGCCGCGCTGAGTGCCCGCTCCACCCCGTCCGCAGGCACGTCGAGATGGGTCACGGCCCGTACGAGCGTCGGGCCCAGGACGGAAAACCGGACGCCCAGGCGCTCGGTGCGCTGCCCGAACGCTTCGCCGGTGAGGCCGCTGCCCCGCACGTCGAAGATCACGATGTTCGTCTCCACACGGTCGGCGTCCACGGCGATGCCCGGCAGTTCCGCCAAGCCGCGGGCGAGGCGCCGGGCGCTTTCGTGATCCTCCGCCAGCCGCTCGACATGGTGTTGCAGCGCGTAGATCCCGGCCGCCGCAATGATCCCGGCCTGCCGCATGGCGCCGCCGAAGCGCTGCTTGAACACCCAGGCGTCCTCGATGAAGGCGGACGAGCCGGCCAACACCGCCCCGACGGGCGCGCCGAGTCCCTTGGTCAGGTCCATCCAGACGCTGTCGACCGGCGCCGCGAAGTCCGCGGCCGGCGTGCCGGTGGCCACCACGGCATTCATCAACCGCGCCCCGTCCATGTGACAGGCGAGCGCCGCTTCATGCCCCGCGGCGCACACTTCCTGAACCAGCGCCAGCGGCCAGCACACCCCGCCCACGATGTTCGCCGTCTGCTCGATCGAGAGCGCCCGCGTGCGGGGCATGTAGTGGACCCGCGGGCGCACCGCCTGGCGCACCTGCTCGGCGGAATAGAGCCCGCGGCCGCCCGCGAGCGGACGCATGACCGCCCCGATCAGCGCCGCCGGCCCGCCCGCCTCGTACAGGAGCGGGTGCGCCTGCTCGTGGAGCAGGATCTCGTCGCCGGCCCGGCAGTGCACCGCGAACGCCACCTGGTTGCACATCGTGCCCGACGGCAGGAAGAGCGCGGCTTCCTTGCCGAGGAGCTCGGCCGCCATCGCCTGCAGCCGGTTGACCGTCGGGTCCTCGCGGTTCTGCTCGTCGCCCACCTCGGCGTCGGCCATGGCGCGACGCATGGCGGGGGTGGGGCGGGTGACGGTGTCGCTGAAGAGGTCCACCGCGATCGGGCTCACGCTACCACTCCATGAGCTCGAGGCGCCGTGCGCTGAGGCGGAGGGGGATCACAGTGGCGGCCGCGCAGATCCCGATTACCAGCAGTCCCGCGGCCAGCAGCTCCGGCGTGGCGCGCACCGGCATGCCCCGCTGCCACGCGCGAAGCTGCGCGGCCACCGGCACCGCCTCGGTCATGATGACGACCGCGAGGAGGCAGAGGCTCGTCATCATGTACACGATGCCGCCGAAGCTGGTCGGGATCTGGGCGGCGTTCTCGGTCCCGAACTGCGGGTAGAAGATGCCGAACGTGAGTGCCAGCGCGCTGACCGCCAGGGTGTACAGCACGATCGTGGCGAGGCTGACCCCCATCATGAACGGGCTGACCTTGAGCATCCCGTTGGTCAGGACGGTGATGCCGACCGCCAGGGCCAAGAGCGGCACGGTGCCCATCCAGTACTTGCTCCAGAGCATCGCCCGCGGATCGAGCGGACTCGAGCGGAGCAGCCACATCTGGCGGCCTTCGAGCGAAATGCTCGGGAAGATGAACCGCGCGGCGACCGCCGAGAGCACGAAGCCCGCCAGGCCCAGATTGAGGAACGAGATCACCGTGACCAGCGCGAACGGCACCCGCTCCCCGGAGTGGATCGGCAGCGACTTGATGTTGAAGATGTAGATCACCAGCAGCACCACGAGCAGGATCAACTGGCTCCACTGCGTATTGTCGCGGAAGAAGAGGCGGGCATCCTTGAACAGGAACTCGCGCTTCTGCGGCGCCAGCCACGCCAGCCAGCGGGCGGCCGGACCGCGGAGCGGGCGGCGCACCTTGCGCGCGGCGCCCTCCTGCGCCTTGGAATACCCTAGGAGGAAGAGGCGCCGGTGCACCGTGGCCCCGACCGCAAGCGCGAGCCCGGCGACGATCCAGAGCTTGAGAATGGGTGTCGGATCGGACACCCGGGTGAGCCAGTTCATGATCATGTCGGCCGACCACTGGCTGGGAAGCCACGGCGTGGTGGGCGCCTTCAGCACCTTGAGGTAGTCGACGAAGTTCTGGAATCCCTCCGGGCGCGCCAACTGCTCGGGGCGGATGAAGCGGAGGAGGAGCACCAGCACCGCGACCGCGCCAAGGCCCACGAGGCCAAGCAGCTCTCGCGTCCGCCGGGCGGGGAAGACGTTCACGAGGACGACCGTGAAGACGGTCCCCGCCGCCGCCGGCAGCACCAGGTAGGGCACGATGGCCGCCACGGCGACGAACGGAAACAGCGGACCGCCCGAGAAGACGATGCCGTAGGCGGTCAGGATCGGGAGCGCCAGCAGGCCGACCATCCACGAGGAGTGCACGGCCGTCTCGAACAGCTTCGCGAGATAGAGCCGCACCCAGCCGATCGGGGCGGCCACCAGCATGTCGAGGTCCTTCGCGAGGAAGAACGTCGACAGCGCCGTGATGACGTTCGAGAGGAGCAGGATCGAGAGAAACGCGAGCAGGATGACGCCGAGCATCTTGCCCGCCAGCAGGGTGCCGAGATCCTGGACCTGCTGGATGTAGCTCAGCACCCGGTAGGCGATGCCGAAGACCGCCGTCCAGAAGCCCAGGCCGGTGAGGACGAGCAGCAGCGACTTGGCGCGCGCGCCCGCGCGCTCCTGGCGCATGCGCGCCAGCACGCCCCGCCACTTCGGCGTGAGGACGGTCCAGAGGCTCGGCTGGCTGCGGGGCGCGTCGATCACGCGTCGAGGACCGTGTCCAGCCGGGGGGTCTGGTGGCCGCCGGTCAGCTTGAGGAACAGGTCCTCGAGGCCCATGCCCTCCGACGAGGTCTGGTGCCGCAGCTCCGCCATCGTGCCCTGGGCCGCGATCTTGCCCCGGTAGACGATGGCGATCCGGTCGCACATGACCTCCGCGATCTCCATCGTGTGCGTGCTCATGAGGATGGTGCCGCCCCGGCTCACGAACTCGCGGAACAGCTCCTTCAGGAGGCGCGCGCTCTTGGGGTCGAGTCCCACCATCGGCTCGTCCACGACGATGACCTCGGGCCGGTGCACCAGCGCGCCGGCGATGATGAGCTTCTGGCGCATCCCGTGGCTGTACGTCTCGGTCAGCTCGCCCTTCCACGGGCCCAGCTCGAACAGCGCGAGGAGCTCGTCGATGCGCCGCTCCACCACCGGTCCCTGCATCCCGTAGAGCGCCGCGGCGAAACGGAGGAACTCCCCGCCGGTAAGCTTGTCGTACACGAACGGCCGGTCGGGGATGTAGCCGAGGCGCGTCTTGGCCTCGAGCGGGTGCGCCTGGATGTCGATGCCGCCGACGGTGACGGTGCCGCTGGTGGGCCGGAGAATGCCGGCGATCATCCGGATCGAGGTGGTCTTGCCGGCGCCGTTGGGCCCGAGCAGGCCGAACAGCTCGCCGCGGGGCACTTCTAGATCGATCCCATCCACCGCCGTGAATTTCCCGTATCGCTTCGTCAGCCCGCTCAGCCGAATCACGTCATCCTCCGCACGAGAGCTTCCACCACGTCACACTCCGCTGCCGCATCGACCACGATGGTGAGTTCGAGTTCCCCGGCGTCCACCGGACCCCGAGGGAAAGTTTCCACCAGGAGGCCGGCGGCCTCCTCGGCGGACAGCACGCCGCCGGCGAGGCCGCTGAGGGGCGCCGCGACCCGCGTCAGCCCCCAGTCGCCCGCGCGCTGCCAGGCGGAGACCAGGGCGCGGCGGATCCGATCGCGACTCGCGGGCCCGCGCTCGTCGGCGATCACCACGTGGAGCACGTATCCCGCCAACAGCGCACCGGCGCCGGTCACGACGGCCGCCCCGGCCTCGAGCGGCGTAGCCGTACGGCGCTCCGCGGCAAACCGGTCGCCGCCGAGCTCATCCAGCTGGACGGCGGGCGCACCCACCGGCGCCAGCGTGGCATCCGCCGGCCGGAGCACCGCGTCCACCGCTTGACTGGCCAGATCCCCTGCGACTACCCGGATCACGCGCCGGCAAGCTCCCGCGAACGCTGGTACATCGCACGTGCCTCGTCGGGTTGGCCGAGCCGGTCGAGCACGCAGCCGAGGAGATGGTGGGCCTTCGCATCGTGCGGATCGAGCTGGACGGCGCGCTCCAGCGCATTGCGCGCGCCGGTGAGATCGCCGACCTGATTGAGGGCGTCGCCTAGATAGTAGCAGGTGCGGGCGTTCTCCGGCTGAAAGTCGAGGGAGCGCTGCAGGTGGGAGACCGCCTCGGTGACCAACCCCTTGCTGCGGAGCAGGCGGCCGAGCTCCAGGTGCGCCGGCGCGTGAGAGGGGTGAAGGCGGAGGACCCGCCGGAGGTCGCCGTCGGCTTCGCGGTAGCGGCGGAGGTGTCCGTAGATCCCGCCCCGGAGCACGAGAAACTCCGTTTGATCCGGCGTCCGGCGGAGGGCGTCGCTCAGCAGCTCCAGCGCCTCGTCCTGGCCGTCGAGCCGAAGCAGCAGACGCACAAGCCGGAGGCGCGCCTCGAGCTGCTCCGGCTCCGCGGCTAACAGCTCGCGGTAGAGGGGCACGGCCTGGGCCGGGGTCGTCCCGGCGGCCAGCGCGTCGGCGCGCTCGAGCAACCGCTCGGTCGGCGCGGCGGTGCGCGGGGGGAGCGTCGCGGCGCCCTGCGGGTCGTCGGGTGGGGAGGTCATGGAGGCCGCCTAATGCTAAGTGCCGCCCCCGGCTCGGGGAACCCGTTGACCCTCGGGCCGGGCTTCGGGTACCTTTCGGGGCTATGGCTCAGGAATACCTGGTGGTCCGCGGGGCGCGTGAGCACAACCTCAAGAACGTCTCCGTTTCGATCCCCCGAAATCGCCTCACCGTGATCACCGGGCTCTCGGGCTCCGGCAAGTCCTCGCTCGCCTTCGACACGATCTACGCCGAAGGCCAGCGACGCTACGTCGAGTCGCTCTCCGCCTATGCGCGGCAATTCCTGGGGTTGATGGAAAAACCGGACGTCGATGCCATCGAGGGACTCTCGCCGGCTATCTCGATCGAACAGAAGACCTCCGGGCAGAATCCCCGCTCCACCGTCGGCACGGTCACCGAGATCTACGACTATCTCCGGCTCCTCTGGGCCCGGGTGGGCGTGCCGCACTGCCCCAACGACGGCACGCCGGTCACCCGGCAGAGCGCCGCGCAGATCACGGACGCGGTTCTCGCCTGGCCCGAGGGCACCCGCATCGAGATCCTCGCGCCGATCGTGCGTGGCCGCAAGGGCGAATTCCGCGACCTGTTCGAGGATGTCCGGAAGCGCGGCTTCGTGCGGGTGCGGGTGGACGGGGAGACGCACGACCTCGGCGCGGTGCCGACCCTCAATCGTCGCCAGAACCACGACATCGCGGTGGTGGTGGACCGGCTGGTGGTGCGGGCGGACGATCGGTCTCGCGTGAACGATTCGATCGAGACGGCCCTCAAGACCGCCGACGGTGTGGCGGAAGTGGTGCGCCACGGCGCCGGCACCGCGGCCGAGTCGGTCAACTTCTCGGAGCGGTTCGCCTGCCCGGTGTGCGGACTCTCGCTCGCCGAGCTCGAGCCGCGCCAGTTCTCCTTCAACTCCCCGTTCGGGGCGTGTCCCGACTGTCACGGTGTCGGCACCCGGCGCGAAGTGAACGCCGACCTCGTGCTGGGCGATCCGAGCATCTCGATCCTCGAAGGCGTGATTCTGCCGTGGGGAGAGCCGACCGGCTACCTGCGGAAGGTGGTGCTGCCGACCCTGGCCAAGGCGTTCGCCTTCGATCTGAATGCACCCTGGGGCGAGCACAGCCCCGCGGCCCAGCAGGCGCTGCTGCGCGGCGCGCCCGGGCGATTCAAGTTTCAGACCGGCGGGGCGCGGGGCCGCGGCGAGTACGAAAGCGAGTGGGAGGGCGTGCTCCGGAACGTCGAGCGCCGCTACAAGGAATCGACCAGCGACGGGGTGCGGACCGCGCTCGACGAGTTCATGATCGAGCAGCCGTGCCAGACGTGCGGCGGCAAGCGGCTCAAGGCGGAGAGCCTCGCGGTGCTGGTGCACGGCCGCGGGATCGGCGACGTCGTCGACCTGCCCGTCGAGCGGGCGGTCGAGTTCTTCGAGGGAATTCCCCTGCGCGGCTCCAGCCGCGTGCGCGAGGCCGGCGGGGACAACGGCCGGCCGGGGGGCGTGGACGCGGAAATCGCGGGCCCGATCCTCAAGGAGGTCGTGGACCGGCTGCGCTTCCTCCGGGACGTCGGCCTCGAATACCTGACCCTGGGCCGTGGCGCCACGTCGCTGTCGGGTGGGGAGACGCAGCGGATCCGGCTGGCCACGCAGATCGGCTCGCGCCTCGTGGGCGTGCTGTACATCCTGGACGAGCCGAGCATCGGGCTGCACCAGCGCGACAACGCTCGGCTGCTCGCCACCTTGCGCGGACTTCGCGATCTCGGCAACACGGTGATCGTCGTCGAGCACGATGCCGACACCATCGAGGCCGCCGATCACGTCATCGACCTCGGTCCGCGCGCCGGCCGCTTCGGCGGGGAGGTCATCGCCGAGGGGCGGGTCGAGGACATCCGGCGGCACCCCGAGTCGCTCACGGGCCGGTACCTCCGCGACGAGCTCCGTATCCCGGTGCCGCGCGGCCGGCGGGAAGCGCCGGCCCGGCATCGGATCCGCATCGCGGGGGCGCGGGCCAACAACCTTCAGAATCTGACGGTCGACATCCCGCTCGGCGTCTTCACGGCGGTGACCGGGGTGTCGGGCTCGGGCAAATCGACGCTCGTCACGGACATCCTCTACCAGGCGCTCGCGAGGCACTTCTACCGGGCCCGTGTGATCCCCGGCGCCCACAAGTCGATCGAGGGTCTCGAGCGGATCGACAAGGTCATCGACATCGATCAGAGCCCCATCGGCCGCACGCCGCGCTCGAATCCGGCGACCTACACCGGCCTCTTCACGCCGATCCGCGAGCTCTTCACCCAGCTGCCCGACGCCAAGATGCGCGGCTACGGGCCCGGCCGCTTCTCCTTCAACGTGAAGGGCGGGCGCTGCGAGGCGTGCCAGGGGGACGGGCTGGTCAAGATCGAGATGCATTTCCTGCCGGACGTGTACGTCCCGTGCGAGGTCTGCAAGGGCCGGCGCTACAACCGGGAGACGCTGGAGGTGCGCTACAAGGGTCGGAGCATCGCGGACGTGCTCGATCTGACGGTGGCGGAAGCGATGGATTTCTTCAGCAACCAGCGGCGCATCGGTGAGAAGCTGGAGCTGCTGAACGATGTCGGCCTCGGGTACATCCACCTGGGGCAGGCGGCCACCACGCTGAGCGGCGGGGAGGCGCAGCGGGTCAAGCTTGCGACGGAGCTGGCCAAACGGGACACGGGCCGGACCCTCTACATCCTCGACGAGCCGACGACCGGCCTGCATTTCGAGGACGTGCGGCTCCTGCTGGAGGTGCTCCACCGGCTGGTCGACAAGGGGAACAGCGTCGTCGTGATCGAGCACAACCTCGACGTCATCAAGACCGCCGACTACATCATCGATCTTGGTCCGGAAGGCGGGGAGCGGGGTGGCAGGGTGGTGGCGACGGGCACGCCGGAAGAGGTCGCCGCAGTCGAGGCGAGCTACACCGGGCAGTTCCTCCGCAAGGTGCTCCCGCGGTAAAGCGGGAGCACCTCCGGTTCACGGCTTTGTCGGTCCGAAACTCGGCGCGGTAGCCGCGGGATCGATCTTGTACCAGATCCACATCCCCGACAGCGCATGGCCCGGCACGCCGCAGATGAGGCGGTACGTTCCACTGTCGGGGGCCGTGAACTTGATCACGTCCTTCGATCCCTGGACCAGCCCCTCGACGACCTTGTTGGTGTACGCGCGCGGAATCGCCGGATTGCCCCCGGAATTGGGAATGGGTCCGGTGCCGGAACTGATCTCGGCGCTGTGCGGCGTGCCGTCGTCCTGTTCGAAGTTGATGACATTGGCAGTGCCCGGCGGCACCGTCAGCGTCGCGCCCCCGCCAGTGTAGCCGTTCCAGTCGAACGGGCCGGCGATCAGCCGGAACGTCACGGTCTTGGTCGCCGGATCGTACTGGAGCCATCCGGAGTCCGCCGCTGCGGCCGCGGGCGCTGCCGAAGGCGCGGGGTTGGCGGGAGTGGTGGCCGCCACCGCCGAATCGACCGCGGCCGGCGCGGGCGTGGTGGAGGCCGGGCCTGAGGCCGTCGGGCCGTCGGCGGCGTTGCGAGCGCCGGCGCGCGGGCTCTCCGTCGGTGCCGGGGCGGGCCCGGCGCCCGGATCGGCGGAGCGGGAGGCGCAACCGGCCAATGCGCCGACGCCCAGCGACCCGGCGAACAGCATGGCGAAAGGTGAAGAGCGGAGAGCGGTCCGGAACGACATGCCTGCCTCGCCATGATGAGAAGGTGGGCCTCGCCATGAAACCACGGTGGCCCTAGTCCCGAAGTGTTGCAGTGTTTCCCCTGCAGGTCGGGTATACTGAAATGAAGTGATAGCCGCGCCCGCGCCGACCCGCAACCAACGCCTTGCCGGGACAACTCGTGATTCGTCACCTCCTTGTCGTGCTGCTCTGGGCGGCCCTGCCGCGCGCCCTACCGGCTCAGCAAGCCGATTCCAGCCTGCTCACGCTCGCCCGCATCTATGGCTCGAGCGAGTTCGCGCCCAAGCCGTTCGGACCGGCCCGGTGGCTCGGATCCGGCGCCGCCTACACGACCCTCGAGCCGGGGGAAGCCGAGGCGGGAGAGGACATCGTGCGGTACGATGTCGAGACCGGCCGACGAGAGGTGCTGGTCACGGCGCGCGCGTTGACGCCCGCCGGCGCGGAGGCGGCGCTCGAGGTGGACGACTACGCCTGGTCGCCCGATCAGCGGATGCTGCTGGTCTTCACCAACACGCAGCCGGTGTGGCGCCTCAATACGCGGGGCGACTACTGGGTGCTCGATCGGACCTCCGGCGCGTTTCGCCAGGTCGGCGGCCGGGACGCCAAGGCGTCCACGCTCATGTTCGCCAAGTTCTCGCCCGACGGCGGCCGGGTGGCCTACGTGCGCGAGAACAACCTGTACGTGGAGGATCTGGCCACGGGCGCGATCACGGCGCTCACCACCGACGGCTCGCGCACGCTCATCAACGGCACCTTCGACTGGGTGTACGAAGAGGAGCTGATGAACTACTACGCCGACGGCTGGCGCTGGAGTCCGGACGGGCGGTCGATCGCCTTCTGGCAGTTGAACGCGGACCGGGTCAGGGATTTCAATCTCATCAACAACACCGACTCGCTGTACTCACGGGTCATCCCCGTGCAGTACCCCAAGGTCGGCGAGGAGAACTCCGCCGCGCGCGTCGGCGTCGTGCCGGCGGCCGGCGGCCCCGTGCGGTGGCTCGAGATCGCCGGCGACCCGCGCGAGCATTACATCCCCCGGATGGAATGGGCGGCCAGCTCCGACGAGGTCGTCCTGCAGCGCCTGAACCGTCTCCAGAACACCAATGAAGTGATGATCGGGGACGCCCGCACCGGCGCCGTACGTACGGTCCTCACCGAGCACGATTCGACCTGGGTGGACGTCGTCAACGATCTGGTCTGGCTGAAGGGCGGAAAGCACTTCACCTGGGTCAGCGAGCGGGACGGGTGGAACCACGTCTACGTGGTGTCGCGCGACGGCAAGTCCGTTCGGCTGGTGACCAGGGGTGACTTCGACGTCCTCGAAATCGAAGGCGTCGACGATCAGGGCGGCTGGCTCTACTATGTGGCCTCCCCGGACAATCCGACCCAGAAGTATCTGTTCCGCACCCGGCTCGACGGGAAGGGACGTGCCGAGCGGATCAGTCCCGGTAACGAGCCGGGGACGCACGCCTACGACCGCTCGCCCAACTACAAGTACGCCATCGAGACGTACTCGAGTCTGGGCAATCCGCCGGTGGTCCGGCTCGCGCGCCTTCCGGGCAATCAGGTGATCCGCACGCTGGTGGACAACGCGGCGCTGCGCGCCCGCGTGGCGCGGCTGCGCCGTGGGGCGCCCGAGTGGTTCTCGATCCCGACGGAAGACGGGGCGCGGATGCCGGCCGTCCTGCTCAAGCCGGCGGACTTCGACTCGACCCGGAAGTATCCGCTGCTCTTCTTCGTGTACGGCGGCCCCGGCAACGCGGAGGTCGAGGACCAGTGGGGCGGGTACTACCTCTGGCACACGATGCTGACGCAGAAGGGCTATCTGGTCGCGATCGTGGACAACCGCGGCACGCCCGCGCCGCTGGGGCGCGCCTGGCGGAAGGCGGTCTACGGGCAGCTGGGCGTCCTCGAGACCCGCGACCAGGCCGCCGCCGCCCGTGCCCTCATCCGGCGCCCCTATGTCGATGCGGCACGAGTCGGGATCTGGGGCTGGAGCTATGGCGGCTTCATGACCCTCAACGTGTTGTTCCAGCATCCGGAGCTCTACCGCACGGGCGTCGCCGTCTCGCCGGTGACGCACTGGTCCCTGTACGACAACGTGTACACGGAGCGGTTCAACGGGTTGATCACCGACAATCGGGAGGGATACGACCGCGGCTCTCCCATCAGCTACGTCAAGGGATTCCAGGGAGACCTTCTCCTGGTCCACGGCGGGGGCGACGACAACGTCCACTATCAGAACAGCGAGCGGCTGATCAACGCGCTGGTGAGCGCCAACAAGCCATTTCAAATGATGGAATATCCCAACCGGACCCACTGCGTCTGCCAGGGCAAGGGCACGACGCTCCACCTGTTCTCGCTGATCACGCGGTACCTGGACGAGCACCTGCTCGCCGCCGGCCCGCTGCCGGTCGAGCGGGCCGCCGCCGGGCAGTGATCCGAGGAACCGGTCGCGTTGCGGCGCCGCCCGCGAGGCCTAGATTAGTGTCCCACCACCATGGGGGGATCCCATGACTTACGAAGACATCATTGCGATCCTGGGGTATGCCGGGGGACACGAACAGGCGGTCCGCATCATGACGACGGACCAAACGGAGGTCGTCGGCATACCGACGAGCGTCGATACCCACGTCACCGCGCACGAGGTCTACCTTCGCCCGGCCGGCGCGAACGACACCGAGATCGCCGTGTCCCTCGGCGCCATCGAAGCGGTCGAGCTGGTCTGACGGTTGGCAGGGCGGTTGGGCGTTTCTTGCTGAAACATCAGCCGGTTCTGCTCGTAGTGCCGTCGTGAAGGGCAGGGGACGGAGCCCTGAAGAGCGATCCGGAGACCCGAGGAATGGACATGGAAGGTATCCTGGCGATCACGTTTCTCTTCGGCGGCGGCACGTTGTTCCTGCTGTCCGTCAGCCCCGTCGGACGGGCGCTCGCCGAGCGGATCAGGGGCCAGGGTGCCGGCTCGCCGCCGGATGCGCAGGTGCTGGCCGAGGTCGATGCGCTCCGCGCCGAGGTATCCGAGCTGCACGAACGGGTCGATTTCGCGGAGCGGCTGCTGGCACAACGGCAGGAGTCGGCCAGGCTCGGTGCGAGCGAGGAGGCCCGCCCATGATGTTCCTGCAGGCCGTGCCGCCGGTGCCGCCGCCGTTCGATCCCAATCTGTTGTTCCTGAACGCGGACCCGGGGGCGGTCGTGATGATCGTGCTGGCGGTGATGGTCGCCGCCACGGTCATCCTCTGGCCGATCGTACGCGCCCTGGCGCGGCGGCTCGAGGGACGAGGCACCCCCGACGCGGCGCTCCGGGCGGAGGTGGAGCAGCTGCACCACCGCCTCGCCGACCTGGAATCGGGGCAGGGACGACTCGCCGAGCTCGAAGAGCGCCTCGACTTCACCGAGCGGCTCCTGGCGCAGTCGAGGGAGCAGGATCGGCTTCCACGGTAGGAGGGGTCATGCGACGTGGGATCGGCGAAGTGATGCGGCGATTAGATTGCGCCCGGCGTCCGCCGGCCCGGGTATGCGAGGCGGACCAGTTGCCAGGGGAGGCGCATCGATGATCACCCGCGAGGATATCCAGTCGTTTCTCGACCGGCTCGACGGCGGGGGGCTGACGGTCATGGAGATCGAGCCCAATCTGTGGCTCGCGCGGACTGCGGACGACGCCGAGGTGGTGGTGCACTTCGCGCCACCGGTGGTGATCCTGCGGGTGCGGGTGATGGAGCTCCCCGCCAGCGAGCCGCGCCGGAGCGAGCTGTTCCGCCAGTTGCTCCAGTACAATGCCCGGGAGCTGGTACACGGCTCCTATGGTCTCGAGGGCGACCACGTGGTGCTGACCGACACGCTCGACCTGGAGAATCTCGACTACAGCGAGTTCGAGGCCAGCTTCGACTCGATCACGCTGGCGGTCGCCTCGCATCTCGCCGAGCTCGCCTCGTACCGGGAAAGGTGAAGCATGGGACTCTTTGACCGCCTCTCGACCTTGCTCCGGTCGAACATCAACGAGCTGATCTCGCGGGCCGAGAATCCCGAGAAGATGCTCAACCAGCTCATCGTCGACATGAAGACGAATCTGGCCAAGGCCAAGCAGCAGGTGGCCTCGGCGATCGCCGACGAGAAGAAGCTCCAGTCCGACGCCGACAACATGAAAAAGCAGGCGGAGGACTGGGAGCGCCGCGCCATGCTCGCCGTGCAGGAAGGACGGGACGACATGGCCAAGCAGGCCCTCGGCCGCTACAACGAGCAAATGCAGGGCGCGCAGCAGCTCCACGAGACCTGGCTTCGGCACAAGGCGGAAACCGAAGCGCTCAAGCTGTCGCTCCGCCAGCTGAACGACAAGATCGAGGAGGCCAAGCGCAAGAAGAACATCCTGGTGGCGCGCGCCAAGCGGGCCGAGGCCCAGCAGCGGATCCAGGAGACGATGTCGGGGATGTCCGACAAGAGCGCCTTCGAGTCGTTCGAGCGGATGGCCGAAAAGATCGAGGCGACCGAGCGGAAGGCGCTCGCCGCGGCCGAGTTGAACGAGGAGGTCTCGGGCGACCGGCTCGCCCGGCAGTTCGAGGCGCTCGAGTACAAGGGCAGCTCCGACCAGCAGCTGCTGGAGCTCAAGTCACGGATGGGCCTGCTGGGCGCGGGACCGGGGCAACCCACCCGGCAGCTCAACAAGGGGACCGGCGACGTCCACGACGCCGAGCTGGTCGATGAGGGAGACGAAGGGTCCACTCGCTGATGGCGGAGACGTCCCCGGACGGCCGACGGAGCTTCCCCATCGGCCGGATTCTGCTGACCATCGCGCTGGTGGTGCTGGCGATCAAGACGGTCAACCTGCTCCTGGTCGTCTTCCTGGCCGTGATCCTGGCCATCTATCTCGACGCGCTGGCGTATCTCCTCCACGACCATCTCGGCATGCCGCATCCGCTGGGCCTCACCCTCGGCGTCGCGGCGACGCTCGGCGCGCTGGTCGGCGCGGTGGTGCTCATCGCGCCCCCCGTCACCAGTCAGGTGCAGGACCTGCTCACTAACCTGCCGCGCTTCCTGGCACGCCTCGACGCCAACATCGACGGGCTCCTCAGGAGCATCCCCGTGCTCGGCCGAAGCGCCTCCGCCACGGGGTCGGAGGGATCGCCAGGGCCGCTGGCCAACGCCGTCAGCGGAATCTTCGGGTTCCTGCAAGGGGCGGCGGTGCCCTACCTCAAGGGCAGCGTCGAGTTTCTGATCGAGGGCGTGAGCGTGCTCGTGATGGCCATCTTTCTGGCCCGGCACCCGGACATCTACGCGAACGGCGTGGTGTCGCTGGTACCGCCGCGGCGCCGGCCGCTCGCGTGGGCCATACTCAAGGACCTGAACGTCACCATGCGCGCGTGGGTGCTGGGCCAGATCATCGCGATGGTGCTGCTGGCGGCGCTGACGACGCTCGGGCTCTGGGCGCTCGGCATCCCGTACTATCTCGCGTTCGGCGTGTTCGCCGGAGTGGCCGCGATCGTCCCGTTCTTCGGTGTCCTGTTCTCGACGCTGCTGCCCGTCCTGTTCGCGCTCGGCGCCTTCGGGGTCACGAAAGCGCTGCTGGTCGGGGCACTCGGTGTGGGGGTGCACCTCATCGAGGCCAACTTCGTGGCGCCGGTCGTGATGGAGCGACAGGTCAATCTGCCCCCGGTCGCCACGATCGCCGGGGTCCTGCTCATCGGCAAGCTGTTCGGCCTCGCGGGCCTCATCATCGCGGTGCCGATTCTCGCGCTCGTCATGATCCTCGTCCGCCACATCCTGCTGGGCGAGGTCTACGGCGACCCGGTCCTCGCGAAGAAGCAGTCCGGCACCGTGCCGGCCGACGTCGATCCCGCCGTTCAACCCATCGCCTCTTGATCGCATGAGCGCGCCGCGCTTTCTGATCGTCGCCGACGGCGACTTCGAACCGATGACGTCCAAGACTGCCAACTCGGTCATCCGCTTCCTCCCCGACCGGACGGTCGGCGTCCTGGACCGGCAGAAGGCCGGCCGGACCGTGCAGGACGTGCTGGGATTCGGCGGCGCGCTACCGGTGGTGGGGTCGATGCGCGAGGGGCTGGCGCTGGGACCGACGGCGGTGCTGATCGGGATCGCGCCGCAGGGCGGACGCCTGCCGGCCGAGTGGCGGGCCTGGCTGGCCGAGGCGCTCGGCCACGGCTGCGATCTGTGGAGCGGCCTGCACACCTTCCTCGGCGACGATCCGCTGCTGGCCGAGCGGGCGCGGGCGAACGGGCGGAAGATCTTCGACCTCAGGCGGCCGCCGGCGGATCTGCCGATCGCCTCGGGACTGGCCAAGTCGGTGGAGCCGCTCGTCGTGCTGACTGTGGGCACCGACTGCAACGTGGGCAAGATGACGGCCCAGCTGCAGCTGACCCGTCGGCTCAACCAGCGCGGCGTCCGCACCCGCTTCGTGCCGACCGGCCAGACCGGCATCATGATCGAGGGCTGGGGCATCGCGGTCGACGCGGTAGTGGCGGACTTCATCGCCGGGGCGGCGGAGCGGCTGGTGCTCGAGGGCGCCGAAGGCGCCGACGTGGTGCTGGTCGAGGGGCAGGGCAGCATCAACCACCCCGGCTACTCGGGCGTCACGCTCGGGCTCCTGCACGGGAGCTGTCCGGATGCCCTCATCCTCTGCCATCAATGCACCCGCGAGTACATCGGTGACTACCGCCAGGCCGCGTGGCTCCGGATGCCCCCGCTCACCGAGTACGTCCGCCTGTACGAGACGCTCGGGTCGGTGGTGCACCCGACCGAGGTCATCGGCATCTCGCTCAACACCCACGAGATGACGGAGGACGAGGCCCGGCGCGCCTGTGAGGCCGCGGCCCGCGAGACCGGCCTTCCAGCCACCGATCCGGTCCGGTTCGATCCGGGGCCACTCGTGGATGCCGTCCTGCGGGCGCGGACCCGCCACGAGCAGGCGCGACGGACGGCCTGAAGGTGCGGCGGCCTTTCGTGCCGCCGGCGTGCGGAATGATGCCATGCACTCGGCCGGCGGGTACGATCGTGTCGCATGCTCCCCGGCGCCCCTTCCCGCCTTGTACCCTCCTACCCGCTCCGCCGCGCGCTGGGCCATGCACACCCCGGGGAACTCCTCGGCGCCTGGGTGCGCATGGGCCGGTGGCCGTTGCACCTGCGCGCGGGCGGAAGCGCTCTCCTGCTCAGCGCCGACCTGGGATACCTCCTTCGCCGCTGTTCCCGGGTACTCGTCCGGGACGGCACGGAGCCGGCGGTCCTCGACGCCGAGCGGCTCATCGCGTGGCGCACGCTGCAGATCGTCGTCGGGGCACCCTTCCTGCCTCCGGTCCGCGGGCTCCAGGAGCTTTTTCCCGGCCTTCGCGTTGCGGAGGGTCGCATCGCGCTGCCGCTCGGTCTGGATGGAGCCGAACCCGCGCTGGCCGCCTGCGCGGCCGCGCGGGTTCCCGTGGCCGCCACGTGGATCGAGTACCGCGAGGCCGCGTCCGGTTGACTGGCGGCAGCCCGGGTCTCTAGGTTAGGGCTCGCCCACGACCCAGGTCTATGCTCGCACTCAACCTCGTACCGCTCTTCACCTTCGGTGAAGTCATCCGGCGCCTCGCGGCCATCCTCCAGATCGACGGGGAGGAGGCCATCCGGGCCGGTGCCCGCGTGCTGGGCATCTGGCTGCTGGCCTGGTTCGCCTACCGGGTGGTGCGGCTGACGGCCCGGCGCATCGAGGCAGCGGTGGACGACGGCGACGACTCGGTCACCACCCTGCGGGAGCGGCGCGGCAACACCATCGCGCAGCTGCTCAGGAGCGTGGGCCGCGTCCTGGTCCTCATTGTCGCCCTCCTGCTCACGTTCAACGTCTTCATCGACATCGGGCCGATCCTGGCCGGCGCCGGAATTCTCGGGCTCGCGGTCTCGTTCGGCGCGCAGAGTCTGGTCAAGGACGTGATCTCCGGCTTCTTCGTCCTGGTCGAGAATCAGTTCGCCATTGGGGACGTGATCGAGGTGGCGGGGAAGAGCGGGCTGGTCGAGAAGATGACCCTTCGCGTGGTGCAGCTCCGCGACGTGCAGGGCGTCATGCACGTGGTGCCCAACGGCGAGATCAAGGTGGTGAGCAACAAGACCCGCGGCTGGGCGCGCGCGGTGGTGGACGTCGGCGTGCCGTACGGCGAGAACGTGGACCGCGCCCTCGACGTGCTCCGCGACGAGGCGGCACAATTCTCCACCGACAAGACGTGGAACGCCCAGCTCGACGGGCCGGTGGAGGTCGTCGGCGTCGAAGCGCTCGGCGACAGCGCCGTGCTGCTCCGTACCATGATCCGCACCCAGCCCGGCTCCCAGTGGAATGTGGCGCGCGAGTATCGCCGGCGCATCAAGAACCGGTTCGACCGCGAGGGCCTCGAGATTCCGTTCCCGCAGCGACACGTCCACGTCCACTTCGAGGGGCCTCCCGACCCCGACGCCGTGGCGCGCGCCGCCGCCGGGGCCGCGAGCGGATGACCCTCCGCCTCCACAACACCCTCTCCCGCCGGGTCGAGCCGTTCGTTCCCCTGCAGCCCGGGCGGGTGTCGCTGTACACCTGCGGTCCCACCGTCTACAACTACGCCCACATCGGCAACTTCCGGACGTTTCTCTTCGAGGACCTGCTGCGGCGGTGGCTCGAGGCGAGCGGCTACGACGTGTTCCACATCATGAATCTGACGGACGTGGACGACCGGACGATCGCCGCCGCCCGCGAGAAGGGGGTGTCGCTCCGCGCGCACGTGGATCCCTTCGCGCGGGCCTTCGAGGAGGACCGCGACTGGCTTCGGATCCAGGCCGCCACGGAGCAGCCGCGCGCCACCGACTACATCGAGCCGATGATCGGGCTGATCCAGGAGCTGCTGGACCGCGGCGTGGCGTACCTCGGCGAGGACGGCTCCGTCTATTTCGCCATTGCCCGGTTCCCGGCCTACGGGCGGCTGTCCCGGCTCGACCGCCGGGAGTTGCGCACCGGCGCGAGCGAACGGGTGAGCGCCGACGAGTACAGCAAGGAGGACGCGCGCGATTTCGTGCTCTGGAAGGCGGCCCGCCCCGAGGACGAGGCGGTGGGCGCCGCGTGGGATGCGCCGTTCGGCCGCGGCCGGCCGGGCTGGCACATCGAGTGCTCGGCGATGGCGCTGGAGCTGATCCGACGGCGCCTCGGCACCGATGTGCTCGACATCCATGCCGGCGGTGTGGACCTGATCTTTCCTCACCACGAAGACGAGATCGCGCAGAGCTGCGCCGCCACGGGGCGGGAGGAGTTCGCCCGCGTCTGGCTGCACGGAGAGTTCCTGAACATCCGGGGCGAGAAGATGTCGAAGCGCTTCGGCAACATCACGACCGCGCGCGATCTGCGGGAGGACGGCGTGGACCCGGGGGCGGTCCGGCTGCTCATGTTTCAGGTCCACTACCGCCGGCAGCTCGACCTCACGGACGAGGCCCTGGCCGCAGCGCGTGAGGGCTCGCGGCGGCTGGGTGAGTTCCAGAACCGGCTGCTGGCGGCCCGGGCCGATGCCGACGGCCCCCGGCTCGCCGAGGCGGCCACCCGCCTGGAGCACGAGCTGGCGGATGCGCTCGACGACGATCTCAACGCCCCCCGGGCCGTGGCGGCGATGTTCGCCTTCGCCACCGCGGGCAATGCCGCGCTCGACGCCGGCGAAGGCACCGGACCGCGCGCGCTCGATGTGTGGAACCGGGCCGAGGGGGTGCTCGCCGTGACCTCGACGGTGCAGGTGGTCAAGGTCGGGAGAGCGGTCGAGGTGGAGTCCCCGGGCCTGGAGGAGCTCGGCGAGGCCCCGCCGAGCGGCGACGAGGGGGCGGAGCGCTCCTGGGCGAGCCGCTGGGCGGTGCGGCGCAAGGACGCCAAGGCCGCCAAGGATTTCGGGGAGGCGGACCGCGTGCGGGACCTGCTCCGGTCGGCCGGGTGGGAGGTCCGGGACAGCCGCGACGGGTCGATCGAGGTGGTACGCCGCCACCAGGCGCTCTGAACGGGGTCACCGGAGGGGCCACCCCATTGACTCACGCTAACTTGCCCTCTATCATGCAAGTCTGTCTTGTTCGGCCTGTTCTAGGCTGACGTAGCTCAACTGGCAGAGCACCCGCCTTGTAAGCGGGAGGTTAGGGGTTCGATTCCCCTCGTCAGCTCGGTGACGCCGACACCTTCGATGAATAGGACCCCGCTCCTTCGCCGGCGGGGTTCTGTCTCAGATGAGGGTGACTCGAAGGCTCGGTGGGGTGACCGAGTGGCTAATGGTAGCAGACTGTAAATCTGCCGGGCTCTGCCCTACGTAGGTTCGAATCCTACCCCCACCATGGCGGGCGGTCAGGCGAGCAGGTGCAGGACGCGGGTGTAGCTCAGTTGGTAGAGCATCAGCCTTCCAAGCTGAGGGTCGCGGGTTCGAGCCCCGTCGCCCGCTTTGCACGCCGCTCGGGATGCACGGTCGGGATGCACGGACTGATGTCGCTCGCGTAGCTCAGTCGGTAGAGCGCATCCTTGGTAAGGATGAGGTCACCGGTTCGATCCCGGTCGCGAGCTTGACGATTGACATGACGCCCTCACTCAGGACACCAGGACACGCACATGGCCAAGCCCAAATTTGATCGCACGAAACCGCACGTGAACGTGGGCACGATCGGGCACGTGGACCACGGGAAGACGACGCTGACGGCGGCGCTGACGAAGGTGGCGGCGGACAAGGGGTGGGGGACGAAGTACATCCCGTACGACGAGGTGGCGAAGGCGTCGGC
>JBBQDU010000016.1:0-26118 GCA_038320055.1 Gemmatimonadales bacterium | reverse complement strand
CTCCGGCGCGAAGTCGGCGTGGTCTGGCTCCGGGCCTGCGAGCACTACGGGCGCATGGCCGCCGCGCGCGGCCTTGCCGCGGGCGAGGTGGTCGAGGAGCTCCAGTTTCTCCGCGAGCTGCTCATCCGCAACCTCGCGCCGGTCCTCGCCGCCATGCGGGCGCGCCAGGGCATGGCCATCATGCTCCGCCTCAACCGGGTGATCGACAAGGGGATCGCCGTCGCCGTCGTCGGCTACACGGATGCGCTGGTCGCCACGCTCTTCGGGCAGAATGGCGTGCCGGTGTCCGTCACCGAGTACGACGCGGCCGAGGTCGACCGCCAGCTCGACGCCATCGAGCGGCAGCTCCACGGGCTGACCAAGCCGCAGTCGCACTAGCGACCGTTTCACCCGCATGGGGCTCGTCGACTTCGTCGTGGTACTCCCGTGGCTCGCGCCGTTCGCGGCGCTCGCCCGCCTCGCCCGGACCCGGCCCAATCTGAGCGACGTCGCGCCCGTCACGGGCACGCCCGTCACCATCATTATTCCCGCGCGCAACGAGTCCGCCACGATCGAAACGGTCGTGCGCTCGACCCTGGCGTCCGCCTATGCGCCGTTCGAGGTGGTCGTGATCGACGATCGCTCGACCGACGACACGGCGGCCATCGTCGAGCGCCTTGCCGCGGGCGAGCCGAGGCTCAGGCTGGTGCGCGGCGAGCCCCTGCCCGACGGATGGTATGGAAAGCCCTGGGCGTGCGCGCAGGGTGCGAAGGCCGGCTCGGGTGCGCTGCTCCTGTTCACCGACGCCGATACGCGCCACGAGCCCGAGCTGCTCGGCCGGGCCGTGGCGGCGCTCCGGCACGAGGGCGTGGATCTGGTGACGGTGTCGCCCCACCAGCGCTGCGTGACGTTCTGGGAGCGGGTGATCATGCCGCAGATCTGGCTGCTGCTCGGCCTGCGCTATCACCCGCGGCGCGTCAACCGCGCCCGCCGGACGCGCGACGTCATCGCCAACGGCCAGTTCATCCTGACCTCGCGCGAGGCGTACGACGCGGTCGGCACGCACGCGGCGGTCCGCCACGAGGTGGCCGAGGATCTCGCGCTCGCGCAGGCGTACGTCCGGGCCGGGCGCCGGCTGCACTTCGCCTTCGCCGAGCGGCTCATGGAGACCCGGATGTATCAGAACCTGCCGCAGCTTGTCGAGGGCTGGTCGAAGAACATCTATCTCGGCGGGCGCCGGTCGTTCCCCGAGGAGCCCGCGCTGCGGGCGCTGGCGCCGCTGATGGTCGGCGCGGCGCTCGCCTTCTGGCTCGTTCCGCCGCTCGTCCTGCTGCTGGCCGCCCTGGGGGCCGACGTCGGCCGGCTGGCGGCGCCGGCAGCCGTGGCGACGGTGGTCTCGGTGCTCTTCTGGGGCTTGTTGTCGTACGGGATGAGAATTCCGCCCGGCTACGGCCTCTTGTACCCGGCCGGCGCGGCAATGGCGCTCTACATCGTGGCGCGGTCGACGTGGCGAGGGGAACGGCGGGTGGAGTGGCGTGGACGCGTGTACGGCACGGGGGCCAAGGCCCCCTGAGCAGGCCGGCCGTCAGCTCCCGGCACCCACCCGCTGGGCCACCACCTGTTGCGCCGGAATCGTCCCGCCCAGCACCCGCCCCGCCGGATCCACCCGCAGGTGAAACTCGACGCTTCCGATGGCCACCGCGATCGAGTCCGCGCCGAGCGCGGAGACCGTGGCGGTCAACGTCTGGCCGCCGCCGAGGTTGAAGAACGGGACCCGAGCGGCGGGCGGCGAGACGGCGCGCGACCGCCGAATGGCCTGCTCGAGCATAGCGAACGACAGGTTGAGATAGGGCACCGCACCCCGCTCCGTGCCGAAGACTCGCGTCTCCATGCCGGTGCCCCTGAGATCATCCACCGCCGCGCTGTCTTCCTTGAAGATGACCCGGGCCCGCTGGACCACCTTGCCCTTTGCCCGGCCGCCATCGAGGTCCTCCCGGACCGTCACCTGGACGAGCGCGACCGAGGCGTCCGGGGCGACGACCGCCTCGTAGGCCTCCGCGGTGTTCTTCGCGTCCCGGAGCATGACGGTGCCCCTGAGCGTCGTCGCCGTCCGGGCGAATTCCTCGGTGGCCACCGTGTCCACCCCGCGACGGACGATGAACGTGCCGCTGTCGGTGACGGCGGGCGCGGGCGCCGGCGCGGAGGTCTGCGCGGGGAGGGCGCCGCCCGGCCAGAGGGGCGCGCCGGCCAGCAGAATCGCCAGGAGTCGGGTCGAGGAGCTCATAGCGCGGAGGATAAAGGGGCCGCGGATCCAAAGCCAGCAGCCGGAGGGCCCCGGTCCCGAACGCGGGGGAATGATGCCGGAGAGCGGGCGGCCGGCGCGTAAGCTCGGCGGGCCTTCCGCCCACTGGGGATCTCGTGCAGCTCGCCGCTCACCTGCGGCAGGTCGGTTCGATCGAAGGGTTGAGCGCACTGCTTGCGACGCTGGGTCACGAGCCGTTGTACGAGGTAGTGCCCGGCTTGACGGCGCGGCCTTCGAAGTCCGATTCCGGGTCTGCGGCCGTCGTCGCCCGCACGGGCGATTTTCCGTGGATCGCCGTCGCGGGCACCGATTCCGGGCGCCTGGCGCGGCGGGTGGCCCGGCGGCTTACCGCACGAGGCCGGGTGGCGGGCGTGCTTGCACTCGACGCCATCGGTCGCCGCCTCGGCATCGCGGTGGCGTTCCACGGCACGCCGTGGCTCGAGGTGGACCTCGACGATCCGGGTGCGGCGGCCGTCGCCTGCCTGGGCCGGCTGGCCGGACCGGGGCCGGGCGGTGCGCTGGCCTATGCCGCGCGCGCCGCGGATGCGCTGAGCGGCAGCGAGGTGGGCCGCCGATTCTTCCGCGAGTTCAAGGCGACGCTCGACCGGCTGACGGACGGGCTGCCCCGCGAGGTTCGCGGCGAGGACCGGCGCAGCCTGGCGCTGCTGCAGCTCACCCGCGTCCTCTTTCTGTACTTCATCCAGGCCAAGGGATGGCTGGCCGGCCGCGAGCGGTTTCTGGCCGACGAGGTCGACCGCTGTCTGGCGCAGAAGCGGCACATCCACCGCGACCTGCTTCGCCCGCTGTTCTTCGGCACTCTCAATCGTCCGCCCGCGGAGCGGAGCCGCGGCCCCGCGGCGTTCGGGGCGGTGCCGTTCCTCAACGGCGGCCTGTTCGAGCCGCACCCGCTCGAGCGGCGCCTCCGCGGCGATATCCCCAACGCGGTCTGGCGCGACGCGTTCGACGGCCTATTCGAGCGATACCACTTCGTCGTTTCGGAACGGGGCGAGGGCGGCGGGATCGCCCCCGACATGCTCGGCCGCGTCTTCGAGGGCGTGATGGCCCCGGACGAGCGGCGTGCCTCGGGCACCTACTACACCCCTGCGGCGCTGGTTCGCTCGGTGCTCGACGCGGCGCTGGTAGCGCTCGTCGCCGGGCGAGCGGGGTGTCCCGAGACGGAGGCCGAGCGTCGGCTGCAGGATCCTGATCGGGCCGTGGTGAGGATGCTCGCGGACATCCGCCTGCTCGATCCCGCGGCCGGCTCGGGCGCCTTCCTGCTGGGCGCCCTCGATCGCCTCGCCTCGCTCACCGGCGCCAAAATGGGTCCGACCACCACGGATCGGCGCCGCGTGCTCCAGGTCAACCTGTTCGGCGTCGACCGGAGCGCCGCGGCGGTGCGCCTCACCGAGCTGCGCCTGTGGCTGGCCGTCATCGCGGGCGATCGCGAGGACCGGCCGGAGCGGGTCGAGCCCCTCCCCAACCTCGACTGCCTGATCCGCCAGGGCGACAGCCTGTTCGAGCCGGTCGGAGGCGGCGTGCGATTGCGGGTCGCCGACCCTCGGCTCGCCGAGGCGGTCGCCGGCCTTCGCCGTCGACTCGTCACCGCCGTCGGAAGCCGGAAGCGAGAGCTCGTCCGGGCCCTGCGGTCGGCGGAATGCCGGGCGGCGGACGCGTCCCTCCGCGCGGGTGAAGCGGAGGCCCGGAGCCGCGTCGGCGAGTGCCTGCTGGCGGCGAGGAGCGTCGACCTGTTCGGCCACCGGCGCGGAGTGGACCGCCGGCTACGGGCGGACCTCGCCGGTGCCCGGGGCGACCTGCGGGCACTCCGCGCGGCCCGGCGAACGCTGGCCCGCGAGCGCGAGGTACCCTGGTTCCACTATCAGAGCCACTTCCCGGATGTGTTCGCGAATGGAGGCTTCGATCTCGTGGCCGGCAATCCTCCGTGGCTTCGGGCCGAGGAGATTCCGGCCGACATCAGGCGCCGCCTGGCCGGACGCTACCGATGGTGGCGCAGCGCCGGCGCCGCGTTTGGCAACCGGCCCGACCTGGCCGTCGCGTTCGTGGAGCGGTCGCTGGAACTGACCACGCCCGGCGGAGTGGTGGCGCTGCTCGTCCCCGCCAAGCTCACGACAGCCGGGTACGGCAGCGCGGCACGCCACGCGCTGGCGGCGACGACCACGCTCGTCCACATCGCCGATCTGACCGGCCAGCACGGCGCCGCGTTCGACGCCACCGTCTATCCCCTCGCGCTGGTTGCCAGAAACAGCTCGCCGCCGCCCGGTCATCGGGTACGCACCGCGCTGGCCGGCACGGCGCCGGCCACCGTCGCCCAGGCCGGGCTCCGGGGCGGCGGACCGTGGCTCCTGTCCGCCGACCGTGCGGGAAACGTGGTGAGGCGGCTCGAGCGCGACCACCCGGCGCTCAGTGAGCGGCTCACCTGTCACCTGGGAGCCAAGACCGGAGCCAACGGGGTGTTCCTCGATCCCCCCGAGGACATCGAGCCTGAGCTGCTGCGATGGGCGGTGCGTGGCCGGGATCTGGCGCCGTTCGTCGCGCGGCAGCGAGTGCGGCTGCTGTGGACCCACGGGCCCGACGGGGCACCGCTTGCCCGTCTTCCGCCGGCCGCGGCGGCCCACCTCGCTACGCACGACGCCGCGCTCCGCGCTCGGGCCGACTACTCCGGTGGTCCACCCTGGACGCTGTTCCGCGCGCAGGCCGCCACCAGCCGCCATCGGGTCGTCTGGCCGGATCTGGCGCGGCGGCTCACCGCCTGCGCACTGACGGGCGGCCGTGACGCCGAATGCATTCCGCTCAACAGCTGTTATGTCGCCCCGGCCGGCACCGCGGAACAGGCGGAGCGGATCGCCGCGTGGCTCAACTCGAGTTGGGTCCGCGTCGCGGCGCGAGTTCGCGCCATGCCGGCGGCCGGCGGGTTTGGCCGGTACAGCGCCGCAGTGGTGAGCGCACTGCCGCTACCTGATGGGGTGATGGCGGATGCCGAGCTGTCGGCGCTCGCCCGCGCCGGACGCCGCGGCGACTCGATTCAGGAGGCACTCGATGACCTCGCTGCCGGACATCTCGGTCTCTCCGGCCGGGAACGCGCCGACCTCGAGCGGATGGTGGGCACGGGCGCCGCACCTCGTCGCTGAATCACTGGTGGCGGTTTCGGACCCGCTCCGCACCAGCCTCGTGGCGGGTCCCGCCGCTGGCGCCCCGGAGGTCGCGCGTGCGCTGGCGCGGAGCCTGGCGCCGGCCGAACGTGCGGCCTGCCCGCCGTCGTGGCTGTTGCCGTGTCAGGTCCGCAGCTTTCGCCGGGTGCTGGCTGCCCTCCAACGCTGCGGGGGCGCGATGCTGGCCGATCCGGTCGGCAGCGGCAAGACCTACGTCGCGCTGGCGGTGGCGGCGGCCCTCCAACCGCGCCGGCCCACCGCCTGCCTCGTGCCCGCCGCCCTGGCCGAACAATGGCGGGTCGTCGCTGGCCGGCTCGACGTGGAGGTCGAGGTCTGCACGCACCAGCAGGCCAGCCGGGGCCGGCTGCCCGGTAGCACCCGCGGACTCGCCATCATCGACGAGAGCCATCACTATCGAAACCCGTGCATCCGCCGCTACCTCCACACGGCGCAATGGCTGCTCGGCCGACCGGTCCTCCTGCTCAGCGCCACGCCCGTCGTGAACCGGATGGAAGATCTGGCGCACCAGTTGCTGCTGGGCGTTCGTGACGACGCGCTGCTGGCCGACGGCATCGTCTCGATCCGCGTGGCACTCGCCTCGGGTGCCTGCGCCTCGGCGCTGGGCAGACTGGTCGTCGAGGACACGGCGGCCGCGGGGCCCCGGCCAGCCCGGCGAAACGTCGTGAGCACGGCGGGAGAGGACGAGTGCGCGGCGGCCGCGCACGCACTGGATCGACTGGCATCTCTCCGGCTTTCGATTCATCCGCCGACGGCCGCGCTCGTGCGCGGGGTTCTGCAGCGCGCGCGGGCCTCGAGTCCCGCCGCCCTCGTGGGCGCGCTCAGGCGTTACCGAAACCTGCTGCTGCACGCGCGCGATGCATGCCGCGCCGGCCGGGTGCTCGGCCGGGCGGAGCTGAGGGAGTTCGCGGGCGACCTCGACGACCAACTTGTTTTATGGGAGCTGTGCGCGGAGGAGGGCGGCGCCGGCGAGCTCGCCCTCGAGGATCTCGGCACCATCGACATGGTGCTGTCCGCGACCGCCCAGGCGGCCGCCGAGGCCGACCCGAAGGTGGAGCGTCTGCGGCGCGTTCTGGCGGACGACCTCCCGTCGCTGGTCTTCACCACGCACCGCGAGACGGTTCGCCACCTGCGTGAGCGGCTCGGCCCTCCGGCGGTTGCGTGGTGCACCGGGGAGCGGGCTGGGCTGGGGCACGCGCCTGCACCTCGCTCCGCCGTCCTCGGATGGTTCCGCGACGGAGGATCCTGGCCCGCGCCCCGCGTCCTGGTGGTGACCGATGTAGCCGCCGAAGGACTCGACCTCAAGCGCGCCGCGCGGGTGGTGCATTACGACCTGCCATGGACGCCCATGCGGCTCGAGCAGCGGGAAGGCCGGGCGGTGCGACTGGGATCGACGCACGAATTGGTGGAGGTCGTGCGCTTCGTTCCGCCGCCGTCCGTCGAGTCGGCGCTCGGCCTGGAGCGGCACCTGGCGCGCAAGACGTCGCTTCCGGGCCGGGCCGGCCTGGGCGCCGACGGTGTCCGGCTGTGGCGGTGGCGATCCGCGCTGGCCGACCGGCTGGGCGACGGCCCCTCGACCGAGGGCACGGCGGTCGTCCGACTTGCGATGGGAAGAGGGGCGTCGCCCGGAGGCCCCGGACTCCTGGCGGGCTTCGACCTGCTCGCAGTGCATCGCGTCGGCCCGTGGCCGCTGGCAGCGGTGGTGGGCTGGCTCGACCCCGGGGGTCGGTGGACCGAGGACGAAGCGGTCGTTACGGCGCGGCTGCTGGCGGCCGCGCGGAGCGAGGACTGCGTGCCGGCGCCACCGGGCCTTGTTCGCGTGGCGCTCGATCGCCTGCTGGAACCGATCCGCGCCCGACTTGCACTCACCGCGTCCCGGCGCTGGGCCGCCGCCGAGCCCGAGCCCGCGGCGCGCCGCCTGGCCGCGCGGCTGGGCGCCTGCGTACGCGAGGCGGCCCGTCGGCGCGACGCCGGCTCACTCACCCGGCTGGAGCGCGCGCTCGCGTTCGCGGCGGGCGGCCACACCGCCGGCGAGGCGCAGCTGGTCCGGCGGCTGGCGGATGCCGAGGGGGCGGAGCTGGCCGGTGCGCTGGCCCGGATCCCGGCTCCCACACCACGGTGGGAAGGGATCGAGGTGCGGGTGACGGGGTTGGTGCTGTTCGAGCGGTAGGTGACCGGCGGGTCAGGTGCCGAGTGTCATGCGCCCGCCGGCGTGGCCGGCCGTCCCCCGAAACTCGAAGTGCCGGGGGTCCATGATCCGCGACGGCAGGCTCTGGTCGGCTGGATCGTGGCGAAGAAAGCGGGCGAGCAGATGCTCGGCCAGCGTGGCGGCCGTATGCCACACGTCCGGATCGACGCCCGGATACAGATCGGCAAACTCGGGCCGAAGGCGCGCTTCACGAACCGCGTCGTGGCTCATAATGAGGTACGGCTCCACGGGATGACGATCGAGCGGGGGCAGATGGGCTCAGCATACCGGCATGCGCCTAGCCGGCGCAACCCGCCCGGGCCCCCGCTACGTTTGGGGGATGACGCCTCTGCGCACCGTGCTCTTCGACCTCGACGGAACCCTGATCGACTCGGTCCGACTCATCCTCGATAGCTATCACCACACGCTCGCCGCCCATGGCTACCCGCCGCGGACGGACGAGGATTGGCTGCGGGGCGTGGGTACCCCGCTCACCGTGCAGCTCGCCGAGTGGGGGCACGACCCCGCCACGCTGGACGCGATGATCGCGACATACCGCGAGTACAACCTGACCCATCACGACCGCATGGTCACGGTCTATCCTGGGGTGGTGGCCGCGATCGAGGCGATCCGCGCGGCGGGGCTCCGCACCGGGCTGGTGACGAGCAAGAACCGGAAGGGGGCCATGCGGGGTCTGTCGCTGGTGAAGCTGGACACCGGAATGGACGTGCTGGTGTGCGCTGACGAGGTCACCAATCCCAAACCGCATCCCGAGCCGGTGGAGAAGGCGATGACGCTGCTCGGGGCCGACCCCGGCTCCACGGTCTATGTGGGCGACAGCATCCACGACATGGTGTCGGGCCGGGCGGCCGGCGTCCGCACCGCGGCCGCCCTCTGGGGGCCCTTCGGCCGGAGTCACCTGGAGGACGCCACGCCCGACTACTGGCTCGAGACGCCAGCCGAGCTGCAGTCCCTCATCGTCTAGCCGTCGAGAATCTCCCGCGTCCGCCGGGTGAGCTGCTCCATGGTGAAGGGTTTCTCCACGAACCCCGTCGCGGGCGGCATCACGCCGTCCACGGTCACCGCCCGCTCGCTGTAGCCCGACATGTAGAGCACCTTGAGCGACGGCTGGCGCGCGCGCAGCCGCTCCACCAGCTCGCGCCCGCCCATCTCCGGCATCACCAGGTCGGTCAGCACCATGTCGATCCGGTGGTCGCCCGCCTCGACGATGCGGAGCGCGTCCGCGCCGTGGCGGGCCTCGACAACCGTATACCCGTGGCGCTCGAGCAGGCGCCGCGCCGACGCCCTGACCGCCGCTTCATCCTCCACCAGCAGGAGCGTTTCGGTGCCGCCGGGAAGCGCACGACGATCCGGCGGCTGGCGAGCGCCCGCGTCGCCCGGCCCCGCGTGGCGCGGCAGAAAGATGGTGAAGGTGGTTCCCTGCCCCGGAGCGCTTTCCACCGCGATGTGTCCGCCGCTCTGCTCCACGATGCCATAGACCGTGGAAAGCCCCAGACCGGTCCCCTTGCCCGCCGTCCTCGTCGTGAAGAACGGCTCGAAGATCCGCGCCTGGGTCGGCACGTCCATGCCGACGCCGGTATCGCGCACGGACAGGGTGGCATAGGCGGAGGCCTCCGCGTCGCCGGTCGCGGCGCCCGGAGCCGTGGCGTGGCGGTTGGCGGTGGTGATGGTGACGCGGCCGCCTGCCGGCATCGCGTGACGCGCGTTGACGACCAGATTGACGAGCACCTGCTCGAGCTGGCTGGGATCCGCGCGCACGTACCAGAGTCCCGGGTCGAGCTCCAGCTCCAAGGCGACGTCGGCGCCCAGCAGGCGGCGGAACATGGAATCGAGCTCGGTGACCGAGCCGTTGAGCGAGAGGACACGCGGCTGCAGCACCTGGCGCCGGCTGAAGGCGAGGAGCTGGCGCGTGAGCGTCGCGGCCCGCTCGCCCGCCTGGCGGATCTGCTCGATGTCCCCGCGGATCGGGTCGCCCTCCCGAAGCTCCTGCAGCACCAGGTCGCTGTAGCTGAGGATCCCGGTCAGCAGGTTGTTGAAGTCGTGCGCGATCCCGCCGGCCAGCTGGCCCACCGCCTCCATCTTCTGGACGTGGCGGAGCTGTTCCTCGCTTCGGCGGAGTGCCTCCTGCCCCGCGCATTGCGCCGTGATGTCCTGCTGGACCAGAATGGCGCCCTCGATCGACCCGTCGAGGCTCCGGAGCGGCACGGCGGAGTTGAGAATCGTCTTGTGCGTTCCATCGAACCCTTCGATCTGCACCACTTCGTCGAGCGAGGTCTCACCCTGGAGGAGGGCGCGCGCGGCGGCCCACTCCTCCGGCGCGATCGGCTCGCCGGACTCGGCCCACCAGCCGCGATACGCCGCGAACCCTTCGAGCCCCGAGTCGTGGGCGCCACCCCAGATCTGGCGGCCCGCCGGATTCCCGAACATGATCCGACCGTCGCGCTCGACCACCCAGACGCCGACTGGCAGGGTATCGAGGACCTGTTCGAGCAGCCGCGCTCCGCGGGCGAGGGCCTGCCGGCTCCGGTCGCGCTCGATGGCGAGGGCCGCCAGGTGGCCGGCCAGCTCCACCAGCTCGCGGTCGGCCGCGTCGGGGACGCGCGGCTCGCGGTAGTGAATGTCGAGGGTGCCGAGCAGCATCCCGTCGGTCGCGAAGAGCGGAGTGGACCAGGCCGCCCGGATGCCCTGCTCGAGCAGCGGGCTACGCCACGCCTCCGCGGCAGGCTCAGCGGCGAGATCCGGCACGACGACCGGCTCCCGCCGGAGCGCCGCCACCGCACTCGGGCACCCGTCGGGCTCGATCGGCACCTCGGCAAGGACCCGACGCAGCGTGGCCGGCAGCGACTGTCCCCCGGCCAACCGGAGCACCCGCACTTCCGGATCGAGCAGCATCACCGCCGCGACGAACGCGCTGCCGTGCGCTTCGGTGAAGCGGACGACGCGGTCCAGCACGGCGTCGAGGTCGAGGCCGACGGCAATCTGCTCGAGCAGCCGGCTCTGCCCCCGCGCCAGCAGATCGGCGCGCGTCCGCTCGGTGGCGTCCATCACCGTGCCCACCATACGGATCGCGTCCCCGGCCCCGTCGCGGACGATGGAAGCCCGGTCCCGCACGTGCGCGTAGCCGCCATCGGCCTGGCGAAACCGGTAGGCGTCGCTCCACGTGGTAGCGCCACGCGCGATCGCGGCGTGGATGCCGCTTACCACGTGCTCGCGATCGTCCGCGTGGAGCCGCTCGTACCACCAGGCCGCCGAGAGGGCGGCGGGCGTTTCGTGATACCCGAACACGCCCTCCCGCGGCTCCTCCCAGACCAGCCGATCCGTCAGCAGGTCCCAGTCCCAGAGGGCGTCGAGCGCGGCCGCGGAGGCCAGCCGATAGCGCTCCTCGCGGATACCGACGTCGCTTTCGGCGCGCCTGCGATCCGAGATGTCCTGCAGTGCAACATGAAAGTGCGCGAGTCCGCCCTGTCCGTCGGGGACGGCGGTGACCGTCGAAAGGACCCAGATCGGCTCTTCACCCTCGCGGTGCAGGCGTTTCTCGGTGCCGTAGCTGGCGCACTCGCCCGCCAGGAGGAGCCGCATGGCCTCGCGGTCCGCGCCTCGGTCGGCCGGGTGGGTGAACGCGTCGGCCGGGCAGCCGGCCATGGCCTCGGGCGTCGTGCCGAGCAGCTCCGCCAGCGCGCGGTTGGCGCGCAGCCAGTGGCCCTCGGGATGGATGAGCGCCATCGGGAGCGCCGAGATGTCGAAGACGTCGGCGGCTGCGCCGGGGCCAACGGATCGAAGCTCGATCTCGGTGACCACCGAGGCGGCCAGATCCTCGAGCAGCGCCACGTCCCGTGGCGACCAGATCCTCGGCTGCACATCGATGACGGAGAGCGCGCCCTCCGTCGTTCCGTCCGCCGTGGTCAGCGGGACCCCGGCGTAGGAGATCCACCCCAGCTCCCGGATGGCGGGGCTGGTACGGACCAGGGGATGTCGGCGTGCGTCCTCCACGACCAGCGGCTCGCCGGCAGCGACGACATGGCGACAGAATGAGTGGGAGAGCGGCATGCTCCGGCGACCGGCCCACGGCTCGGCGAGCCCGACGGCGCTCTTGAAGAAGGCCCGGTCGCCACCGGTCAGGGTGACCAGGGCCACCGGCGCGCCCAGCAGGCGGGCAGCCAGGCGCGTCAGCCGGTCGAAGGCCTCCTCCGGCGGGCTGTCGAGCAGGCGTTCCGCATGTGCCAAGGTCATGGGTGCCGAAGATGGGGGGAAAGGCGATGCCGGAATCTGGAGGTGAATGCGGCCGCGTCAAGGAACGGACCTCCCGGGCTGTACCTCGCCCGGGGAGGGGTTATCTTCTCCGCCGTCCGTTACCAGGATGTTACGGTGCGCCTGCTCCCCAGAGATGAGAAGTTTTTCGACCTCTTCACCGCGGTCGCCACCTTCACGGTCGAGGCGGCCCGGCTCCAGCAGGAGCTCTTGCGCGCCGACACGAGCCGGCGGGGAGTGCTCGTCGACCAGATCAAGCGGCTGGAGCATCAGGCCGACCAGGTCACCCACGACGTGGTGACCCGGCTCGACCGGGTGTTCATCACGCCGCTCGACCGGGAGGATATCCACGAGCTGGCGGGCCGGCTGGACGACGTCATCGATCTGATCGACGGTACGGCCCGGCGCCTGCTCATCTTCCACGCGGGTGCCTCGCCCGACGGCGCGACGCTCATCGCGGACGTGATCGCCCGGGCCACCGAGCAGCTCCAGGTGGCCGTCATCGCGCTCGAGAACAACAAGGGCCGGACGGTGCTCGACGCCTGCGTCCAGGTGAAGCGGCTCGAGGAGGAGGGCGACTCGCTGTATCACGAATGGCTCGCCCGCCTGTTCGAGGGCCAGCCGGACGCGCTCCAGGTCATCAAGTGGAAGGAGATCTACGACAACCTGGAGAAGACGCTCGACTACATCGAGGACGCGGGCAACGTGCTGGAGTCGATCTCCATCAAGCACGGCTGATCATGTCGAGCGGCGTCCTGTACGTCCTGGCGATCGTGGGCGTCGCGCTCATCTTCGATTTCATCAACGGCTTCCACGACAGCGCCAACTCCATCGCCACGGTGGTCTCGACCCGGGTGCTCTCCCCGGGCGTCGCGGTGGTGTGGGCGGCGGCCTTCAACGTGGCGGCGGCCTTCGTGGTCGGGACGGCGGTCGCCAAGACGATCGGCAGGGGCCTGATCGAACCCTCCATCGTCGATCCCAACCTCATTCTCGGCGCGCTGCTCGGCGCCATCGTCTGGAACCTGATCACCTGGTATGTCGGCCTGCCCAGCTCGTCGAGCCACGCGCTGATGGGCGGCCTCGGCGGCGCCGCGATCGCCAAGGCGGGCTTCCCCGCGCTGCAGCTCGCCGGCTGGGTCAAGCCGATCCTGTTCATTCTGCTCTCCCCGCTCCTCGGCATGCTGATCGCGCTGGCACTCACGGTGGCGCTCTCGTGGCTCCTCAAGGGGGCGCGGCCCGGGCCCGTGGACCGCGTGTTCCGCCGTCTGCAGCTGCTCTCGGCCGCGCTGTACTCGCTGAGCCATGGCGCCAACGATGCCCAGAAGACCATGGGTATCATCGTCGGGCTCCTGGTGTCGACCCAGAGCCTGTTCGCCGCCCAGACGGGCTGGCTCCAGCATCTGCACGTGCCGAACGCCGACCGGATTCCGCTCTGGGTGGAAATGGCGGCGTACTCCGCGATCGGCCTGGGCACGGCCATGGGCGGCTGGCGGATCGTGAAGACGATGGGGACGCGGATCACCAAGCTGCGGCCATTCGGCGGGTTCTGCGCGGAGACGGCCGGCGGCATTTCGATTCTCATCGCCTCGTCCCTCGGCGTCCCGGTGAGCACCACGCACACGATCACCGGCGCCATCGTGGGCGTCGGGGCGGCGCAGCGAGTCTCGGCGGTCCGGTGGGGGGTGGCGACGCGGATCGTGTGGGCCTGGATCCTCACGATCCCGATGAGCGCGGCGATCGCCGCCGTGTGCTATCTGATGTTGCGGAAAGTCTGACCGTCCGCCGCCCTCACGCCGCCTGCGTCGCTCCCTTCGCCGCGATGGCGGTGCGATAGTCCTCCAGCAGCCGATCGTAGACCGTGTCCCAGTCCCGCGCCCGCGCCGTCGCGAGCGCGCCGGCCGCCAGACGGTGGCGGAGTGCCGCGTCGCCCAGCAGGCGCCCGAGGCCCTCGGCGATGGCCGGCGCGCTGTCGGGCGCGACCAGCCACGCGTTCCGGCCGTGCTCCGCAAACTCCAGCACTCCCCCGGACGCGGCCACCAGCGACGGGAGCCCCGAGCCCATCGCTTCGAGCAGCGAGTTCCCGAAGGTTTCCGTCGCGGACGGAAAGGCGAAGAGGTCGGCCGACGCGTAGGCGGCCGAGAGGGCCGGACCCTCGAGCAGGCCGGTGACCGACACGCCGGGGATCTCCCGCCGGCGGATCTCCTCCTCCAGCGGCCCGCGGCCTACCAGCACCAGGTTGGCCGGGCCGCGTTCGGCCGCCAGCATCTCCCAGGCCTCGAGCAGCAGGCCGAGATTCTTCTCCCGCGCGATGCGCCCGATGTACGTCACCAGCAGGTCGCCGGGCCCCACGCCGAACCCGGCCCGGTAGGCCTGGCTCCTGTATCGCGGCGAGAAGACCTCCGGATCGACCCCGCGGCTCCAGATCCCGGTATGCAGCACGCCGTGGGTGTGCACCGTCTCCTCATACACCCGCGAGGGACAGAGCACCTGGTGCGCCTGGCCGTAGAACCAGCGCAAATAGTGCCAGCCGGCTCGGAGCGCCCAGGGCACGCCGTAGCGCGCGGCGTACTGATCGTAGTCGGTGTGCGCGGACGCGATGAGCGGGAGGTCGAGCTGCCGCGCCGCCTTGACCCCGGCGATGCCGAGCGAAAACTCGGTGGCGACGTGGACGATGTCCGGGCGGAACGCGGCGAGGTCGTCCACCACGTCGCGGAGCCGCGGGAACGCCCACTGCACGTCGGGATACAGGAAGAATGGGACGCTGGGGGAGCGGTGCGCTTCGGGCCGGTCGGCAGCGCCGTCCGGCAGCGCGTAGGTGGCGCTGTACACGCGCACCTGGTGGCCGCGCGCCTGGAGGGCGTCGGTGAGGCGGACGAGGGTCACCCCGACCCCGCTCACCATCGGCCAGTAGACCTCGGAGAAGAGCGCGATCCGCATGGCCTCAACCCTAGATCGGACCGGACCGGCCGACAAGGCCGGCCACCCGCGTCTGCGGTATTGGCTGCGCACGACCGGCCTCCGACAAACGAGCCCGACCGCTCCGCGGAGATCGCGGTTCGATCGGGCCACTGGGGCGGCTGGGGTCGAACCAGCAACCTCCCGGTTAACAGCCGGGCGCTCTGCCGATTGAGCTACACCCCACAGTCATGTCGCGCGGGGACAGTCACTTTACAGGGATGAGGCGGGGCGGGTCAAGGGGAACCTTGACCCTTCATCGGGGGAAGACAACCTTATGATGATATGCGTTTCGCGCGTCGCGTCTCGCGCGCCGCAACTCGTCCCCTGGAGCCAAGGAGCCCGGTGTCAATGAAACGGTCCGTCACCCTCACCATCAACGGCTCGGCGAGAACCGCTGACGTCGAGCCTCGGGCACTGCTGGTTCACGTGCTGCGCGACGAGCTGAACCTCACCGGAACGCACATCGGGTGCGACACCAGCCAGTGCGGCGCCTGCACCGTGCTCATCGACGGCCGGGCGGTGAAGAGCTGCACCGTCCTGGCGGTGCAGGCGGAGGGCCAGCCGATCACTACCATCGAGGGACTGGGCACGACCGACGCGCTCCATCCGCTCCAGCAGGCCTTCTGGGAGAAGCACGGACTGCAGTGCGGCTTCTGCACGCCCGGCGTGATCATGACCGCGGTGGACCTGCTCGCCGCCAATCCCGATCCCAGCGAAGCGGAAATCCGCCACGCGATCGAAGGCAATTACTGCCGCTGCACCGGGTACCAGAACATCGTCAAGGCCATTCGGGCCGCGGCCGTCACCCTCCGCGCCGTGGCCACGCCCGCGCGCGCCGGCGTCTGAGGAGTAATCATGCCCACCCTGTTCGGCTCCGCCATCAAGCGCCGCGAGGATCCGCGGCTGATTACCGGTGCGGCGACCTACGTCGACGACGTCAAGCTCCCCGGACTCACCTACGCCGCGCTGCACCGGAGCCCCTACGCCCACGCCCGCATCACCTCGATCGACGTCACTGCGGCGCGGCAGTCGCCGGGCGTCATCGCGGTGTACACCGGCGCGGACGTCAAGGACAAGCTGGCGCCGGTGCCGTGCGCCTGGAACGTGCCCAACTGCGACCTCAAGATTCCCGCTCACCCCTTGCTGGCGCACGACAAGGTGCGCTACGTGGGCGACGGCGTCGCGATGGTCGTGGCCGAGACGCGCGCCGCGGCCCGCGACGCGGTCGACCTGATCGAGGTCGATTACGACACGCTGCAGGGCGGCGTGGATCCCGAGAAGATGGCGCAGCCGGGCGCGCCACAGCTGCACGCGGACGTGGCCGACAACATCGCCTTCACCTGGGTGGTGGCCGGCGGCGACGCGGAGCAGGCGTTCGCGAACGCCGAGGTGCACGTCAAGCAGCGGATCGTCCAGCAGCGGCTCCTCCCCACGGCCATGGAGTGCCGGGCCGCGGTCGCCAGCTACAACAAGGGCAGCGGACAGCTCACCCTGTGGGCCACCAGCCAGAATCCGCACATCCACCGGTTCATCTGCTCGGTGATGCTCAACCTGCCCGAGCATCGGATCCGGGTCGTCGCGCCCGAGGTAGGCGGCGGATTCGGCAGCAAGATCCCGGCCTACCCCGACGAAGCGCTCGTGAGCTTCGCCGCCATGCAGCTGGGGCGCCCGGTCAAGTGGACGGAGGATCGTTCCGAGAACTACAAGGTCACCATCCACGGCCGCGACCACATCGAGTACGTCGAGATGTGCGGCACGCAGGACGGCACCATCACCGGCCTCCGCACCAAGGTGTACGCCGGTTTGGGCGCCTACGCTTCGACGGCGGGACCGGGCATTCCGACCATTCTCCACGGCCTGGTCTATTCCGGCGCCTATCGGATCCCGAACATTCTCGGCACCATCCACGGTGTCTACACCAGCGGCGCGCCGGTGGACGCGTATCGCGGCGCGGGCCGGCCCGAGGCGGCGTACCTGGTCGAGCGGCTGGTGGACCTCTTCGCCCGCAAGATCGGCATGGATCCGGTCGAGGTGCGGCGAAAGAACTTCATCCAGAAGGACCAGTTCCCCTACACGGTGGCGACCGGCCTGGTGTACGACTCGGGCGACTACGAGCCCGCGCTCGACAAGGCCATGAAGATCCTCGACTACCAAGCATTCCGCCGTCAGCAGGCGGAAGAGCGCAAGAACGGCCGCTACCTGGGCGTCGGCGTCGTCAGCTACATCGAGATCTGCGGCCTTGGCCCGTCGCAGGTGGCCGGCGCGGTCGGCTTCGGCGGCGGGCTGTACGACTCGGCCATCGTCCGCGTGTACCCCACCGGGGTGGTACGGGTCTACATCGGGGCCAGCCCCCACGGGCAGGGCGAGGAGACGACCTTCGCGCAGATCGTGGCGGATGAGTTCGGCTATCCGATCGAGAACGTGGAAATCGTGCACGGAGACACCGAGACGACCCCGCAGGGCTGGGGCACCTACGGCAGCCGGTCGACCGCGGTCTGCGGCTCCGCGGTCAAGGTCGCGGCGGGCCGCGTCAAGGAGAAGGCCAAGAAGATCGCCGCCCATCTACTCGAGGCCAACGAGCAGGACATCGAGTGGAAGGACGACGCCTTCCGGGTCCGCGGCTCGGCCGACCAGGCCAAGACCTTCGCGGAAGTGGCGCTCATGGCCAACCTCGCCTGGAACATGCCGGCGGGCGTGGAGCCGGGACTCGAGGCAACGGCGTTCTTCGACCCCAGCAACTTCGTCTATCCGTTCGGCAGCCACCTGTGCACCGTCGAGGTGGACATGGATACCGGCGAGGTGAAGATCCTCCGGTACATCGCCGTGGACGACTGCGGTCCCCACATCAACCCGATGATCGTCGAGGGCCAGATTCACGGCGGCATCGTGCAGGGGCTGGGCGAGGCGCTGCAGGAAATCGCGATCTACGACGACGACGGCCAGCTCATCACCGGGACCATGATGGATTACGCGGTGCCGAAGGCGAGCCAGATGCCGCACCTCGAGCTCGACCACACGGTTACCCCCTCGCCGGTCAACCCCCTCGGCATCAAGGGCTGTGGCGAAGCGGGCACGATCGCTTCGGCGGCGTGTCTGGTCGGCGCCGTCTGCGACGCGCTCTCGCCGCTCGGGATCGTGCATATCGACAAGCCGCTGACGCCCGCGCGGGTCTGGGCGGCCATCCAGGAAGCCAAGGCGCGTGGCAGCGGCTCCAACGGCCACCCGGGCGTCACGTCCGGCCAGGCGGAGGCGCAGGTGGTCCCCGGCGCCGTCGGTCACGGAAAGGAGAACGTCCGGTGATCCCGACCAGCTTCGACTACGTGCGCGCCACGTCGCTTCGCGACGCCCTGCGCCAGCTCGCCCTGGGCGACGGCGTCAAGGTCATCGCGGGCGGCCACAGCCTGCTCCCCGTGATGAAGTTCCGCCTGGCGCAGCCGACGCGCCTGCTCGACATCGCGGGCCTGACCGAGCTCAGAGGGGTGGAGGAGTACCGGAAGGGGGCGCGCATCGGCGCCACGACCACCTACCGCGAGCTGCTCGAGAGCGAGATGCTGCGCGAGCGCTTCCCACTCATCGCAGAATGCACCGAGAACATCGGGGACCTGCAGGTCCGGAACCGCGGCACCATCGGCGGGAGCCTGGCGCATGCCGATCCCGCCTCCGACATGCCCTCGGTCATGCTGGCGCTCGACGCGACCTTCAACGTGCGCTCCAAGCGAGGCCGCCGGTCCGTCAAGGCGCGCGAGTTCTTCCAGGGGCCGTTCGTCACCGCCCTGGCCGAAGACGAATTGCTGCTGGACATCGTCCTGCCGGGACTTCCGAAGGGCGCGGGCACCGCGTACCTGAGCCAGGTACAGGCGGCTTCGGGCTACGCGCTGGCCGGCGCCGCCGTCGTGGTGGCGCGGAGCCGGAAGACGGTGAGCCACGCCGTCGTCGCCCTGACGGGCGTAGGCGAGACCTCGCAACTCGTCGCCGCCGCCGACCAGCTCGTCGGCACGAAGGGGGAGGTCGAGGTCCTGGCCCGCGTCGCCGCGGCCTCGGTCGAGGGACTCGAGATTCAGGGCGACATCCACGCCCCGGCGCCGTACCGCCGTCATCTGGCGCAGGTGATCGTACGCCGCGCGCTCGAGAAGGCGCTGGAGCGAGCGAAGTAGCCGGGCTGACCGTACCGGAGAGAGGCGTGGCCGCGGTTGTCCTTGCCGCTGGCCGCGCCAGTCGATTCGGAGGCGCCAAGCTGCTCGCGCCCTTCCGCGGGCGGCCGCTCGCGGCCCACGCGTTCGACCTGCTCGGCCGGGCGCGCGCGGCGGGCCTGGTCTTCGATACACTCGCCGTGGTGGCGGCCGGGGACGACGGCGTAGCCCGCCTGGCGCGCGAGGCCGGAACCCGGACGGTTACCAATCCCACACCCGATCGGGGCTTGGGCAGCTCGCTCGGATGCGGGCTGGCGGCGCTCGGTCCCGAGACGGATGCGGCCGTGATTCTCCTGGCGGACCAGCCCCTGGTCCGCCTCGACGTGGTGGCCACTCTCGTCGCGGGCTGGCGCGCGGGCCTCGGCGTGGTGCTCCGGCCACGCTACGCCGAGGCCGCCGGCGAGCCGGGACATCCGGTGCTCCTCGACCGCTCGGTATGGCCGTTGGCCGGTCGCGATGCCGACACGGGTCCAGGCGGCTACTTTCCTCCCGGCTCGGCCGGGGTTGCCGTGATCGACGTGGCGGGGCGGAACCCCGACGTGGACACCCCCGACGATCTCACCACCCTCGAAGGATCCTCGACATGAAACTGGAGTTCTCCGGCGCGCCCGAGATCACGGCGCCGCGGCAGACGGTGTGGACCAAGCTGCTCGATCCCGACTTCGTGGCGGCGTCGGCGCCCGGCGTCGAGTCGGTCGAACGCGTGGACCCGACGCACTTCAAGGTCGTTTCGGGCCTCGGCGTCGGCGCCGTCAAGGTCAAGTTCAAGCTGGACGTCGAGCTGTTCGACATCGTCGAGGGCGAGCGGCTCAAGATGCGGGCACGGGGCAAGGCTCCGGGCTCGGCGGTCGACGTGGTCTCCGCCCTGCATCTGGAGGACGGGTCCGGCGGCACGACGCGTCTCAACTGGTCCGCGACGAGCGAGATCAGCGGCACCGTCGCGAGCGTTGGCGCCCGGCTGCTGGAAGGCACCGCGCGGCGGCTCACCGAAGAGTTCTGGACCGACTTCGCCCGACGCGTCAGCTCGGGCTGATTTTCAGGATGCGGGCCAGGCGATTGACTCCCTCCGAACTCGGCGCGCTCTCCCCCCATGAACTCGTCGGCGCAGTGCTGCTGGCCCCGGTGCGGTTGGCCGGAGGCCAGTTGCGAAAGGGCACCCGCCTGGAGGCGGGCGACGTCGAGCGGCTCCTGGCCGCCGCCAGGACCGGCGGCCTGACACCGCTTCGCGTGGCCAGCCTGGAGCCGGGCGATCTTCACGAGGACGACGCCGCCGCTCGCGTGGCCACGGCCGTCATGGGCGACGGCCTCCGTCCCGCCCCTCCCCGTCAGAGCCGTCTCGACCTCACCGCCCGCTGGGACGGCGTGGTCCACGTGCGGGTGGCGGCGCTCACCAGCCTGAACATGCTCGACGCCCTGGAAGTGTTCACGCTGTACCACGGTCAGGCCGTCTCCGCCGGCGACACCATCGCAGCCGTGAAGGTGGCGCCCCACGTCGTGCCGGAGCGGCTGGTCCAGGAGGGCGTGGCGATCGCGAGGGCGGCGGCGCCGCTGGTGGACGTCCGGCCCTACCTCCCGCTGGACGTCGGCGCGATCGCCGAAGAGGCGCTGACCGCCGAGGGCCTGGAGCGGTTCGAGGCCGGCGCCCGACGGAAGGTGGAGGCGCTCGGCTCGCGTTTCGTCGGGACCACCGTCGTCGGAGATCCCGATCCGGAGGCGGCGGAGCGGGCCGTACGCGCCGCGTTGGTGCGGGCCGTGCGCGAACAGGGCCTTCGGGTGGTGCTCGTGGGCGGCGTCTCCGCCGGGGATCCGATCTCCCCCTTCTTCGCCGCGCTCGAGGATCTGGGCGGCCGGGTGCTCCGCCGCGGAGTGCCCGCGCACCCGGGCTCCATGATCTGGCTGGCGGAGCTGGACGGCAGCCGGCTGCTCGGTCTGCCGCAGTGCGGGATGTTCACCCTCGCGACTGCCGCCGACCTCCTCCTTCCCCGCCTCCTGACCGGCGAGCCCTTGATCGGGGCGGACCTGGCCGACCTGGCGCACGGCGGGGTGCTGGGCCCGGCGATGCGGTTTCGGTTCCCACCGTACGCCCGCGACCTCCGGGCTCCAGAGGGGTAAGGTCGGAATTCACCGTAGATTCACGATCCGGCCTTACCGTGCATGCGAGTCGCAGGGCCGACCTCCATCAGGAGTCCATCATGTCCGAGCAGAGCCGAGTCCGCATCGAATTGACCGAGGAGCAGAAGGCGCAGATCAAGGCCGCCACCGGCAAGGACGCCCGCACGCTCGAGTTGGGCGCCGAAGAGCTCGAGGCCCGCATCGCGCCGGTCAAGAAGTACTAAGCTCCACGCCCCAGGCTGCCGCCGCCCCCTCCGCCCAGTGCGCGAGGGGGCGCGCTGTTTTCCCCACCGCAAGTGCGGTCCGTCCAGCCCCTCACGATATATTCCGGGGACTTCCGACTCGAGGCTTTCCGGACCCGTGACGCAGCCAGCCGACATCGATACCGTGCAGTCCGCCTTCGCCGAACGCGGCTACGTCGCCGACCGGGATCTCGCCACCGCCGTCTTTCTCTCGCTGGCCCTCGGCCGGCCGCTGCTGCTGGAGGGCGAGGCGGGGGTCGGGAAGACCGAGGTGGCGCGTACCCTGGCCGGGGTGCTGGGGAGCGAGCTGATCCGGCTCCAGTGCTATGAAGGGCTGGACGTGAATACCGCGGTGTACGAGTGGGACTATCCCCGCCAGATGCTCGAGATCCGGCTGCTCGAGGCCCGTGGCGAGGCCAAGTCCGCTGCGACACGCGACATCTTCGCCGAGGAGTTCCTGATCCGGCGTCCCCTGCTGCAGGCGCTCGACAGCCGCGCCGCCGAGCCGCCGGTACTCCTGATTGATGAGGTGGACCGTGCCGACGAGGAATTCGAGGCTTTCCTGCTCGAGATTCTCAGCGATTTCGCCGTGACCATCCCGGAGATCGGCACCATCCGCGCCGAGCGGGCGCCGCGGGTAATTCTCACCAGCAATCGGACGCGCGAGGTGCACGACGCGCTCAAGCGCCGCTGCCTCTATCACTGGATCGACTATCCGACGGCCGCCCGCGAGCTGTCCATCCTGCGCGCGCGCCTGCCGCTGGTGCCGGACGCGCTGGCGCGCGAGGTAGTCGGATTCGTCCAGCGGCTCCGCACCGCCGATCTCACGAAGGCGCCCGGCATCGCCGAGACGCTCGATTGGGCGGCGGCGCTGCTGGCGCTGGGCGCCAGGCATCTCGAGGCGGCGCAGATCGAGCAGACGCTCGGCGTCCTGCTCAAGTATCAGGAGGACGTGGGGGCGATGCGGAACGGCGGCGCCCGGACGATGCTGGATGAGTCGCGCGTGGGGATGAAGGTCTGACCGGGGACGGGCTTACGGCTCGATGACCAGCATCTCCAGGCGGTCCCGCCCGTGCACACCGCGATCCACGCGGCCGAGATGCACGCCTGCGAGCGACGCCGCGCATGCATCCGCATGGATCTGATCGATCCGGTGCGTCGTGGTGAGTCCGACCACGGGAATGCCTGCCGATCTCGCCGCCTCGATTCCGGCCGGGGCGTCCTCGATGACGAGGCAGTCGGTCGGTACCAGATCCAGCTCCCGGGCGGCCAGCAGGTAGGGATCGGGACTCGGTTTCCCGTGAGCGACGTCCTCGGCGCACACCAGCACCGGTGGCACGGGAAGCCCCGCGCGGCGAAGCCGGGCCGCGGCGATGGACCGGATGCCGGAGGTGACCACCGCCCAGGTCGCGGCCGGGAGCGCGGCCAGGAGACGGCCCGCGCCGGGAGCGGGCAAGATCGACACGGCTCCCGGACCCTCCTCCCGCGGAAAGGTCAGGACCTCGGCCTCGGCGTCGAGATGGGGTGCGGCCAACCTGATGGTCTCGAGGGCGCGGCGGCCGTGGCAGACGCGAAGGAAGGGATCGGCGCACAGCCCCCGGGCGCTCGCGTACCGGCGCCATTGCTGCTCGACGTAGGCGGCGGAGTCCACGAGGACACCGTCGAGATCGAAGAGAACCGCGGAGCACTCGAAGCGTTTCATGTCGGCCAATAATGTTTCGCAAGAATCAGTCCCGTTAGACCCCGCGGTCGGCGAGGTGGACGGCGAGGTCCTGCTCGCCAATGTCGCCCGGTTCGGGCGATTGCTTCGTCGGGCGGGGCTCGACGTGGACAGCGGGCAGACCGCGACCTTCGCGCGCGCGCTGGTGATACTGGGGCTCGACCGGCGCACGGATGCGCGGGCGGCCGGCCGGGCCGTCTTCGTTCGCCGGCGGGAGGACGGTCGCCTCTACGAGGCCGCCTTCGATCTGTTCTGGCGCCGCCGGACCGCGCCCGGTGAGCTGAGCGGCCAGCTCCCGCGCTTGCGTCAGGACGAGCGCACGGAACGGCCCGCCGACCTGGCCGAGCGGGACGCGGATGCGGGGAGCGACGAGGAGCCGGTCGCCGCGGTGCGGCCGGGCGCCGCGAGCCTCCAGGAGGAGCTCCGCACCGCGGATTTCGCCATGCTCAGTCCCGACGAAGCCCGCGACGCGCTGGCGATGCTCGAAGCGCTCCGGCCCCGCCTCCCGATTCGTCGAGCTCGCCGCAGCCGGCTCGGGCGAAGCGGCCACCGGCCCGCCACCCGGGCCATGCTCCGGCACGCCCTGGGCACCGGCGGAGAGGCGCTCCGCTGGCGCTGGCTCCGCCGGACGGAGCGCCCGCGCCCGATCGTGCTGGTGTGCGACATCAGCGGCAGCATGGAGCGCTACAGCCGCTTCATGCTGCGATTCGCCCATGCGCTGCAACGGAGCGGCGCGCCGCTCGAGGTCTTCGTGTTCGGGACGCGGCTGACCCGGATCACCCGCCAGCTGAGGGTCCGGAGCCCGGACGCGGCACTCCGACGCGTGGCGGAGAAAGTGGTAGACTGGAGCGGCGGCACGCGAATAGGTGAGAGTCTTCACGAGCTCAACCGGCGCTGGGTGCGGCGAACGGTGCGAAGCGGCGCCGTCGTGCTGCTGGTTTCGGACGGCTGGGAGCGCGGCGACCCCGCGATGCTCGCGCGCGAGCTGGCAACGCTCCGCCGCTCGTGCTATCGGCTCCTCTGGATCGATCCGCTGGCGGCCCGGCCCGGCTTCGAGCCCGCGACCGTCGGGCTCCAGGCCGCGCTGCCCCACATCGACGAGCTGGTGCCGGCCGCCAGCGTGGCCTCGCTCGAGGAGCTGGCCGGCCGGCTGGTGACCCTGTAGGACGCATCGGAAGGGAGCATCACATGCGCGACCTGCTGTCCGACTACGACCGCCTTGCCGCCGGGGGCCAGCCCTTCGGGCGGGCTGTCGTCACGAGCGTCTGGGGCTCGGCCCCGCGTCCCGAAGGATCCTCGATGCTGGCGACCGCCGACGGAACGATGGCCGGCTCGGTCTCCGGCGGCTGCATCGAGGGCGCCACCGCCACCGAGATCGGGGCGGCCCTCGGCCGGGGCACACCGAAGCTCGTCACTTTCGGCGTGAGCCACGAGCGCGCCTGGGAGGTGGGGCTCGCGTGCGGGGGAACGATCAAGGTGTTCGTCGAGCCGACGGTGCGGCCGGAGGTGCTGGCCGCCGCGCGAGGGCCCGGCGGCGAAGTGGTTGCGACGGTCATCGAGGGACCCGGCACCGGACGCTCCGTACGAATCGGCGAGGACGGCCGGATCGAAGGTTCCCTCGGCCCGGACACGGCGGAAGAGGAGTTACGGGAGGCTGCCCTCGAGGCGCTCCGGCGCGAGGCGAGCGCCACCACGACGATCGAGACCGGCGACGGCCCCGCGAGTGTCTTCCTCGAGGTCTTTCCGCGGCAGCCGCGCCTCGTGATTTTCGGCGGCGTCCACATTGCTGTCGCGCTGGTGCCACTCGCCCGGGCGCTCGGCTACCGAGCCATCGTGGCCGACGGCCGTCCGGCGTTCCTCACCCCGGAACGGTTCCCCGAGGCTGATGAGCTGATCATGGCCTGGCCCGAAGCGGCGTTCGGTCAGATCGGGTTGGATGCGGCGTGCTACGTCTGCATCCTGTCCCACGACCCCAAGTTCGACGAGCCGGCGCTGCAGTTGGCGTTGCGGTCGCCGGCGCGCTACATCGGCGCCATCGGCTCACGGAAGACCCAGGCGTCCCGGCGCGACTGGCTGCGATCGTCCGGCTTCAGCGACGAGGACATCGCGCGGGTGCACGGGCCGATCGGCCTCGACCTGGGTGGGCGTCAGCCCGCCGAGACGGCGCTGGCGATCCTGGCGGAGATGACGGCGGTGCGCTACGGGGGAACGGCCGCGCGGTCGTGAGCGGCGCAGCCCTGGAGGGTGCGGCAGCCGCCGGTGTGGCAGGCCGTGAGCGTCGGCCTACTGGTCGCAGACCGGTGTGGCCGGCTGCTCGGGTACCCGCTTCTGGGCCTCGGTGCTCGGCCGCTGTGGGACCGGCCCCAGCCAGATGACGCAGCTCTTGCCGGGCCTCGCGGTGTGCGTGGCGCGCGCGGACCACGACGAGCCGTTCGCGCTCAGCAGCGTGATCGTGACGCCGCGATGCCAGAGGTACTGCAGCGCGAACGGCTCGGTCCGCCTCGAGTAGACCCCCTGCAGGCCGAAATAGGTATCCTGCGAGCGGACGAGGTTCCGGAGATCCACTCGCATCTGCACGGACGGGTTGACCGCATCGAGTGCGCTCCCGGTGTCCGGCAGGGCCGGACCGGGGGGCGGCGGCTCGGCGGCAGTAGCGGTGGCAGTCGCCACGGGCGGGGCGGCCGGGGCCGGCGCGCCCCGCGGGGGCGGAGCATCACAGGCGGGCACGCCCTCCTTGCCGGAGCGTACGTCGCGAAGCGTCGTGGGGGCGCCATGCTCCCGGCCGACGTAAATGACGCAGTCCTTCCCCGGCATGCCCGGATGGATGCCGCTGGCGGCCCACCCGCCCCGCGACAGCCAGAGGAAGCGCACCTCGGTGTCGCCGACCGGCTTGAACCCGATCCGGGCCACGTCCTCGGTGTAGACGCCGTTCTCCGCGTAGTAGGTCTCCTCCGCCACGACCAGCCGCCGGAG
>JBBQDU010000015.1:0-26525 GCA_038320055.1 Gemmatimonadales bacterium | reverse complement strand
CGCTCCTCCGCCTGCGTGAGGGCGAAACCGGCGACCGGTTGCGGGATCTCGTCGCCTGAACGCGTAGGTCCCCGACGATCGAAACGCCCCCCGAACCAAGGTTCGGGGGGCGTTTCACTTGCCGCGCGCTCGCCGGTCGGGCCGCGCCTACCGATCCTGACGCAGGAACTGTCGCAGCACCCGCTGCAGGATGCCCCCGTGCCGGTAGTAGTCGAGCTCCACCGCCGAGTTGAGCCGGACGACGGCCGCGAAGACCGTCTCCTGGCCGGCGTCGTCCCGGGCCGTCACGGTCACCGTGCCGCCCGGCTCCGGCCCCGACGCGATACCGCTGATGCTGATCGTCTCCGCGCCGATGAGGCCGAGCGACTTCCGGTCGGTGCCCGGCGGGTACGCCAGGGGCAGCACGCCCATGCCCACCAGATTGCTCCGGTGGATGCGTTCGTAGCTCTCGGCGATGATCGCCTTCACGCCGAGGAGCGCCGGGCCCTTGGCCGCCCAGTCGCGGCTCGAGCCGGTGCCGTATTCCTTGCCGGTGAGGATCACCAGCGGCGTCCCGGCCGCCTGGTATCGCATGGCGGCGTCGTAGATCGAGACCACCTCGCCCGTCGGGAAGTGCAGGGTCCAGTTCCCCTCCTTGCCGGGCACCAGGCCGTTCGCGATGCGCACGTTCCCGAAGGTCCCGCGCATCATGACCTCGTGGTTGCCGCGCCGGGAGCCGAACGTGTTCCAGTCCACCTGCTCCACCCCGTGTTCCCGGAGGTACCGGGCGGCCGGCCCGTTCTTGGGGATCGAGCCGGCGGGGGAGATGTGGTCGGTCGTGACCGAATCACCGAGCACGGCCAGCACCCGCGCGCCCGCGATGTCCCGGAACGGCTCGGGCTCCGCCGGCAGGTCGATGAAGAACGGCGGCTCCTGGACGTAGGTGGACGCGTCGTCCCAGGCGTACCGGCTGCCGTCCGGCACCCGCAGCGCCTGCCAGGTCTCGTCGCCCTCGAAGACCGAGCCGTAGCGCCGCTCGAACAGCTCCGGCTTGAGCGAGGCCGCCATGGCGTTCCGAACCTCGTCCTGGGTGGGCCAGATGTCCTTGAGGAACACGGGCCGGCCGCTCTGGTCGGTGCCCAGGGGCTCCCGCGACAGGTCGATGTCCACCCGTCCGGCCAGGGCGAAGGCCACGACCAGCATCGGGGAGGCGAGGTAGTTGGCGCGCACCTGCGGGTGCACCCGCGCCTCGAAGTTCCGGTTGCCGCTCAGCACCGCCGCCGTGACCAGCGAATGCTCGTCGATCAGTGCGCTGATGACGTCGGGCAGGGGGCCGCTATTGCCGATGCAGGTCGTGCACCCGTAGCCCACCGTGTTGAACCGGAGCTGCTCGAGGTAGGGCAGCAAGCCGGAGCCCTCGAGGTAGTCGGTGACGACGCGCGAGCCCGGCGCCAGGCTGGTCTTGACCCAGGGCTTGGTCATGAGGCCGCGCTCGACCGCCTTCCGCGCCACCAGGCCGGCGCCGATCATCACGGACGGGTTCGAGGTGTTGGTGCAGCTGGTAATGGCGGCGATCACGACCGCGCCGTCGTGCAGCGTGATGTCCCGGCCGTCGAGCTGCCCGGTCACCACGGGCGGCGCGTCGGGATCGCTCGCCGCGATGGCCGCGGTGTGCTCCTCCGCCCCGTGGTCGCCGATGGTCACGTTGGCGCCGCCCTCGCCCATCCAGCGCGAGTAGGCGCTTTCGGCCAGCTCCTTCCGGGCGGCGGGCACGGTCCCGCTCATCAGGGCCGGCAGGTTGACGATGAAATTGCGCTTGAGCTGCGTGAGCGGCACCAGATCCTGCGGCCGCTTGGGGCCCGCGAGGCTCGGCGTCACCGTCGCCAGGTCCAGCTCGAGCACCGCCGTGAACTCCGGGTCCGGGCTGGCGTCGGTCCGGAACAGCCCCTGTTCCTTGCTGTACCGCTCCACCCGCTCGCAGATGGCCTTGCCCCGGCCGGTCCGCTCCAGGTAGCGCACCGTTTCGGCGTCCACTGGAAAGAAGCCCATCGTGGCGCCGTACTCGGGCGCCATGTTGGCGATCGTCGCCCGGTCGGCCAGGCCGAGGGCGCTGAGGCCCGGACCGTAGAACTCGACAAACTTGTCCACCACGCCCTTTTTCCGGAGCAGCTGCGTCACCGTGAGCACCAGGTCCGTGGCGGTGGTGCCGAGGGGCAGCTCGCCCACGAGCTTCATCCCGATCACCTCGGGCAGGAGCATGAAGTAGGGCTGCCCCAGCATGACCGCCTCCGCCTCGATGCCGCCCACCCCCCAGCCCACGACGCCGAGTCCGTTGATCATGGTCGTGTGCGAATCGGTGCCGACGAGGGTATCCGGATAGGCCGTGAGCTCGCCGAACTGCGGCCGGAGCTGCACGACCGGCGCCAGATACTCGAGGTTGACCTGGTGGACGATGCCGGTCCCGGGCGGCACCACGCGGAAGTTGTCGAACGCCCGCTGCGCGAACTTGAGCAGCTGGTAGCGCTCCAGGTTCCGCTCGAACTCGAGCTCCACGTTTAGCTTGAGCGAGCGCGCCGAGCCGTAGGAGTCCACCTGCACCGAGTGGTCGATGACCAGGTCGCAGGGGACGACGGGATTGATCCGGTCGGGGTCGCCGTTCATCCGCCCCATGGCGGCGCGCATGGCCGCGAGATCGACGACGCACGGCACCCCGGTGAAGTCCTGCAGGACGACGCGCGCCGGCATGAAGGGCACCTCGCCCCGGCCTGCCCCTGCCGGGCTCCACGACGCCAGGTTCCGCACGTGGGCCTCGGTGACGAACCCCCGGCCGACGTGGCGGAGCGCATTTTCGAGCAGGATGCGAATCGAGAAGGGAAGGCGGTCGAGGTTCCCCAGCCCCTGCCGGGCCAGCTCGGGCAGGCGGTAGACGGCCGCGCTCTGGTCACCGAACCGGAGGGAGGCGCGGGCGCCAAAGGGATTGGTCGCGTCAGTCGGCATGATCCGTCGTGGTTGAAGTCAGGCACAATATACTATCCATTCAGGTCCCGTCGCCCCGGAGCCCCGATGCCCCATCCCAGCCCGTACGCCATCACCCGCCAGGACGACGGTCTCCTAATCGAGTGGGAGCAGAACGGCCACCGCTCGTTCTATCCGGCGCGCGAGTTGAGACAGGCGTGCGGCTGCGCCCTGTGCGTCGAGGAGATGAGCGGGCGTCCGCTCCTCGACCCGGCGCTCATCAGCGCGGATATCGGGCCGCTGTCGGTGGCGCTGGTCGGCACCTACGGTCTGCGGATTCAATGGAACGACGGGCACGGGACCGGGATATACACGTTCGAGCGGCTGATGGCCGCATGTCCGTGCGAGCAGTGCGCTTCGAGACGCGGGCGGTGACCTCGGACACATTTCCGGCACCGTGCACGGGCCCATGTTGCGGATTAGCGAAGAAACCACGACTCTCAGGTGGGGGGCTGCAATGCACATGCACGAACACTCGACGTTCCGCGAGGGACTGCTGACCGGTGTCATCGGGGCCGCGATCGTGGCTGCCTGGTACCTGATCGTGGATACGGCCGCCGGCCAGCCGTTCTCCACGCCGAACGTGCTGGGCAAGATCTTCTTCCGCGGAGATCTGACTCCCGGCGTCCAACACATCGTTCCCCGCATCGTGCTCGGCTATACGGTGTTCCACCTGTTCGTCTTCGCCCTGATCGGCATGGGGCTGGCGTTCGTGGTGCACCTCGCCACCCGGAACATCGCGCTCCGGATGGGCGTGTGGATCGGGCTGGTGGTGGTGTTCGGCCTGTTCACCGGCCTCACCTGGATGATGGGAACCGCGACCGGCGAGCGGCTCTCCGCGTGGCCGATCGTCACCGGCGGCCTGCTCGGCGTCGTGGGCATGGCCTGGTATCTCTGGCGCGGCCATCCGCGCCTGGCACAGTCGTTTGAGGAAGCCCCCCTGGGCGACGAGGTGACGCCGCCGTCCCACCCGCCCGAGGGCCCTCGGGGGGCATAGCCGAGGCGCCTTGCGCAGCCGCGTCCCCGGTCCCACTGTGAAGGCACGCCGCGAATGCGACGGTGCCTGCTGGCCCGGGCCCGCAGGCCGCGGAGCTGGGAATCCGGATGCCGCGGAGCCTCTGCCCGGGGCTTGGGGGAAAATGTCATGCCGGAGAACCGTCACTCGGTCATCGGCGAGGGCACGGATGTCGGCCTGATCGGCGGGATGGCGGTGGCCGTGTGGTTCCTGGTGCTCGACTCCTTTGCCGGTCATCCCTTCCAGACTCCCAGCCTGCTCGGCCAGACGCTGCTGCTGGGCGAGCGTGCGCCGGAGGCCGGTTCCATCGCGTTCGGCGCCATCCTGCTGTACACCGCGTTCCACTTCATCGTCTTCGCCCTCCTCGGCATGGGGCTGGTGGCCCTGGTGCACTGGGCCATCGAGAACTCGGTGGTGCGCTATGCCCTGCTGCCGGTGTTCCTCGCCTTCGAGGTGATGTTCTACGGATTTCTCCAGGTCTATTCGGAGCGGACCCAGGAGTTGTTCCCCTTCTGGGCCGTGGTGTCGGCCAATACGCTGGCGGCGGTGTGTATGGGAGCCTACCTGTGGCGCCGGCACCCGGCTTTCCGGCAGTCGATTCACGACACTCCGCTGGGCGCCGCACCGCTGCAGTGACCCCTCCCCGGCTCCCGCCGGCCCGGGCTTCACCAGGCTGACGAAGCCGCTTCGCCTTCGCCCCCGGACGGGTATACCTTCCTGCCTCACCACTACCGGCCGGGGTCCGTGCGCCGCTCGCCTTTCGTCGTGTCCGCCTTCCTCACGCTCTTCGCCGTCGCCGCGCCCCTCCGTGCCCAGCTCGAGCCGCCCTCGACCGGTGGCGTGCTGGCGCTCGACCGCGAGCTCCGCATGCTGGGGCACAGCAAGCGGGTCCTGATGATCGGAGCGCACCCCGACGACGAGGACACCGAGCTGTTGACGGTCCTGGTGCGGGGCATGGGGGCGGAGGCGGCGTATCTGTCGCTCAATCGGGGCGAGGGCGGCCAGAACCTCATCGGACCCGAGCTGGGCGAGGGCCTGGGGCTGCTCAGGACCGAGGAGCTGCTGGCGGCGCGCCGGCTCGACGGCGCTCGCCAGTTCTTCACTCGCGCGTACGACTTCGGCTACTCCAAGACGCTCGAGGAAACGTGGCGGCACTGGCCGGAAGACACGATCCTCAAGGACGTCGTCCGCATCGTGCGCCGCTTCCGTCCGCAGGTGATCGTCTCGGTCTTCAGCGGGACGCCGAAGGATGGGCACGGCCAGCATCAGGCCGCGGGGTGGGCCGCGCGCGAGGCGTTCCGCGTCGCGGGCGATTCCACCCGCTTCCCCGAGCTGGCGCGGGAGGAGGGACTGGCCCCGTGGACGCCGGCCAAGCTCTACCGGAGCACCCGGTTCGACACCGCCGCCACCACCGCGACGATCGAGGGCGGCGAGCTGGACCGCGCGGCGGGGCTGTCGTTTCATCAGATCGCCATGGCCGGACGGAGCCTGCACCGCTCGCAGGACATGGGGCGCATCCAGAACCTGGGACCGTCGATCGTGCGGCTGGCGCTCGTGGAGGATCGAACGGGGCGGGGGGGCGCGGACCTCTTTGCCGGGATCGACACCGCCGCCGCCGCCCCCGGCGCGGTGCCGCGTGCAGGCGAGGCCAACGTCGCGACCCTCCTGGCGCTCCGGCGGCGCTGGACCGGGGCGGGCGTCCCCGCGGACGAGCTGGCGCATCTCGACCGCGCCATTGCCATGTCGGCGGGGCTGGTGTGCGATGCGCGGAGCGATGACGATCGCGTCGTGCGCGGGCAACGCGTCACGGTCACGCTCGAGTGCTGGAACGCCGGTACCGAGCGCCACACCGTCACCGCTTCGCTCCGGACGGGGGCCGACTTCACGGTGGACGGCACTCGGAGCGTGACCCTTCAACTCGATCCGGGGGCGCTCGTGGGCCGCGAGTTCACGGCCCTCGTGGGACCGGCGGCCTCACCGAGCGGCCCCTATTTCCGGCTCCCCGCGCCCGACGCGGGGCTCTACGACTGGAGCGCCGCCCCGCCTGAGGTTCGCGGCGCGCCGTTCGGCGGCCCGCCGCTCGCCGGATCGTTCGTGGTGGACGGCGTCGCCTCCGTCGAGCGGGAGGTCAGTCTGCGCCTCAACGATCAGGCGCGAGGGGAGGTCCGCCGGCCGGTCGTCGTGGTGCCGAGGGTCGGCGTGGCGATCGATCCCGGCACCGAAGTGTGGGCCGCCGGCGAGCGGACGTCGCGACGGTTCACCGTCACCCTCACCCATGGCGCCCGCGACACCACGGCGGGCGTCGTCACGCTCGAGCTACCGGACGGCTGGTCCGCGGTCCGGCCGCAGCCGTTCCGCCTCGAGCGCGAGGATGCGCGCGAGACGCTCGAGTTCGAGCTGCGCCCGCCGGCCGCGTCCCCGCCCGGGACGGTCCGCATCAGAGCCGTCGCGCGCGACTCCGCCGGCCGCCGGTACGACGCGGGCCTCGTCCTGGTCGATTACCCGCATATCCGGCCCCGATCCTATGTCCGGCCCGCGGTCGCCACGGTGCGGGTGGCGCCGCTCAGGCTGCCCGCGCTCACCCGCGTCGGCTACGTGCGCGGGGCCGCGGACCGCGTGCCCGAGGCGCTCCGCCGCGCGGGCGTCCCCGTGACAGTGCTGGATGGGGCCGCGCTCGATCGGGGCGACCTCGGCCGATACGACGCCATCGTCGTCGGCCCCCGCGCCTACGAGACCGACTCGGCGCTGGTCCAGGCCAACGGCCGGCTGCTCGAGTACGCCCGGCGGGGCGGCCTCGTCATCGTGCAGTACCAGCAGCAGCGCTTCTTCGAGGGCGGCTTCGCGCCCTTCCCGCTCACCGTCGGCGATCCGGCGGCGCGGCGGGACCTGCCGGCGGTGAGCCACGACCGCGTCACCGAGGAGACCGCGCTGGTCCGGATCCTCGCGCCCTCCGATTCCGCGATGCGCGTCCCCAATCGCCTGGGCGACGCCGACTGGACCGGCTGGGTGCAGGAGCGCGGACTGTATTTCGCCCGAAGCTGGGCACCGGCGTACCGGCCGCTCCTCGAGATGCACGATCCCGGGAGCATGCCGCTCCGGGGCGGGCTGTTGGTGGCCAAGGTGGGCCGCGGCACCTACGTCTATACGGGCCTCAGCTTCTTCCGCCAGTTGCCGGCGGGCGTGCCGGGCGCGTTCCGCCTGTTCGCGAATCTGCTGGCCCTGAAGTGAGGGCGGGGCGCCGGGCGTGGTGCCGCTTCGTGCTCCCCGTGTTCTCCGCGCTCGCCTGCCTGCCCGACGGCCGTACCGCCGTGGTCGTCTACTCGCCACACGGGCGCGACCAGCTCACGCTCCTGGAGCACGCCTTCGAGCGGGAGCGCCCGGACATCGATGTCCGCTGGCTCGACATGGGATCGCAGGAGATCCTCGACCGGCTGCGCTTCGAGCGGGTGAATCCGCAGGCCGACGTCTGGTTCGGGGGGCCGACCACGATCTTCGATCGCGGCGTGCATGATTCGCTGCTGGCTCCCTACCGCCCGGCCTGGGCCGACCGGGTAGGGCTCCGCGGCATCGGCGAGGGCGATCTCTACTTTCCCGCCTACCGCACGCCGGCGGTGATCGCCTTCAACAGCCGCCTCGTGGCGCGGAAGGATGCGCCGCACGACTGGGACGCGGTGCTGGACCGGCGCTGGTTCGACAAGGTGCTGATCCGCGATCCCATGGCGAGCGGGACGATGCGCGCCATCTGGGGCCTGCTCATCGAGCGCAGTCTCCGCACCACCGGCGACACGGCGCAGGGCATGGCCTGGCTCCGGCGGCTCGACGGGCAGACCAAGGCGTACGCGCTCAACCCCGCCATCCTCGACGCGCGGCTCGCGCGAGGCGAGGGCGTCGTCACCCTCTGGGACCTGCCCGACATCCTGATCAGCCGGTCGAAGGGCATGCCGTTCGACTACGTCTTTCCGCGGAGCGGGACCGTGGTGATCGACGATGCGATTGGCCTCGTCCGGGGCGCGCGCCATCCCGAGGCGGCCCGCGCCTTCATCGACTACGTCGGCAGCGTGGAGGCCCAGCTACTGGCGGCCGAGCGCGTGTACCGGCTGCCCGCGCGCCGCGACCTCCCGATCGAGCGGGTGCCGGCTTGGGTGGCGGGCGTCGAGCGCGAGATGGTCGTGGCCGAGGTGGACTGGGACCTGCTGGCGCGGCAGGGGTCGGCCTGGATGGGGTACTGGGACCGGCACGTGCGCGGCACCGGCCGCGCCGGACACGCGCCGTGAGCGGCTTCCTCCGGCTGGAGGGGCTCGTGAAGCGCTTCGACGAGGTCCTCGCGGTGGACCACGTCTCGCTCGGACTGGAGCGCGGCGAGATCATGGCGCTGCTCGGGCCGAGCGGCAGCGGGAAGACCACGACGCTCCGGCTGCTGGCCGGGTTCGACACGCCGGACGAGGGGCGGGTGGTGGTCGAGGGCGAGGACGTCACCGCCGTCGCGCCGGTCTCGCGGCGGTTCGGCATGGTGTTCCAGCACTACGCGCTGTTCCCGCATCTCGACGTGCGCGCCAACGTGGCCTTCGGGCTCGAGTCGCTCGGCATCGGCGGCGCCGATCTCGACCGGCGCGTCGAGCGGGCGCTGGCCCTGGTGGATCTCGCGGGCTACGGCGGGCGCCGCATCGCGCACCTCTCGGGTGGCCAGCAGCAGCGCGTGGCCCTCGCCCGCGCGCTCGCTCCCGAGCCGCGCGTGCTCCTCCTGGACGAGCCGCTCAGCAACCTCGACCCGACCCTCCGCGAGCGGACCCGGCGCGAGATCCGGGACGTCATTCACCGGGTCGGCATCACCACCGTGCTGGTGACCCACGAGCAGGACGAGGCCTTCGATCTCGGCGACCGGGTCGCGGTGATGCACGAAGGCCGGCTGGAGCAGGTCGGCGCGCCGGACGAGCTCTACGGCAGGCCGGCCAACGCGTTCGTCGCCCGGTTCGTCGGGCGCTCTAGCTCCGCCGAGGTCGTGCTGCTCGGGCCGACGGCGCGCGGCGCCAGGATCGCGCTCGAGGGCGTCGAGTGGGAAATCGAAGCCGCGGCCGGCCGCGCGCTGCCTCCTCCCGGACGCGCCCTCATGCTCGTCCGCCCCGAGGCGTTGCGGCTCACGCTCCCCGGGCCGGGCGCCGTCCCCGCCACCATCACCTCGCGCCGCTTCATCGGTCCGTCCGCGATCTTCGCCGCGCGCACCGACGGTGGTGCCGTGCTCGACGTCGTCGCGCCGCCGCAGGCCGTGCCCGCGGGCGCCCGCGTGGGGCTCCTGCCGAGCCGGCGGGTGGGCGGCGGCATTCACCTGTTCCCGCCGGACGGCCGGTGACCTCCGCCCGGCGCGCGCGGCTGCTCGCGGCGCTCCTCCTCGTCGGGCTCGTCTGGCTGGTGGTGTACCCGCTGGTGCTGGTCTTGATCGAGGGGGTGCGGGAGCCCTCGGGCTGGACGCTCGAGTACCTGCGCCTGTTCATCGAGCGGCCCACCGAGTGGCGCGCGCTCTGGGGCAGCCTCTGGACCTCGGTGGCGAGCGTCGGGCTGGCCGCGCTCATCGGCATCCCGCTCGCCTTCCTGTTCGCCCGGTACGACCTCCCCGGCGGCCGCGTCCTCGGCGGGCTCGTGGCGCTGCCCGCCGTGCTCCCGCCGCTGGTCGGGGTGCTGGCCTTCCTGTTCCTCTACGGCGAGACCGGCTTCGTCTCCCTCCTGGTGCAGCGGCTGCTCGGGCTCACCGATCCGCCGTGGAGGCTGCAGGGGGCGGGGGCCATCCTGCTGGTGCACGCCTACTCGATGTACGTCTACTTCTACCTGTTCGTGCGCGCGGCGCTGCAATCGCTCGACGCGTCGCTGTACGAGGCCGCCGCGAGTCTCGGCGCCGGACGCTGGCGGACGCTCCGGCGCGTCGTGCTGCCCCAGCTCTATCCGGCGCTCGGCGGAGCGGCGCTGCTCACGTTCATGACGGCGCTGGCCTCGTTCAGCGCGCCCTACATCTTCGGCGGCGGGTTCCGGGTCATGCCCACGCAGATCGTCGCCACCCGGCTCAACGGCGACGACCGGCTGGCGATGGTCGAGACGATCTCGCTCACGCTCGTGGCGCTCGCGGCCCTCTGGCTGTTCCGGGGGTCGGGTGCGGTGGACGCCGCCGCGGGCGGTCGGAAGGGGGCCGCGCCGGCGCGGATTACGGTGCAGAGCCGCTCCGTCCGGCTCGGGATGGCGGTGGCCGGCTGGGGCCTCGCCGCCGTGCTGCTCCTGCCGCACCTGACGCTGCTCCTGGTCTCGTTCGTGCCCCTCGGCACCTGGACCACCGAGCCCATCCCGCCGGCCTACACGCTGCGGAACTACCTGACGCTGGTGCAGGATCCGGTGCGCGCGCGCCCGCTCGTCAACAGCCTCTGGCTGGCGACGCTGGCGACGCTGGCGGCGGTCGCCATCGCGCTGGTGGGCGCCCTCCTGAGCGTCCGCTGGAAGGTCCGGGGCGGCCGCCTGATCGAGGCGCTTTTAGCGCTTCCGTGGGCGGTGCCCGGCACCGTCTTCGCCATCGCCCTCGCGACGACCTTCAGCGTGCATGCCCCGTGGGCCGGGCGGCTGATCCTGGTGGGCACGCTCTGGATCCTTCCGCTCGCCTATCTCGTACGGAATCTACCGATCGCCAGCCGCGCCCTCCTGGCCGGCGTGCGCGCGCTCGACCCGTCCATGGACGAGGCGGCGGCCACGCTCGGCGCCGGCCGCGGGCGCACCCTGCGCCGGATCACGCTGCCGCTCCTGAGGCCGGCGCTCCTGGCGGGGGCGAGTCTGGCCTTCGTCACCGCCTTCGGAGATTTCGTGACCTCGATCATGCTCTACACCTACGACACCCGGCCGGTCTCGCTCGAGATCCTGTCGAGTCTGCGCCAGTCGGACGTCGGGGTCGCCGCGGCCTACGGCGTGGTGCTGATGCTGGTGAGTGCCGCGGTCTTCGCGTTCGGGGCGGCCCGCGCCGGCCCGCGATGACCGCTCCGGGGATGACCGCTCCGGGGACGACCGCGCCCGCGAACGGCAATCGCGCCCGGCTCCGGCGCCTGGCCGTGCTGATCTTCGTCTGCTTCGTGGACGCTATCGGGTTCATGATCGTCCTGCCGCTGCTGCCGTTCTATGCGACGCGGCTCGATGCGACGCCCGAGATGGTCGGCGGCCTCATCGCCAGCTTCTCGATCGCCCAGCTCCTCTCGGCGCCGCTCTGGGGACGGGTCTCCGATCGCTACGGCCGGCGGCCGGCGCTCCTGATCGGGTTGAGCGCCTCCGCCGTGGCCTATGCCGTCTTCGGGTTCGCCGACGCAGTGTGGCTGCTGCTCGCCTCGCGCCTGGTCCAGGGGGCCGGCGGCGGCACCACCGGCGTGGCCCAGGCCTACGTGGCCGATACCGTCGAGCCGAAGGACCGCGCCCGCGCCCTCGGCTGGCTCTCCGCCGCCACCGCCGCCGGCGTCATTCTCGGTCCCGCCATCGGATCGTTCGCCTTCGCGCTCGGACCCGCGGCCCCGGGAATCGTCGCGTCCACGCTCTGCCTCGTGAACGTCGCCTTCGCGTGGAAGTGGCTGGCCGAGTCCCGCCCGGGCACTCGAGGCGACGCCGGGGTTCCGAGAAAGCACATCTGGCACCCGGCGTGGCTCGTCCTCCGGCATCCCACGCTGCTCGTCTCCCGCCTGGTCTGGATCTACGGCATCGGCATGATCGCTTTCTCGGTGATGACGTCGGTGCTGTCCCTGTATCTCCAGGCCGAGTTCGGGCTCACCGAGAAGACGATCGGCCCGATCTTCGCCTATATCGGGGTGCTGTCGCTGGTCATGCGGAGCCTGCTGCTGGGCCCGATCGTCGACCGGCTGGGCGAGAGCTGGACGATGCGGTCGGGGGCCCTCCTTCTCGCGGTCGGGCTCCTGCTGTATCCTATTCCTCATACCCTCTGGGCCTTCGCGGCCGTCATTCCGCTCGTGCCGATCGGCACGGCGCTGCTGTTCCCGGCGACGACGTCGCTCATGTCGCGCCACAGCGACCCGCGCGAGCTGGGCACCACGATGGGCGTGGCCCAGACGTTCGCCGGGCTGGCCCGGGTCGTGGCACCGATCATGGGCACCACGATCTTCCAGCGGGTGGGCCATGGGTGGCCGTTCTCGGTGGCCGGTGGGATCGTGGCGCTGGCCGGCGTGCTGGCCCTGCAGGTTCCGCGGGAGATGCGTCTCGGTGCCCAGACGGCGGAGGAGGCCGGCGCGGCATGACCATGCATTCATGACCATGCGTTCGTGAGCACGGACGACCGACTCGATCGCCTCGAGCAGCGCATGGCGGTGCTGGAGGCGCTCGTCCGTCAGCTGGCCCGTGGCGGCGTTAGTCCGGAAGCCGCGCCGGCGCCGCCCCAGCCTGTGCCCTCGCCGCTCTCGCCGCCGCCGGCTCCTTCGCTCCCGTCCGGCGCACCGTCGTCTCCGCCGCCTTCCTACTCGTCCGCTCAGGGTTCGTCACCCGCCTCGCCGGCTTCGCCGGCCCCGCACGCCTCACCGCCCCCGCCGCGAAGCTCGCCACGCGCCGGCGTCGGCACGCTCGCCTCCGAGCGGTGGATCGGCCAGCGGCTCCTTCTGGGGATCGGGGTGGTCGCCCTGCTGCTGGCCGCCGGCTATCTGCTCAAGCTTTCCTTCGACCGGAACTGGATCTCCCCCGCGCTCCGCTGCCTGGGCGGCGTGGTGGCCGGCATCGGCGTAGGGGCACTCGGCTGGCGGCTCGAGCCGCGCTACCGCACCTACGGCGCTGCCCTGGTCGGCGCCGGCAGCGGGATCATCTACCTCAGCATCTGGGCGGCCTCGAGGCTGTACGGCGTCCTCCCGTCCGCGACCGGGATCGTGGGTCTGGCCCTCGTGTCGGTCGCCCTGGCGACGATCGCGTACGCCATCGACGTGGAGGCCCTCGGCGTGACCGCGGCGCTCGGCGCGTTCTTCGCCCCGGTCCTCCTGGGACACGAGCGGACCAACGCCGATCTGCTGCTCCTGTATCTCGCCAGCATGGCCGCCGGCCTCGGCCTCGTGGCGGCGCGCCGGCACTGGCGACTGGCCGCGCTGGTCGTCGCCGCCAGCTACTTCGGCGTCGGCACCCTGGGGGCGGCGGAGCATGCACGGCCCTGGGGAGTGCTGCTGTTCGGCCTGGTCGGTGGAACCGCGGGGCTCTACGTGGGCCTCCGCGAGCGGTGGTGGGAGACGCGCCTCCTGGCGTTCTCGGGCGGCTGGACGCTACTCGCCGCCGCGAGCGATCGCATCCCCGAGCACCGGGCCGTGCTCGCCGCGGGCCTGGTGCTGTCCGCCCCGGTCTGGTGGCACGCGCTCCGGCGTCCCCAGGTCCTGCCGATTCACAGCGGCCCCCGGGCTCACGGCGACGGCTGGTCCGCGGGCGAGGCGTTCTATTTCTTCGTCACCCCGATGCTGATCGGCTGGGCGGTGCACGGTCTCGATGCCCCGCGGTTCGACGCCCGGCCCTGGCTGGTGCCCTCCATCGTGGCCGCGCCGTACCTGCTTGCGGGCTATCTCCGGGTCCGCCCGGCGTTCGCCGCCGTCGGGGCGGCGGCCCTCGGGATCGCCGCCGTGCAGCGATGGGAGGGTGTGTCGCAGGTCTGGGCGTTGCTGGCGCTGGCGGTGCTGTGGGCTGCGCTCGACCGGTGGCTCGACCGCACCGATGGGCGGTGGTACGGCCTGCTCACGCTCGCCGCGGCGCTGCAGCAGCTCTTCGATGGTGCGGCCGGGGCGCGGCGTACCTGGGATCGGGCGTTTCTCGGTCCGTGGGCGCTGGCGCTTTGGGGCGGAATCGCCGCCACCGCGGCGTACGCGGCGCGCCTCTGGCGGGTGGAGGAGGGCCGGGAGGATACCCGCCTCGTTCGCGCCGGGCTCTGGATCGTGGCGGGGACGATGGCGCTGTTCGGCGTCACCGGCGAGCTTCGCCGGTACTTCGAGCTGCGGAGCCTCGACGCCCAGACGGCCGGCCTGGCCTCGGGGCTCGCCGTGAGCGCCTGGTGGCTCCTCTTCTCGGCGGGCCTGGTGACCCTGGGCTTCGCGCTGTCGCTGCAGCAGGCCCGGGTGGCCGGGCTGGCGGTGGCGGGACTCGCCGTGGTCAAGGTGGTGCTCTTCGATCTCTCATCGCTTGATGCGCTGTACCGGGTGGGCTCGGTCTTCCTGCTGGCGCTCGTGGCGCTCTCGCTCGCCTACCTCTATTACCGGCACGACCGCGCCGAACGGCCCTGACGGGCGCGGACCGGTTGTGACACGCCCGAAACCGTGGTTATATGGTGGCAGCTCACCCACTGTCTTCCTGCCGCAGGAGCGCTCGTGACCGTGTCGGTACTGCCCGCCTCCCCCGCGGCCCTGGCCAAAGCCACCTGGGACGACGTCCGTCCCTACTACGAAGACCTCGCCGAGCGGCCGCTCGACGAGTCCACCGTAGACGAGTGGCTCCGGGCCTGGTCGCGACTGGAGGAGCTGGTCACCGAGGCGGCCGCGCAGGCGATGATCGCGTACACCATCGACACCTCGCATCCGGAGAAGGAGAAGGACCACCTCCGCTTCTCCACGGACATCCTGCCCAAGGCCGAGGAGCGGAGCGTGGAGCTGGCGCGCCGATTCGTGGCCCTGGGACACAGCACGCCGGAGCTGGTCACCACGCTGGCCCGGTTCCGGACCTCCATCGAGATCTTCCGGGAGGCGAATGTCCCGCTGTTCTCGGAGCTCGAGCTGCTGAGCGCGCGGTACCAGCGGATCACCGGCTCCATGACCGTCGAGTGGGAGGGCAAGGAGCGCCCGCTGCCGCAGCTGCAGCCGTTCCTCAAGAGCGCCGACCGGTCGGTCCGTGAGCGCGCGTTCCGGGCCGCCACCCAGCCGTACATCGAGGAGCGGGGGTCGCTCGCCGGCCTGTTCGACCGGATGCTGGAGCTCCGGCAGCGCGTCGCGCGGAACGCCGGCTTCGCCAACTACCGCGACTACGTCTTTCCGGCCAAGTATCGCTTCGATTACTCCCCGGCGGATTGCGAGCGGTTCCACGAAGCGGTCGAGCGCGCGGTGACGCCGGCCGTGACGCGCGTGCTGGAGCATCGCCGGCGCCGGCTGGGGCTCGACGTGCTGCGCCCGTGGGACCTGGCGGTCGATCCGGAGCGCCAGAGCCCGTTGCGGCCGTTCGAGACCGTGGACGAATTCGTCGGCAAGGCGCGACAGGTGTTCGATCGCGTGGACCCGATCCTCGGGCGCCAGTTCCAGACGATGATCGACGAGCGGCTGCTCGATCTCGACAGCCGGAAGGGCAAGGCCCCCGGCGGCTACTGCGAGACGCTCCACTTCCGGGGACGCCCCTTCATCTTCATGAACGCCGTCGGCCTGGTGGACGACGTCATGACCCTGCTGCACGAGGCCGGCCACGCCTTCCACGCCTTCGCCTCCCACCGGCAGCCGCTCATCTGGCAACGGCATCCGGGGAGCGAGGCGGCGGAGCTGGCGTCGATGTCGATGGAGCTGCTCGCCTCGCCGCATCTCGCCGAGCCGGTCGGATACTTCACGCCGGAGGATCATCGCGGGGCATGGCTCGAGCACCTGGAGGACATCCTGCTGAGCCTGGTCCACATCGCCTCGGTGGACGCGTTCCAGACCTGGATCTACACCAGCTCCGACGGCGGCGATGCGGAGGCCCGGGACCAGGCGTGGCTCCGCATCCGGAGCCGGTTCGAGCGGGGAGTCGACTGGTCCGGCCTCGAGCGCGAGCGGGTGGCTCGCTGGTACCGGCAGCTCCACATCTTCATGTATCCGTTCTACTACATCGAATACGGTATCGCGCAGATCGGTGCGCTCCAGATCTGGCGCAACAGCCTGAACGACCCGCGCGGCGCGGTCGTGAGCTACCGCGAGGCGCTGGCGCTCGGGGCGGTCCGGAGCCTGCCGGAGATGTACCGCGCGGCGGGGGCCAAACTGTCCTTCGACGCCACCTTGATCGGCGAGCTCGTGCAGCTGGTGGAGGAGAAGATCGATCAGATTCGGGTGCAACTGCCCAGCGGGTCGAACTAGACCGGTAGTTGCTTCCGGGCCCCCGCCGCGCAAGATTCCACCCGCTGTACCCCGGCGCTGCGGCGCCGTTTGTCCGTCACTGTCAATGGAGGGCCTGGATGGCCAAGGAAGAAGGGATCGAGATGGAGGGGGTCGTGACCGAGGTGCTGCCCGACCGTAACTATCGGGTCATGCTCGAGAACGGTCACGAAATCCTGGCCTACGCGGCCGGGAAGATGAGCAAGTTCAAGATCCGCGTGCTGGAAGGCGACCGCGTCAGCGTCGTGCTCTCTCCCTACGATCTCACCCGCGGCCGGGTCATCTACCGCCACAAGTGAGGGGTGCCGGAACACGAGGGGCCGCTCCTGGAGGAGCGGCCCCTCGTGTGTGTCCAGCCGTCGTGCCTACTGGACCTTGGAGACGTTCTCGGCGGCGGGCCCCTTGGCACCCTGCACGATGTCGAACTCTACCCGGTCACCCTCGGCCAGGCTGCGAAAGCCCTCGGCCTTGATGGCGGTGTGGTGGACAAAGCAGTCCTTGTCCCCATTCTCCGGCGTGATGAAACCAAAGCCCTTCGCGTCGTTGAACCACTTCACCGTACCCAGGGTGCGAGCCATTGCGCCTACTCCGCGTTATTGGACTGCGTCGGCGACCCGACCGGCGGGACACCGAGTTTTTATGAGCGCGGGCCCATCCCGCGTCATAAAAAGCATGCGGCCGACCAGCGTCGGCTCTAGTGCTTCAGGAAGTTGTACGAGACTGTGCCAGGTGCGCACAAATCTGCCGGTGGGCTTCGTTTAGTCAAGAGGTGAGCGCCTGAACCAGCGGGCGGCCGCCCGGGCCCAGTCGGCCACCGGCTCCCGGCCTTCCGGCTCCTCGGTCCGCTCGAGGGCCTCGAGGAACTCGGCGGCCGACGCGAAGCGGCGCTCTACGTCCGCGCTCAGCGCACGGTCGAGCACCTGCTCGAATGCGTCGCTCACGTCGTCGCGCTGGGCGCGCGCCGTGGGAAGCTGGTCGGTGGTCTGCCGCGCCAGCACCTGCTCGGTAGTGGTGCCGGGGAACGGTGGGGTCCCGAGCAGCGCGTAGTACACCACCGCGGCCAGGCTGTAGAGGTCGGAGCGCTGGTCCACCTGCTCCCCCAGCAGTTGCTCCGGGCTGGCGAACTGGGGCGTCCCGCTTCGGCTGGCGGGGCCGCCGGACCGGCCGCGGAGCGCGAGCGCCAGGCCGAAATCGGTGACCTGCCAACTGCCCGACGGATCGAGCAGGATGTTCTCCGGCTTGATGTCCCGGTGCACCAGCCCGGAGGCGTGCGCGTGGGCGAGCGCCGAGAGCGACTCGTGCAGCAGCCGGAGCACCTGGGGCAGCGGCAGCGGCCCCGTCCGCTCGACCAGCTGGGCCAGATTCGGCCCGTCGATCAGCTCCATGGTGTACCAGATGAGCCCGAACCGTCCGCCGACGTCGAAGATATTGACGATGTGCGGATGATTGAGCCGGGCCGCGAGCTGCGCTTCCCGCCGGAACCGCTCCACCACCACGGGATCCTCCGTCAGTGTGGGATGGAGCACCTTGAGCGCGACCTCGCGCTCGAGCTGCAGGTCGCGCACGCGGTACACCCGCCCGAACCCGCCGGTCCCGAGCAGCGACAGCAGCTCGTAATCGTCGCCGAGGGCGCGCCGGAGCCACTGTTCCCACTGCCGCTGATCTTCCGAGGCCGGCCCCTGCACCACGGCCGCCGCGTGCGTCTCGAACGTGCCGGCGTCGGACGCGAAATCCTCGAGCATCTCCGCGGCGGTGAGGTAGCGGTCCTCGGGCGCCGGGCTCATTGCCCGGAGCACGATCCGCTCGATCGCGCGCGGGCAGGTGGGTCGGAGCTCCGTCGGCCGCCGCACCCGGGCGGGGTCGAGCGGCGGCCCCTGGCCGGTCACCGCGTAGTAGAGGAGCGCCCCGGCCGCGAACACGTCGCATGCCGGGTCGCCGACGGCCCCCTGCCGGATCTCGGGGGCCATGAACATGGGCATGTCGGGCACGGCGCCCGCGGGGATGCCCGGCAGGGTGTAGCTGCTGAAGCGCAGGTCGGTGATGGTGCCCCGGCCGCTCGTGTTGACCAGGACCGTCGCCGGCACGATCCGGCGGACGATGATCCCGTGCAGGTGGGCGTGCTCGAGCGCGCCCAGAAGATCGCGGGCCAGCGTCAGCACCGCCGGAATGTTCCGGGGGCCGCGCTCCACCGCCTCCTCCAGCCCTTCGCCCTCGATCCAGTTGCCGATCCGGTACGCCAGGTCGCCCACGACGCCCGCGTCGTACACGTGACGAATGGCGGGGTGGTCGAGCCGGCCGAGCGCCTCCGCCTCCCGGAGAAACCAGCCGCGGGTCGCCGGATCGCGGTAGAAGTTGATCCGCACGCTGACCCGCCGCTTGAGCGTCTCGTCGTGGGCCTCGAACAGCACCCGGTCGGCGCCGGCCGCGGCAATGCGCTCGAGCCGGTAGCGCGCGCCGAGTGCCGCGCGCGTGCGCTCGAAGGCGTCCACCGGGTCGGGGGCGCTCATCCGCGGACTCTCCGCCGCTCGACGTTGGCCTGGCCGCCGCAGGCGAGCGCGTCGCACCAGCGGCGGTTGCCGGTGGGCGAGTCGTCGGTGAAGAAGAGGGAACAGGTCTCGCCGGAACAGCATCGAACCGCCGTCCGGGTCTCGGCGAGCGTCGCCGCGGCGGACCCCGCGATGGCCTCGAGGGCCCGGAGCGGCCCGCTCGGCTGGAACTGGAGCCGCCACGTGCCGCCGACCCGCGTCAGCCGGCGGCTTCCCGTGCTGTGGGCGAGGATCTCGTTCAGGCCGGCGATCGGGCCGGCCGCCGGCTGGCGGCCGCCGTGCATCGCTTCGGCCAGGGCGGTCAGTTGGGTGCGGAACTCGCGCGTGCGGGGAAAGGCGGCGGGATCGTCGTCGGGGACCAGGCACTGGATCTCGCACCAGCGGACGTACGCGGCATGATCGGGAAGGAGGTCGGGTGGCGTGGGAACGCAGCCCCGGTCGCTGTTGACGAAATCCAGCCAGAGCGCGTCGCCGAGCAGGATGAACGGATGGGCCATGGCGAGGCTAGCCGTCCGCGACCTCGACCGTGTTGCGGCCGCCCCGCTTGGCCTTGTAGAGCGCGGTGTCGGCCGCCGCCAGCAGGCTGCTCACAGTCGTCCCGTGCTTGGGTGACTCGGCCACCCCGATGCTGAGCGTACAGGCGCCGAATTCCGGATTGGCCTGCTCCATCGCGGCGAGGCTGGCCTGCACGCGGCCCACGAACACCTGGGCCTCGCTCGGCTTGGTCATCGGCAGGATCACCAGGAACTCGTCGCCACCCAGGCGGCCGACGACGTCCAGCGCGCGGCACTGCTGCCGAAGGATCTTGGCCACCTGGATCAGGAGGCGGTCGCCGGCCGCGTGCCCCATCGTGTCGTTGATGACCTTGAAGCGATCGAGGTCGATCATGAGGACGCTGGTGTGGAGCTGATGCCGGAGGCTGCGCGAGATCTCCGCCGCGAGCCGCTCCTCCAGCGCCCGCCGGTTGTAGAGCCCGGTGAGCTCGTCCGTGGTCGCGGCGCTGTGAAGCTGCTCGACCAGCTCGGAGTTCTTGAGCGCGATGGCGGCGGCGAACGACAGCGTGGCCGCCAGCTCCAGCTCCGCCCGGCCGTACACCTTGTCGCTGATCCGCGAGCCGAGCACCAGCACCGCCATCCGTTCCGCCCCGGCGTCCAGCGGCACCACCAGCTCGGCGCCCGGCCCGATGATCGCGGCGACCGCGGCATCCTCCGCCCCCGTGGCCGCGCTGCCCGGCGGGAGCGCCCGGTCGAGTGCGGCCCGGTCGATCGGGGCGGGGCGGAGCCGCTCGTTGAGGGAGCGGAAGACCTTGGGGGCGTACGCGTCGCCCTCGGGGCGGTAGACGCACGCCCACCACGCGAAGAACACCTCGGCCATGAAGTCGAGGATGAGCTGTTCGGTCTCCTCGATGGAGTGCACCGAGGAGAGCAGGCGCGCCACCTGCCGGAGCGCCCGGAGCTGGAACACCGCGTCGTCGAGCGCCGCCTGGCGCTCGAGCAGGATGCTGCGCAGCTCGAGCACGACGCTGAGCCCCAGCGCCAGCGGCATCGCCACCGCGCGCATCTCGCCGAGCACCGACGGATCGGCGTGGATGAGGACTTCGGTCTCGCCGCTCCCCAGGCGCGCCACTTCCTGGGCCTCCTCGAACCCGTTGGCCGGCCCCAAGCGGGGCAGTTGCTCGGTGGGCGAGACCAGAGTCAGCCAGATCAGCTCGCTCTGAAACCGCCGCGCCAGGGCGACCCGGCACCGCTCGAACAGCTCCCCCTCGGTGCGGGAGAGTCGGCAGGCGGCGGCAAAGGCACTGGGAAGCGTGGTGAGAGCGGTGGTCGGCGTCGAAGCCATCCTCTAGTATACCCGTGGCCGGGGGGAGTCGGGAGCGGGGCGTCCCGGCCGATCGGGCCAGGCCCGGCGGCTTGCGAACGCGCGGCGATCTCGCTACACTTACGGAAGTTTAAGAGACATAGCCCTTCGGGGCCCCAGGGATTTAGGGCTTTGCGACCTGGGTGAGCAAAATCGCTAAGGCCTCCGGTCCCGGCTAGCTCTCGCTCAGCCGGGATTTGTGTTTCCGGCCCTGACGATCCGGTCCTTCGCCGGTGCCGAGACCCGTCCTCGCAGGGAATCTCCCACATACTTCGTCAGCAGGTCGGCCGCGCGGGGCGCGTCCGCGTCCGCGGCGCACGCCGGGGCCGCCTCGGGCACGTCGTACCCGTCGCCGCCCTCGCACGCGGCGTAGATCGGGAGCGCCACCCGCACGGTGTCGGCCGCGCGGATGGCGGCCCCGCCGGGACGCCGAAGGTCGCCCTGGAGACGGCTGCCCGAGGGCTTGGCCGGATCGTAGGTGTACGCGACACCCGACACCTGGAGAAAGCCGCCCTTGCCGACCGAGCCGTCGGATACGCCGTGCTCCAGCATGGCGCGGAGCCGGGCACCCGTGAGCGTCGCGGTCAGTACCCGGGTCTCGTCCGGAAACAGGAAGATCGACTCGAGCTGGTAGTTGCTCAGCGACCCCGGCCGGATCACGTCGTCCAGGCGGAGCGCGCCGGCATTCAGCAGCGCCACCTCGGCGCCCGTGCCCCAGCGCATGGCGTCGGTGACGAGGTCGCCGAGCAGCGACTCCTGGCGCCGGCCCAGCTCGTCGCGCGCGTCGATCGGCACGGCCGTGCTCCCGACCGACCGCTCGGGCCCGAGCCGCGCTCGGAGGCTGTCCTCCCACCGATCGACCACCGCGGCCACCGCCGTATCCGCGGGCAGCCGGTTGTCGATCCGCACCAGCCCCACCGCCTGCCGCCACTTTCCCTTACCGCCCCACAGGGTGACGAACTGGGCGGAGCGCGAGTTGGCGTCGGCCTTGAGCAGATGGCGTCCCGACACCACCGAGTCGTGCGCCTCGTGCTCGTGCCCTCCGAGCACCAGGTCGAGGCGCGGCTCGCGGGCCAGCAGCGCCCGGTCGGCCTGCACCGTCTGGTGAGTCAGCCCGACGACCATCTCCGCCCCCTGCGCCACCAGCGTGTCGATGGCCTGCCGGGCGGCGCTGTCGGGATCGCCGCAGCGATACGCCTTCCGGTAGGCGCCCTGGAGCGTGAGACCGAAGATGCCGATCTTCTGGCCGGACACGCGGACCGTGTCCCACGGGATCACCTTCGCGAGCGGCGTGCCGTCGGCGCGGCCGCAGTTGCTCGAGATCCACTTGAACTTGGACTCCGCGATCCGGGCCTCGAGCGTATCGAGCGGCAGCTCGAACTCGTGGTTCCCGAAGGTGGCGTAGTCGAGCTTGGCCGCGTTGAACGCCTCTACCATCTGGCGGCCGGAGTAGTACTTGCTGAGCAGGCTCGGGCTCAGGACGTCGCCCGCGAGGACGAAGAGGACCGGCCCCAGGTCGGCGATCCGCGTCCGCACGGTCGCCACGCGGGCCAGCCCGCCGGTGCCGTCGGCCATGGTGTCGGCCACGTACACGTCGTTCACGAGCAGAAAGCGCACCGGGTTGAGCGGCTCCGGTTTGCCGGCCCCGCCCCCGCAGGCCGCCAGCCCGAGGAGGGCGCTACCGCTCACCAGTCCACACAGTCGCGCCAGCATCGTCGTCACCGCCCCCCCTCACTTTGCCGGAGATTCCGCACCATCTCCGCGCTCATAAGCCGCAGCTCCGACAGCATCTCGCGCCGCGGCCAGTCGCTCCGCGCGGTGAGAATCTCGAGCAGCGAGCGATACCACCAGATCGTCTGGTCCGACCCCGCGCGCGAGACGACCCGGAGGTACTCGACCCCGAGCCGCCGGAGCGCGGTCATCGTCGAGCCGCACGCGTGCAGCTCGTCGGCCACGATGATGTCGAGCGCGCGCGGCTCCGCGATGGCCAGCTGCGTCAGATACTCCTGCTTGCAGGACTGCCACGCGCGCTCGTCCCCGCGCCGGGTGAACTTGGGCTCCAGCGCGTCCCGCGCCACGGCCAGCACCACCGGTCCGAACTTGTCGCAGATCTTCTGCTCGAGCACCGGCCACTGGTCGGGCGGGCTCTCCTCCAGCACGTGGTGGAGGATGCCGGACACGATGGTCAGCTGCTCGCAGCCGTAGCGCGCCAGGATGATGGCGACGTTCGCGGGGTGGGCCAGGTAGTCCATCCCGCCGCCGGCGGGCGCGAGGGCATTGTAGTACTTGGCGGCAAACGCGAATGCGTGGTTGATGCGGTCGGAGTATCCGTGCATGTCCGCGGGGTTAGGGAATGCCGAGAAGCTTATGCGTCTGCAGGCTGAGTCGCCAGCGCGGGTGCGCGAGGCAGTACTGCAGCGCGGCGCGGGTGTTGGCCTCGCGCGCCGGGCCGTCCATCGGCTGCAGGAAGAAGTGCCGGAAGGCGAGCCCCCCGAATAACTCGGGCTCGGCACCCGCCTGCGGATACACCAGCTTGAGCTCGTCGCCCCCGGTCACGACCATCGGCGCCTCGGCCTTCGGGCTCACGCACAACCAGTCGATGTCGGGCGGCGGCGGCAGGGTGCCGTTGGTCTCCACGGCAATCTCGAATCCCCGTGCCGCGAGTGCCGCGATCAGCGGCGGGTCGAGCTGCAGGAGCGGCTCGCCGCCGGTGCACACCACCAGCGGCCGGGCCACCGGCTCGCCCGGCGGCCAGGCCGCCGCCACCGCCTCCGCGAGCGCCTCCGGCGTCCGGAAGCTGCCCCCGCCAGGCCCGTCGGTGCCGACGAAGTCGGTGTCGCAGAAGCGGCAGACCGCGTCCGCCCGATCGGCCTCGCGTCCGGTCCACAGGTTGCACCCGGCGAATCGGCAGAACACGGCCGGACGCCCCGCGTTGGCGCCCTCGCCCTGCAGCGTGTAGAAGATCTCCTTCACCGCGTAGCTCATGCGTGCGCCGCCTGGTAGCGCGCGGGGTCCGGCACGCCCGCGTCCTCGAACCCCTTGAGGCGGAGCAGGCACGCCTCGCAGTGCCCGCATGCCGCGCCGTCCGGCGACGGATCGTAGCAGGTGCTCGTGAGCCCGTAGTCGAGGCCCAGCGCCAACCCTCTCGCGATGATCTCCGCCTTGGTGAGCGTCAGGAGCGGCGTATGGATGGCCAGCCGCGCGCCGTCCACGCCGGCCCGCGTCGCCAGGTCCGCCATGCGCGCGTACGCCTCGAGGTATTCGGGGCGGCAGTCCGGATAGCCGCTATAGTCGAGGGCGTTCGCGCCCAGGAAGATGTCGCTCGCGCCCAGCGTCTCGGCCCAGGCCAGCGCGAGCGAGAGGAAGATGGTGTTCCGGGCGGGCACGTAGGTCGAGGGAATCCGCGCGCCGATCTCCGCCATCGGCGTGTGCTTCGGCACCGGCTCGTCGGCGGTGAGCGCCGAGCCGCCGAACGCGCCGAGGTCGAGGTCCACCACGACGTGCCGCCCGATGCCGAGCGCCTCGACGACCCGCCGCGCGGCGTCGAGCTCGACCGCGTGCCGCTGGCCGTAGCGCACGCTGAGCGCGTGTACGTCGAACCCCGCGCTCAGCGCGATCGCGGCGGCCGTGCTCGAGTCCATGCCGCCGCTCAGGAGCACGACGGCCTTCGGAAGCGTCATTGGAGAAAGTTAATGCCCGATCACGACGGGCGCGCCGGATGGCCGAGCAGGTGGCGGAGGGCGCCCTCGAGGTCGGGATAGGCGAACGGGAAGTCCGCCTCCTGCAGCCGGGCCGGCAGCACCCGGGCGCTCGACAGGAGCGCCACGTCCGCCATTTCGCCGAACGCCAGGCGCAGCGCGACGGCCGGGACGGGAACCGCGGCGGGTCGGTGGAGCACACGTCCCAGCGTCGCCGCCAGCTCCTCCGCCCTCACGGGATGGGGTGCCGTCACGTTGACCGGCCCCGCGAGGGTCTCGTCCATCAGCGCGTGCTCGATGGCGGCCAGCAGGTCGTCGATGGCGACCCAGCTCGTCCACTGCTGCCCGCCAAGCTTGCCGCCGAGGCCGAGCTGGAACGGGGGAAGCATGCGGCCGAGGGCGCCGCCGGCGGGCGTCAGCACGATGCCGAAGCGGGTGAGGACCACCCGGATGCCCGCGGCCCGCGCCGGCTCGGTGGCCGCCTCCCACTCGCGCCCCACCTCGGTGAGGAAGTCGGGGGGCGCCTTCTGCGTGGAGCTCGCCTCGGTCAGGGCATCGTCGCCGCGGTTGCCGTAGATCCCGATGGCCGAGGCGGAGACGAGCACCCGCGGCGGCCGGCGGAGCCGGGCGAGCGTCTCGGTGAGGAAGCGGGTCCCGATGCCCCGGCTTTCCCGGATGCGCCGCCGCCGGTCGGTGGTCCAGCGCGCACCGACGTTCTCGCCGGCCAGGTGCACGACCGCGTCGAGCCCCTCGAGCTTTTCCTGGTCTACCCGGCCGGTCTCGTAGTTCCAGAGCGCTTCGTCCGTCCCGGCCGCGCTCCGCCGCCGCACCATGCGGACGACGACGTGGCCGGCGGTGGTGAGAAACGCCACCAGGGCCCGCCCGATCAAGCCGCTCGACCCGGTGACCGCGATCCGGAGCCGCGGGCGGTCGGCATGGCGGGCATGGGCCGTGAGGTCCTGCGCCAGCACTTCCTGACGATACCGGAACATCCGCTCGAGCCGCGGCTGGACCACCAGCGGCGCCATCGCGGCGCCGAGCGGACCGAGCGGGGCCGCGTACTCGATCCGGTCGGTCATCACGCAGCCGGCGGGCCCGTCCGGCTGGAATTGATGCCGGTGGGTCCAGCGGGCGAACGGACCTTTCACCTGTATGTCGGTGAACCCGCGGTTCCGCTCGTAGTCGGTGTGACGGATCTCCCAGCGGAGCCCGACCGGTGCCCCCACGCGGAGCACCACCCGTGCGCCATCCTCGATGCCGCCCGTGTGCTCCAGCACCCGGACGCGTTCCCACGGCGGCGTCAGGCGCTCGAACGCGCCGGGCCGCTCGTGCCAGGCGAACACGGATTCGGTCGGGAACGGCAGCCGGGTGGCGCGCTCGAACACGTCGGGAGCAGATGGCATCGTCGGAGCGCCTTCCTAGATTGCGGACATCATGGCGATTCGTATTCTCACGCGCGCCGCCCTCGCGGCCGCGGCCCTCGGCTCGTGTGCCGGGAGTCGGTCTCCTGAACCGGCCCCGGCGCCGGAATGTATCGTCGGCCGGGTGGTCGATGGTGACACGTTCTACTGCCGGGACGGACGCAAGGTCCGTCTGATCGGCATCGACAGTCCCGAGCGGGGCCAGGGCGCGGCGGCCCAGCTGGCAGCGCGTGCGCTGGCGCGCCTGGCGCCGGTCGGGCGCGCGGTGCGCCTCGAGGGCGACGTCGCCCCGGCCGACCGCTACGGCCGGAGCCTGGCCTGGGTGTGGGCCGGAGGCACGCTCGTCAACGAGGCGATGGTCCGCGGGGGCTGGGCCCTCCTCTACACCGTGCCGCCGAACGTGAAGTATGTCGGACGTCTGGAGCAGGCGCAAAAGGAGGCGCGGGGGCGCGGCGCGGGCCTCTGGGGGAGCGGCGGCTTCGACTGTCCGCCGCGCGCCTACCGCCGGCGCGAGTGCGCGGCCCCGCCGTGAGCCGGCGGTGAGCCCGGCGGCGCTTGCCGGACGTACCGTCCCGGCTATGTTCTCGCAGTCCCTTCACCACGGAGCCCGCATGCGCGGTCGTCTCGCCGGCGTGATCGCCCTCTCTCTCGCGCTCGCGGGCGCGGCGGAGGCCCAGAGCGCCGATTCCATCCCGGCCGCCTCGCCGTTCCGCCCGCTGGCGCTGCCGGCGCCCAACGAGATCCGGACGGGCGCGGGACGGCCCGGGCGCCGCTACTGGCAGCAGCGGGTGGACTACCGGATCGAGGCGACGCTCGACCCCGACCGCCAGGAGCTGCGCGGCCGCGAGACGATTCACTACGTGAATCGGAGCCCCGACACGCTGCCCTACCTCTGGGTCTTCCTGGACCAG
>JBBQDU010000014.1:0-26592 GCA_038320055.1 Gemmatimonadales bacterium | reverse complement strand
ACAGCTGGGTCGATTACCGTCGCTATGGCCGACTGGCCGACCTGGCGACCAACGAGCGCCCGGGACCGCCCCCGGACGTCATCTTTACCACCCTGCCGATTCCGAACGCGGAAGTGCAGGCTCGGCAATAGTTGGGTCGGGTGCCGCGGACGGGCTTCCTCTGGCGAAGAGGAGGCCCGTTCCGCATTATGAGGGTTCTCCGCGCGGTTCCTGTCACCTTGATGGAGGAGATCACATGTCTCAATACTTTACTTCGCGTCCGTCCGTCCGGTCGCTGGCTCTCGCCGCGGCGGTGGTGTCCATCGCCGGCTGTGGCGGTGAGGCGTCGAAATATTCGGGAACGTGGTCACGCGATCTGTACGGCGAGGGCGAGGTGAAGATGAATCTGGCGGCCGACGGCAACATGGAGCTGATGATGCCGTCGCCCCGGTGGCCCGATTCCGTCGACATGAAGGGCCAGGCCAGCTTTCTCGGCGATACGCTGCTCTTCAAGGCGGACACGGCCGGGAGCGCGTGCCAGACGGCGGACGCCCGCTACATGATCAGCCGTACGGAGGATGAGCTGCACATCGCGGGGATGGGCATGGACAACTGCGGCGGCCGGCGCGCGGCGCTGGTGGGGACCTGGAAGAAGTCCTGACTCAGGCCGGCCACTGCTGGGTGACGCAGTGGAAGGCGCCGAGGCCCCACACGAGGTCGGTGCAGTCGATGCCCACGATCTCCCGGTCCGGGAAAAGGGTGCCGAGCGTGGCTGTTGCCTCCTCGTCCCGGGGCGGATCGTAGGTCGGCAGCAGGACCAGGCCGTTGGCGATGTAGAAATTGGCGTAGCTCGCCGGCAGGCGCTGGCCCTCCCTCGAGAGGGCGCGCGGCATCGGCAGCGTCACCACGCGGAGCGGGCGGCCATCCTGGTCGCACATCCCGTGCAGCCGCTCCAGGTTGGCCTGGAGCGGCTCATAGTTCTCGTCGGCCGGGTCGCGCTCGACGGCGGTGACCACGGTGCGCGCGTCCACGAACCGGGTGAGGTCGTCGACGTGGCCGTCGGTGTCGTCGCCGACGATGCCGTCGCCCAGCCAGAGGATCTTGGCGACCCCGAGATAGTCCTGCAGGTACCGTTCGATGGCGTTGCGGTCCAGGTGAGGGTTCCGATTGGGATGGAGCAGACACGCCTCGGTGGTCAGCAGCGTCCCGCATCCGTTGACATCGATCGAGCCGCCCTCCATGACGATCCCGGGATGGAAGACCGGCAGACCCAACTCGGCGCCGATCCGGGACGGCACCACGTCGTCGAGGTCGTAGGGCGGGTACTTGCCGCCCCACGCATTGAAGTCCCAATCGACGATCGCCTGCTCGGAGCGCCCCTGCGCGGTGCGCCGGAGGAAGATGGGGCCATGATCCCGGCACCAAGCGTCGTTCGTGGGATGATCGTGGAAGTAGACGTTCCCTGTGTTCGCGCCGTGGTCCGTCAGCAGGGACCGAACGGAGGATTGCATCGCGGGACCGGCCACGTTGATGTGCACTTCCTCGCGCTCCGACAGGGCGCGCGTCATCCGGGCGAAGATGGCGGGCACCGGGTCGAAGTTGCCGGGCCAGGTGGTGTGCTTGTGGGGCCAGCTCAGCCAGGTGCCGCGGTGGGGCTCCCACTCCGCGGGCATCCGGTAGCCGAACTCGCGGGGCGTGGGCATGGGCGCGGCGGCCAGCGGCCCGCTGGACGCGGGGTTCAATCCAGGTAGCGCCTGGTGATATCCTGGTAGGCGTCGATGCGGCGGTCGCGCAGGAAGGGCCAGTGCGTGCGGCTCGTGTTGACCTTCCCGAGGTCCACGGTGGCCGTCAGCACCTCGGCCTCGCCGCCGCCCTTGACGAGGATCCGGCCGCCGGGGTCGGCCACGAAGCTGCCGCCCCAGAATTCGATCCCGCCCGACGGATCGCCCTCGTGGCCCACCCGGTTGACGGCGCACACGTAGACGCCGTTGGCGATGGCGTGGCTTCGCTGAATCGTCTCCCAGGCCTGCTGTTGCGCGCCATGCTCCGCCTTCTCGGCCGGGAGCCAACCGATGGCGGTGGGGTAGAACAGGATCTGGGCGCCGGCCAGGGCGGTGAGACGCGCCGCCTCCGGGTACCATTGATCCCAGCAAATGAGCACGCCGATCCGACCGTACCGCGTGTCCCAGGTCCGGAAGCCGAGATCCCCGGGCGTGAAGTAGAACTTCTCGTAGTACTGCGGATCGTCGGGGATGTGCATCTTCCGGTACTTGCCGAGGTACCGGCCGTCGGCATCGATGATGGCCGCCGTGTTGTGGTACAGCCCCTCGGCGCGCTTCTCGAAGAGCGAGGCGACGATCACCACGCCCAGCTCCGCCGCGAGGGCGGCCAGCGATTCGGTGGAGGGGCCCGGAATGGATTCGGCCAGGTCGAAGAAGCGGTGGTCCTCGACCTGACAGAAGTACTGGCTGCGAAACAGCTCCTGCAGGCAGATGATCTGCGCACCGCTGGCGGCGGCTTCGCGGACGCCGGCGATGGCCCGGCGCATGTTGTCCGCGGGTTCGACAACACAGGCGTGCTGTACAAGGCCGAGGACGACCGAGGTGGTGGGCGTTGCGCTCATGGAGAGGAAGATAAGCGCTGGGCCTCCAGGGGACAGCCAGGTGACGCGGGTCACCGGACAATCTTCACGGGTGATTCATCTTTACAGGGACGGCCAGTTCACCTGGCTCCGGTCCTCACTTCACGGAAAGGATGGCTCCATGGCCTCGCTGGAACACCATGTCGCATCGAGATGGCCGGCTGCGCTGCTGGTTCTGGGCGTATTGGCCGGTTGCGGTGGCGACCGAACCCGCGCCGCGGGCGCGGCTGACTCGACCGCCACGGCCGTCGCCACCTCCGATACGGCGGCGATGCCGATGACAGGCGGCGATTCGGCCGCCCCGATGGCGCCTGCCGACAGTGCCGCGCCGCCGGCCGCCACTGCCAAGCCGCCGGCTCAGGGCCAGCAGATGGCAACCAAGGAAACCGCGCCGGCACCCAAGCCCGCCGCCGAGCCGAAGGCTGCTGCCGCGCCCACGACCGCTGCGGCGCCCAAGCCTGCCGCCGCGCCGAAGCCGGCGGCTCCGCCCGCCGCGGCCGCCGCTCCTCAGCCGACGACCACGGCTGCCGCGCCGGCGCCTCCGGCGAAGGCTACCACGCAAACCGCCGATGCCCCGCTCCGCGACGAGTATCACCAGGCGCCGCACGATACCGTGACGCAGGCGGTCTACAACGGCTGGAAGCAGTTCAATCTGAATTGCGCTCGCTGCCATGGCGAGGATGTGGCGGGCACCACGATCGCGCCGCACCTGATCGTCTCGCTCAAGCCGAATGGGCCGATCAATACGAAGGAGTTGTTCGTGCAGACGGTCTGCGCCGGCCGGCCCGAGAAAGGCATGCCGGCCTGGTGCGCGCTCGGCCTCGAGATGGGCAAGATCAACGAGATCTACGAGTACGTGAAGGGTCGGAGCGACGCGAAAATCAGCCCCGGACGCCCCGCGGTGAAGCAGGCGGGCTAGGGTGTCGGGGAGGGAGGGGCAGGCGTCAGCGTTACGCTGGCGCCGCCCAGTTCGACCGGCCACCGAAGGGTTACCGAGTCGCCTTGGCGGGTGCGGTCGAAGCCACGCTCCGACTTGGCGACTGTTTCGATGATGAATCGCCACTCCTCGGCGGCGGGAGTGGAGTCCAGGGTGACCGGGCGGGCCAGCGAGAGTTCCGTCGCGAACAGGTCGCCCGGCTCGGCCGCTACCGGATCCCACCGCCAACTGACCGTCATCCGGCCGTCCGCTTCGCACCGGATCCTCTTCTCCAGGCGCTCCGGTCCCCCGGAAAACGTGCAGACTACTTCGATGGCACCCGCGGGCCGCTCCACTCTGAACTCGCCCCGCCGGCCGGCCCACGACCGGAGCGCCTCGAACTCCCCACGCGCATAGGCGTCCAGCGCGAGCCCCCGAGGCAGCACCCGATCGACGAACAGCGCACGGCCCTCGGCATCGACCGGGGGCCGCGCGTCCAACCGCAGCCCCTCCTCGATGTCATGGATGCTCGCGGTGCCACCGTCCTCGCCGGCGGGGTGTGCGGCGGCGCGCTCGAGCGCCAGATCGTGGTAGGCCTCGCGGCGGCGCGTGAGGGTGTTCGCGTAGTTCACGCCTTCCGCGAAGATCGTGTACTCCTCGACGGCTCCGCCGCGCACCGGGCTGACGAGGGCGGAGAACGCCGCGGAGTGGACCCACACTTCCTCGTTCCCGTCGCCGTCGAGATCCACGACGTCCCAGCCCGGGCGCTGGCCGCGGCGCAGGGCGCCCTCCGCCTCGGCGAGGTTGCGCCAGATCGCGTCCCGGAGATGGGGCAGATAGAGACCGCCGAAGACTCCATGCCAGTAGGCGTCGTTGCACTGGGCGCGGCCGATGGCACGCCGCACCTCGGGCGTCTTCTTCCGTCCGCGCGCCATGGCGCTCAGCGCCATCATCTTCTTGTGCATCCGGTTCGACTCCGGGTACTTCACCAGGAAGTGACGCCAGTGCGCGCCCCGGAGATGCGCGCCGTCCGGCCCGGCCACCCGGGCCTCGCCGAGGTCGTGCTCCAGCCGCGCCAGGCGGAGCGCGCCGTCCGGCGGAAGCGACCAGCCTTCCATTTCCCGATAGGACGCCGTCGGCAGATAGGCCAACCCACCGCTGGGCACCGTATCGAGCGCCTGGTCGAGCCGGCTGAGGGCGACCTCGCCTCCCTCCACCAGCGCACCGATGGTCGCCATGAAGCGCTCCAGCCATCCCTGGCCGTACACCCAGTCCTTCGTGCCGGGCCACCCGCCGAACTTCTCGCCGTCGTCGGCCAGCACCGCGAGCCGGTGCCCGGCTCCGCGCAGCTCGCGGAGATAGTCGGCCGTCTCCTCCGGCGGGCGAAAGGGGATGAGGTAGCGGAGCCGCTCGTCGATGGGAAAAAGCGCCAACCGCTTGCCGCCGCTCTCGGTCCAGAACGGGGCGTGGAGCTGCTCCGCGGTGAAGCCGCTGACGAGAAAATGGCGGTCGTCGACGAGCGCGTAGCGAACGCCCGCGTCGGCCAGATCGGCGGCGAGCTCGCTCTCCCAGACGCGCTCGGTAAGCCAGAGTCCGGAGGCGTCCACGCCGAAGCGATGCCGGACGGCCTCCTGCATCCAGCCGATCTGCTCCACGCGATCCTCGCGCGGCACGGAGGCGAGCACCGGCTCGTAGAATCCCGCCAGGAGGATCTCCACCTTGCCATCCGCCGCGAGCCGGCCGACGCGGTCGAGGTAGGCGGGCTCGTGCGCCTCGAGCCACTCGAGCAGTGGTCCGCTCAGGTGCAGCACCACCGGCAGAAACTCCCGGTCGGCGAGTGCGTCGAGCAGCGGTCGGTAGACGTCCTCCACGTGCTGGGCGAACACGTGATCGAAGTTGCCGACGGGTTGATGCAGGTGGAGCCCGAACGCGAAGCGGATCGGCGTCATGACGATCCGAGCGAAAGCGACCGGGACCCGCCGAGCGCCGCGGCGATGGCCGGCACCACGTCGGGAAACAGGGCGTCGCGCTCGGCGAGCTCCGCCGCCCGGCGGTGGCCGCGCTCGAGCGCGGCGGGGGAGCCATCCACCAGCGCCGCCACGAGCTCCTCGGTGTCCTCGCAGTGCCCCAGGAAGCGACGCTCCCCGTAATCCGCGGCGGCTCCGGTGGAGATGATGAACTGCCAGTCCGACGACTGGGCCAGCAGCAGCTCGCGCGCGGCCTGGGCCAGGATGAACCGGGTATCCTCCGAGGCCAGCGAGGCGGGGGCGACGTCCCAGAATCGTTCTTCGAGCGGCCAGAGCCGCTCCCACGTCCACGCCGTGGTGTCGCTCAGCCACATCGAGAAGTCGCCGTGGGCGCCCCAGGAGCCGGTGCGCATCCGGATGGCCTTGCGCGCGGCGTGGCGGGCCAGGTGTGCGGAGCCCGTGGAGGGCCGCACCTCGGGCCGGTCGCGCAGCGCGCGATAGACGCCGCCCAGAAAGTCCGGACCCTCGAACCACCAGTGCCCGAACAACTCGGTGTCGAACGGCGCCACGATCACCGCCTCGCGGCGATGGTGCTCGGCGCCCGCGATGCCGCCGAGGAGGTCGGCGAAGTGATCGGCGTGGCCGCGGGCGCGCGTATGCGCGGCGGTGGGGTCGTACGGCTGCTTGTCGCCGAGATCGATCTCGGGCCCGCTCACGCGCCAGAGCTTGAGGCCGCCCGGCGAGCGCATCTTGTGGAACTCGAGGTAGTCGCCGTCGCCGGGGTAGCCCGCGTATCGGCTCCACACCTGCATCGAAGCCTGTGGATCGCGAACGTAGGCCGAGACCCCACTCGCGTCGCGGTTGCGGCCTACGCGGTAAGCCTGGTAGGGCGAGCGCAGCGGCGGTTCGACCGGCCCATCGTTCGTCGGCTGGTGCATTTCGGGATCGAGCGCGGCCGGGTCGCCCGAAAGGCCGAGCGGCTGTCCCGCGGACGCCAGGTGGGCATCCACGAAGAAGAACTGGAAGCCCGCGTCAGCGAGATGCTCGTCGATGCCGCGGCGGAGTCCGCTCGTCGGCGCGGTGGGCCACGGGGCCCACGGCCCGCGTGGCCGGTAGGCGCACTCCGGAAGCCAGCAGCCCGCCGGCGCGCGTCCGAAGAGGCGCCGGTGCTCCGCCGTGCCCACCGCGAGCTGCAGCCGGATGCTCTCGTCCCGGGCGAGGAGGGGAAGGAAGCCATGGGTGGCGGCCGAGCCGATGATCTCCAGGCGCCCGGCGGCCTCGAGCGCGCGAAAGGCGCCGACGAGATCGCCGCCGGCGTCGTCGAACAATCGGCGGAGGCGGTGGAGCCGGTCATGCCAGAACGCGACGACCGGCGCCAGGTCACGCTCGGGGACGCGCTCGAGCGCCGCCTGTGCGTCGGCGCAGGCGGCCAGCCGCTGGTCGAAGAACGCCTCCATCTCGCGGGAGAACATCGGGCTCGCGAGCTGGTTAGCCAGGACGGGCGTGAACCCGATCGTCACCGGCGCCGGCGTCTCCTCGGCGCTCAGCTGCCGGAGCATCTCGAGCAGCGGGATGTACGTGTCCAGCGCCGCTTCGCACAGCCAGTCGCTGCCGTGTGGCCAGCGTCCGTGGTTCAACACATAGGGCAGGTGGCTGTGCAGCGTGAGCACGAAATCCACTGGCGCTCCGCTCACCGGGCCTCCGTGCGGGCCAGGGCGCGGCGATAGACCCCGAGATAATTGGCGACCGATCGCTCCCAGCTGAAATCGCGGGCCATGCCCCGCTGGACAATCGCCTGCCACTGCGCGGGCTCGTTGAAGCAGGCCAGCGCGCGGAGGGCGGCCTCGGCGAACGCCTCGGGGGTGTAGGCATCGAATGAGAAGCCGGTCACGCCGTCCTCGACGGTGTCCCTGAGGCCCCCGACATTCCGGACAATCGGCGGTGCGCCGTAGCGCTGCGAGCGCATCTGCGTGAGCCCGCACGGCTCGTAGAGCGAGGGCATCATGAAGATGTCCGCGCCCGCCATCAGCCGATGCTCGAGGCGGTCCGTGAAATCGAGCTGCACCCCGATCCGGTGCGGTGCCGACAGCGCGAGGTCCACCAGGGCCTGCTCGTAGCGGTGATCGCCGCTGCCGAGAAAGACCAGTTGGGAGTCCGTCTCGTGCAGCGCGCGGGCGCCCAGGATCAGATCCAGCCCCTTCTGCGCGACGAGGCGTCCCGTCAGGCCGAAAAGCGGCGTCTTCCGGCGCTGCGGCAACCCGAACGACCGCTGCAGCGCTGCCTTGCACCGGCGCTTGCCCTCCAGAGCGTCGGCCGAATAGGGCGCGGTGATCTGATCGTCAGCGGCCGGATCCCATTGCCGCTGGTCGATGCCGTTGAGGATACCGACGAGCCGGTCGCCCAGCGCCTTGAACACTTCGTGGAGCCCGAAACCGCCGCCCGTCGTCCGCAGCTCGCCGGCTTGCGTGGGGCTCACCGTGGTCACGAAATCCGCGAATGCCAGTCCGCCCTTGAGGAGGTTCATCTTCCCGTACCACTCGAGCCGGCGCCAGTCGTAGATCTCCCATGGCAAGCCGATGTCAGGCACGGTGGCGGCCGGGAAGTGACCCTGGTAGCCGGGATTGTGAACCGAGAGCACGGTTGTGGCGCCGGCGGAAAAGGGATCGCCCGCCGGCGTCGCGCGGAGGTAGACGGGCACGAGCGCCGTGTGCCAGTCGTGCGCGTGCAGGAGTACCGGCCCGCTCACGAGACGCGGTAACGCGGTGAGCGCGGCCAGCGAAAAGAAGGCGAACCGGCGGGCGTTGTCGGCGTAGTCGACGGCCCCCTCGCCGTAGATCCCGGGCCGGTTGAAGTACTCCAGGTGCCCGATGAAGAAGATGCGCGGGCCCGGCTGCGAGCCCGCGATCCGGAAGACGCGCGCTTCCTCGGACCGGTCGCCGATGGACACGAGGAACGGCGGGCCGACGGGCTCGAGGTCGGGCTCGATGTCCCGGACGGTGCGGTAGAGTGGGAGGATCACGAGGACGTCGAGCCCGGCCGCTCGCTGAAACTCCGCGAGCCCATTGACGGCCTCGGCCAGGCCGCCTGTCCGTGCAAACGGGAAATATTCGGCGGTCACGTGCACGACGGAGACGGGGACGCCGCCCGCCGTGCTCAGGGGCGGCCGCACACCCGCCGGTGCGCGGTCCGGCTCGTTCGCGGTGGCCACCCCGCCTCGCTCAGGCGGTCGGCGGGTCGTCACCGGACGCCTCGCCGCGAATGGCTGGAGCGTAGTGTTCCTGGACGTAGTCCTGCATCATCCGCCGCGCGGTGAACTTGGTGCCGGCCAGCCGCAGGGCATGACGCATCTTTTCCACCCAGCCGAGCGGGACGCCCGCCGCGTTGCGGGTGTAGTAGAGTGGGATGACCTGCTCCTCGAGCAGGCTGTAGAACCGGTCCGCGTCGGCGGCGTCGGCATCCTCGCTCTCGCCGGCGGGCGAGATGGCCCAGCCGCTCAGCCCGTCGTACCCCTCCTGCCACCAGCCGTCGAGCGTGCTGAGCTGGGGGATTCCGTTGAGGGCCGCCTTCATGCCGCTGGTGCCGCTCGCCTCGAGGGGGACGCGCGGCAGGTTGAGCCACAAGTCCACGCCCTGGACCAGCAGGTGGCCCAGGTGCATGTCGTAGTCCTCGAGGAACGCGACGCGCCCCTCGAACTCGGGGTCGCGGGTGAACTGGTAGACGCTCTGGAGGACTTCCTTGCCCGGATTGTCCGCGGGGTGCGCCTTGCCCGCGAAGACGATCTGCACCGGCCGCCACGGATTGACCAGCAGCCGCCGTAGGCGCTCGAGATCGCGGAAGATGAGGTTGGCGCGCTTGTAGGTCGCGAATCGTCGGGCGAAGCCGATGGTGAGTGCCGTGGGGTCGAGCAGCGTACCGGCGCCGACCACCTGTGCCGCCTCCTTCATCTGCGTGGCGAATCGGCGCCGGGCTTCTTCCCGAATGAAGTTGGCCAGGATCTGCTTGAGCCGGACGTGGGTAGTCCAGAAGCGCTGATGGTCGAGCGTGAGCACCTGGTCCCAGAACTGGGGCTCGTCGAGGCGGTCGCCCCAGCCCGGGCCGAGGTGCTCGTCGAGCAGCGCCATGACCGGACTGGCCATCCAGGTGGCCAGGTGAACGCCGTTGGTCACGTGACCGATCGGTACCGCCTCCCAGTGCCGTCCCGGCCAGACGTCGCGCCAGATGTTTCGCGAGACCTGCCCGTGCCGCCGGGACACTCCGTTCACGGCGGTCGAGAGGCGCATGGCGGTCACGGTCATGTGAAACTGTCCCGGCAGGTCCGGGTGCGCGCCGAGCCGGAAGAAGGTGTCGCGGTCGATGCCCATCTCGTTCCACACCGGCCCGGCCACGCTCTCCAGCTGCTCGACGGAGAACGCGTCGTGGCCCGCGGGCACGGGCGTATGGGTGGTGAAGACACTGTGCGCTCTCACCTCGTGTATTGCGTCCTCGAGCGAGCATCCTTCGGCCAGGTACTCGCGCAGGCGCTCGACCATCATGAACGCCGCGTGCCCCTCGTTGGCGTGCCAGACGCCGGGCGCGATGCCCATCGCGCGCAGCACGCGCACGCCGCCGACGCCCAGGATCCACTCTTGCCGCAGCCGCATGTCGGGGCCGCCGGCGTAGAGCTTGTTCATGAGGGCGCGGTCTTCCGGGTGGTTCACCTCTAGATTGGTGTCGAGGAGATAGAGCGGGATCCGTCCCACCGTGGTGCGCCACGCCCGGACGTGCACCGGCCGCCCCGACGTCTCGATGGTGGTGAGAAACCGCTCCTGCCGGGCGCCCGTGACCGGAACGAGCGGCGTGAGGCTGATGTCGAACTCCACGTCGCTGTCCTGCTGCCAGCCGTCCAGCCGGAGACGTTGGTCGAAGTAGCCCTTCATGTAGAACAGCCCGACGCCCACCATCGGCACGCCGAGGTCGCTGGCGGCCTTGCAGTGGTCGCCCGCCAGGACGCCGAGGCCGCCGGAGTAGATGGGCACCGAGTTGTGCAACCCGAACTCGGCGCAGAAGTACGCCACCGGCCGCCCGTCGAGCCCGGGATGCGCGTGGGCGAACCAGGTGTCCGTGCTGGTCGTCCCGTGCGCCAGGAGCGTCATCACCTCGTCGTAGCGGCGCAGGAAGTCGCTGTCGCTCGCGCAGGCCGCGATGCGCGCCGGGTCCACCCGGCAGAGCAGCTCGAGCGGATTGTGGCGGGTGAGGTGCCACAGCGCTTCGTCGATGGAGCGGAACAGGCCGCGCGCCTCGCGGCTCCAGCTCCACCACAGGTTCATCGCGAGGGCGCTGAGGCCCTCGATGCGCGCGGGCAAGTATGGAATCCGGCTGTGCGGGGTCGTCATCGCCGTAGTATAGCGGGGGCGGAGGAAGGGGTACACGGGGCGGCGAACGCGCCGCTCAATGCACCAGTTTCTTGTAGCGGATGCGGTGCGGCTGGTTGGCGTCCACGCCTTTGCGGCGCTTGAGGTCGGCCGCGTAGTCGGCGTAGTTGCCCTCGTACCAGACCACCTCGCTGTTACCCTCGAACGCCAGGATGTGGGTGGCGATGCGGTCGAGAAACCAGCGATCGTGGCTGATCACCACCGCGCACCCCGCGAAGCCGAGCAGGGCTTCCTCGAGCGCCCGGAGCGTGTCCACGTCGAGGTCGTTGGTGGGCTCGTCGAGGAGCAGCAGGTTGCCGCCGCTCTTGAGCAGCTTGGCCAGGTGGAGCCGGTTGCGCTCCCCGCCCGAGAGCGTCCCGACCCGCTTCTGCTGGTCGGACCCGCGAAAGTTGAAGCCGGCCGCGTAGGCGCGCGCATTCACCGTCCGCCGCCCGAACTGCAGCTGATCCTGCCCGCCGCTGATCTCCTCGTACACGGTGTGATCCGGGTCGAGGGCGTCCCGGCTCTGGTCGACGTAGGCCGCCTGCACCGTGGCGCCCACTGTCAGCGTGCCCGCGTCGGGCTGCTCCTGCCCGGTGATCATGCGGAACAGTGTGGTCTTGCCCGCGCCGTTGGGACCGATCACCCCGACGATGCCCCCGCGCGGCAGCGAGAACTCGAGGTTCTCGAACAGCAGGCGATCGCCGAAGCCCTTCGACACCTCGCTCGCGATCACGACTTCGTCGCCCAGCCGCTCGGGCACCGGGATGAGGATCTCGGCGCTGCCCTCGGTCTGCCGTTCGGCCTCCTCGCGCAGCTCCTCGTAGCGCGTAATCCTCGCCTTGCTCTTGGCCTGGCGCGCGCGCGGCGACATCCGCACCCACTCGAGCTCCCGCTGCAGGGTCTTCTGGCGCGCCGAGGCCTGCTTCTCCTCCGTGCCCAGCCGCCGCTCCTTCTGCTCCAGCCACGAAGAATAGTTCCCCTCCCACGGGATCCCGGCGCCTTGGGACAGCTCGAGGATCCAGCCGGCGACGTTGTCGAGGAAGTATCGGTCGTGGGTGACGGCGACGACGGTGCCCCGGAACTCGGCGAGATAGCGCTCGAGCCACCAGACGCTCTCGGCGTCGAGGTGGTTGGTGGGCTCGTCGAGCAGCAGCATGTCGGGCTGTTCGAGGAGCAGCCGGCAGAGCGCCACCCGGCGACGCTCGCCGCCGGAGATGGTCGTCACGTCGGCGTCGCCGGGCGGGAGCCGGAGGGCATCCATCGCGAGATCCACCTTGTGATCGAGCTCCCACAGGCCCAGGGCGTCGATCCGCTCCTGCAGGTTGCCCTGCTTCTCGAGGAGCCGGGTCATCTCGTCGTCGTCCATCGGCTCCGCAAAGCGGGCGCTGATCTCGTTGAACTGGTCGAGGATCGCCTGCTGCGCGGCGACCCCGTCCACGACGTTGCCGCGGACGTCCTTCGCGGGATCGAGCGCCGGCTCCTGCGGCAGATAGCCGATGCGCGTTCCCGGCAGCGGGCGCGCGTCGCCGAGGAAATCGGTATCGACGCCGGCCATGATACGCAGCAGGGAGGATTTTCCCGCGCCGTTGGCGCCGAGGACGCCGATCTTGGCGCCCGGGAAGAAGGAGAGATGGATCCCCTTGAGGATCTCTCGCGAGGGGGGCACGACCTTGCGGAGGTCGCGCATCGTGAAGATGTATTCGCCGGCCATAGGGCGGGAACATAACAGAAAGGGCGTCCCAGCGGGAACGCCCTCTACTCTGCGCGTTGCCGGCCGGACTCGGCCGACGACTAGTGCACGTGCTTGCTCACGAGCTTGGTCATGTCGAACATGGAAACCTGCGACCTGCCGTTGAACACCGGCCGCAGCTTGTCGTCCGCGTTGATGTTCCGGCGGTTCTTCGAGTCCTGCAGGCCGTTCCGCTTGATGTAGGACCAGAGCTTCTTGGTCAGCTCCGTGCGGGGCAGCGGGCTGCTGCCGACCACCGCGGAGAGCGCGCTGTCCGGCGTGACCGGGCGCATGAACGCCGCGCTCGGCGTGCGCTTCTTGCCGGAGGACTTCTTGGCGGACTTCTTGGTGGCCTTCTTGGCGGAGGACTTCTTCGCGGACTTCTTGGCGGACTTCTTGGCGGATTTCTTTGCGGCAGTCTTTTTCTTGGTGGCCATCGCGTGTCTCCCAGTGAATGTGAGAACCCTGCGTGCCTCGCGTCCTGCGCAACTACCGTGACAAACAGTACACGGCCGGCGCGGATTTACAATAGGGAAAGACCGGTTTTCCCTCGGAAAACCTCGATTTCGGCCCGATTTTCCCTCGGAGAAGCTATTTCCGCCGTCCGAATTGCGCTTCCCGGAACCCGCCCGCTCCCTCGGACGGTGCCGCTTTTGGGGGCGCGCCGGCCGGGGACGAGCCTGAATTTCGGTATCTTTCCACAGTCGTCCGGGCGCCAAGGGCTGCCCGAGCCATCGTCCTAGATAAGGCAGGTCACCATGCCGTTTCCCCTTCGATCCCCTCGCGTCATCCTGGCCGCCGTCGGCCTGGCGGCGGGCGCCGTGCTGGTCGCGGCGGCACTCCGTGACGAGCCGCCGGCCGTCGCGGCCTGCGCGCCCGACAACGGCGGCCTGCGCTTGCCCGAGGGCTTCTGCGCCGCCGTGTTCGCAGGCGACGTGGGCCCGGTCCGCCACCTCGCCGTCGCCCCCGACGGCGACCTCTACGCGGCGACGAGCGGCGGCCTCCTGCGCGGCGGCGTCACGGGCTTCCGGGACCGCGACGGCGACGGCGTGCCCGACGAGCGGGTGAGCTTCGGCCCCCGGGGCGTCAACGACGTCGCGGTGCACGACGGCCATCTGTATCTCGCGCTCAAGGACCGGATCGTCCGCCTGCCGCTCACGGCCGGGCGGCTCGAGCCCCGGGACGCGCCCGAGACCATCGTGGCCGATCTGCCCCAGGGCGGCGACCACGGGCTGAAGACGTTCGCGTTTCCCGGAGGCGACGTGATGCTCGTCAAGATCGGCTCGGCCAGCAACAGCTGCCAGGAATCCAACCGGCGCGACCGCTCGCCGGGCCGGAGCCCGTGCACGGAGCTCGAGCAGCGTGCCGGCCTCTGGCGCTTCGCGGCCGATCGCGCGGGGCAGCGATTCGCAGACGGCCACCGCTGGGCCACCGGCCTCCGCAACGCCGAGGCGCTCGGCGTCCAGCCGGGGACTGGCGCGGTATGGGCCGCGGTGCACGGGCGCGATCAGTTGAGCGACAACTGGGGCTATAGCCCGGAGGCCAACGCGGACAACCCGGCGGAGGAGCTGGTGCAGGTGGCGGCGGGGGACGACATCGGCTGGCCCTACTGCTACTACAGCAACGACGCGAAACGCAAAGTGCTGTCGCCTGAGTACGGAGGCGATGGACGGACGATCGGACGCTGTGAGCGGACCAAGGCGCCGGCCCTCGCCTTTCCGGGGCACTGGGGGCCGATGGCGCTCGCGTTCTATCCCGGCACCGAGTTCGGACCCGCCTATGCGGGCGGCCTGTTCCTGACCTTTCACGGCAGCTGGAACCGCGCCCCGCTGCCGCAGGCCGGCTTTCGCGTGGTCTTCACGCCGTTCGCCGACGGCAAGCCGACGGGAACGTATCAGACCTTCGCCACGCACGAGCGCGGCAACTTCCGCCCCGTGGGGCTCGCCGTGGGAAAGGATGGCGCCCTGTACGTGGCGGCGGACGACGATCGGACGATCTGGCGGATCCGGCGGCGCTGACGCGACCCCCGGGGCCCCCGGAGCGTCGGGCGATCAGGCCGACGCCAGCACTCGCTCGATCGCCGTCAGATCGGGATCGATCTCGATGGGGCGGTTGGCGCCCGGCGGGGGTGGATCAGTCTCGCGGTGGTACTTGAGGAGAATGCCCGGGTCCTTGAGGATGTGCCCGGTGAGCACCGCGACGGCGTGCTGCTCGGGCGCCATCAGGCCGCGGCGCACCAGATCGCGAACGCCGGCGACGCTCGCGGCGCTCGCGGGCTCACAGCCGACGCCCGAGCCGTCGATGGCGGCCTTGGCCTCGAGAATCTCGGCGTCGGTCACGGCGAGAACGACGCCCTCCGTCTCGCGGATGGCGTGCACCGCGCGCACGAACGACGCGGGGTCGCCGATCCGGATGGCGGTGGCGACCGTCTCGGCGCGGATCGCATAGCGGTTCTCGAAATCCTCGGCGAAACTCTTGGCGAACGGCGCCGCGCCGGCCGCCTGCACCGCCGCCAGCCGCGGCAGCCGGGAGATGAGTCCCCATCGGTGGGCCTCGAGCAGCGCCTTCCCGAACGCCGCGGTGTTGCCGAGGTTGCCCGCCGGAAGCACGATCCAGTCCGGCGGTTCCCAGTCAAGCTGCTGCAGCATCTCCAGGACGATTGTCTTCTGGCCCTCGAGCCGGAACGGATTGATCGAGTTGAGCAGGTAGACGCCCAGCCGCTGGCTCGCCTCCTCCACGAGTCGGAGACAGTCGTCGAAGTCGCCGCGGACGAGCAGCGTCCGGGCCCCGTACGCCAGCGTCTGCGCCAGCTTGCCGCTCGCCACCTGGTCGGCCGGGACGAGCACCAGTGCGGGAATGCCCGCCTGCGCCGCGTACGCCGCGAGCGACGCCGAGGTGTTGCCCGTGGACGCGCAGGCCACGGCCGTGGCTCCGATCCGGAGCGCCTGCGTGACCCCGACCGTCATGCCGCGATCCTTGAAGGAGCCGGTGGGGTTGTGGCCTTCGTGCTTGAGCAGGAGGTGCCCGGTGCCGGTCCAGCGGTCGAGCGCCTCGCGATGGAGCAGGGGGGTGTTCCCCTCGGGGTGCGAGATCACTCGATCGGCCGTCGGCAGGACGATCTCGCGGAACCGCCACACGCCGGAGGTCCGGCCCTCGGGCGTGCCGCGTCCGAGGAACCGCTCGATGAGCGCCGCCCGGCTGAGCTTGGGCGGGCGGTGCCGGATCTCGAGCAGGCCGAGACACGCGCTGCAGCGCGGATGAGGATCGAGCTCGGTGGCCTCCTGGCCGCAGGCGAGGCACACCTGCCAGCTCTCGGGCCGCTCGGTGTCAAATTTCATTCGCTGCCTCCGGTCGACTCGATCAGCCGGGCGCCCACCCGGTCCACCGGCGCGACCCGCGCCTCGCTCTGCTGGCCGGCCGCGGCATACGCGGCGGTCATCGCCGCCGCCACACGCTCGCCACTCTCCCGCCCGCGCGTCAGCGCGAACGCCGTCGGTCCACTCCCCGAGATCGAGCACCCCAGCGCGCCGGCCGCGAGGGCCGCCGCCTTCGCCTCGACGAAGCCGGGCAGGAGCGGAGCCCGCACCGGCTCGGCGATCCGATCCTCGATGGCCCGGCCGAGGAGCGCGTAGTCGCCGAGCGCGAGAGCCGCCACCAGTGCCCCCACCTGGGCCGCCTGGTGGAGCGCGAGGTCGCGCGGCAGCGAGTCCGGCAGGACGGCGCGCGCGTCGGCGGTGCGCATCTGCTGCTCCGGTCGCACCAGCACCACGATGAGCTCGTCGGGGACGGGCAGCGCCACGACGTCGGTCGGCTGCATGGAGCGGATCAGGACGATGCCGCCCATGAGCGACGGGGCGATGTTGTCCAGGTGCCGGCCCGCCACTTCTTCCTCGGCGACGAGGCACGCCTCCAGCAACGCTCGCCGATCGAGCGGCTCTCCCAGCAGCGCGTTCACCGCCACCGCCCCCGCGACGGCGGAGGCGGCACTCCCGCCCTGGCCCCCGCAAAGCGGCAAGCCCTTCCGCACGGTGAGCGTGATACCGCGCCCGCCGATTGCCGGCGCGCCGGCAGCCGCGAGTACCGCCCGGCCCGCGAGCGCCGAGGTGTGTCGGGCGGGGTCGCTCGGCAGGCTCGGGTGGCCGGGCTCGCGGACGTGGAGGCCGGGCTCGCGCGTCCACTCGGCGCGCACCGCGTCGCCCGCGCCCTCCACGGCCAGGCCCAGGATGTCGAGGCCCGGCCCAACGTTGCCGACGCCGCCGGGCGCGAAGGCGGTGACGGAACCCCGCGCCGTCATGCCCCCGCCAGCCGGAGAACGTCGTTGAGGACGCCTGCCGCCGTCACCTCGGCGCCGGCGCCGGGACCGGTGATCACCAGCGGGTTCGACTTGTAGCGGGCGGTGGTGAACACCAGCTGGTTGTCGGAGCCCTTGATCGACGCGAGCGGATTGGCCATCGGCACGGCGCGGAGGCCGACCGAGATCTTCGCCGGCGTGACCGCGGCTACATAGCGGAGCACCGTCCCGTCGGCGGCTGCCTCCTGGACGCGGCGGCGCCAGCCGGCGTCGAGCTCCTCGAGGCGGGCCAGGAAGTCGGGCAGCGGCAGGGCCCGGCCCCACTTGGGGACGAGGGATTCGACCGCCGAGCGCGACAGCTCGCCCGGATAGCCGAGGAGCCGCGCCAGGATCAGCGCTTTCCGGCCGACGTCCATGCCGGACAGATCCTCGCGCGGGTCCGGCTCCGTGTACCCGCGTCCCATCGCGTTCCGCACCGCCCGGGAAAACGGGGTGCCGGCCGTGACCTCGCTGAGCACGAAGCCGAGGGTGCCCGACAGCAGTCCCTCGATCCGCTCCACCCGGTCGCCGCTCTCGGTGAGCTTGTGAAAGGTGTCGATGATCGGCAGCCCCGCGCCGACAGTGGCCTCGTGCAGCACGCGCCGGCCGCGGGCGCGCGCCGTCTGCCAGAGCGCCTCGCTCACGGCCCGCCGCCCGGTGAGAGGACGCTTGTTGGCGAGGACGAGATCCATGCCGTGCGTCAGCGCCTGCTCCAGGACGGGCGCGGTGTCGTCGGCGGTGAGATCCACCAGCACGGGGCGGGTGAGGGCGTAGCTCGCGATGTGCTGGACGGCCTGCTCGGCGGTGGCCGCGCGGCCGCGCGGGGTATCGGCCAGCCGCTTCCCGTTCCGCTTCTCGCGGGCCAGCGCCGCCAGGCGGCGCGGGCTCAGGCCCGCGGGATCGAAGACGAAGCCGGAGCGGTCGATCACCGCGGCCACGGTGAGGTCCAGCGCGGGCCGGCGGACCTGGCCGATCATCGTGGCCAGGGTGCGGCCGATCTGGCCGAAGCCCAGCAGGACGACTTCCATCCGCTCCGGCTGGATCACCCCGCCGCCGGCGATTCGCGAGAGCTGAAACGCGGCGTGGATGCGCCGTTGGGCTTCCGCCGCCTGCCGGGCCTCGACCACGACGGAGATGTTGAGCTCGGAGCTGCCCTGCGCGATGGCGACGACGTTGATCTTCGCGGCCGCGAGCGCGGAGAAGACCGTCGCCGCCACCCCGGGCGTGCCGTGCATGCCGAGTCCCACCACCGCTATCGTCGCCGTGCCGAGGCTGAGCTCGACGCCGTCGATCTCGCCGCGGCGGATCTCGCCCGCGAACTCGAGCTCGAGGCTCTCCCGCGCGTCGGTCGCGAGGGCCTCGGGCACGCTGAAGCAGATCGAGTGCTCCGACGACGCCTGTGAGATGAGGGAGACCGAGATCTGCCGCACGTGCAGTGCGTGGAAGGTTCGCGCCGCGATGCCGGGCACCCCGAGCATGCCGCTGCCCGTGACGGTGACGAGCGCCTGTCCGCTCGCGGCGGTCAGCGCCTTCACGGGGAAGCGCGCGGGGGCCACCCGCTCGGACACCTCGGTGCCGGGCGAGTCGGGGTCGCCGAACGGCCGCACGTAGATCGGAATGCGCCGCCCGGCCACCGGGATGAGCGCGCGGGGGTGCAGTACCTTGGCGCCGTAGTAGGCCAGCTCGGCCGCTTCCCGCGCGTGCAGTTGTGGAATGACGCGCGCATCGGGGACCACGCGCGGGTCGGCGGTGAGCAGCCCGGGCACGTCTTTCCAGAGCGAGACGCGCGAGGCACCCAGCGCGCGGGCGAGCAGCGTGGCGGTGAGATCCGAGCCCCCGCGTCCGAGGGTCGCCACCTCGCCCTCGGGCGTGCAGCCGATGAACCCCGGCACGATCGGCACGATCCCCCGCGCGAGGAGCGGCCCGAGCGTCCGCTGGACGGCGCGGTCGGTGCGCGCGAAGTCGGGTGCCGCCCGGCCGAAACCACCGTCGGTGTGGACGAGGTCGAGGGCGTCCACATACTTTGCCTTGGCGCCGACGGCCCCCAGCGCCGCCGCCACCAGGCGCGCGCTCAGGCGCTCGCCGCGCGCGACGAGATTGTCGGTGGTGCGCGGCGTGAGCTCGCGCAGCAGCCGAAGCCCCTGCGCCAGCGCCTCCAGCTCCTCGAACACGTCGCCGATGAAGGCCAGCAGGTCGGCGCGGGCGGCGCCCGACGGCAGCACCGCCCGCGCCACCTCCGCGTGGCGGGAGCGGAGCCGTGCGATGAGCGACGCGACGGTGCGAGACTCGCCGGCTCCGGCCTGCTGCGCGACGCCAAGGAGCGCGTCGGTCGTCCCCGCCATCGCCGAGACGACCACGACGGTGGGCTCCTGGCGGTGACGGCGGATGAGGTCGACGGCGTGGCGGACAGCGGCGGAGTCGGCCAGCGACGCACCGCCGAATTTGTGGACGTGGGGCGCTCGGCGGGTCCGTGGCATAGCCGTGGAGGATATCCCGCGGCCCATCGAAAGTCCATTACTCTTACCTTGGACCCATGTTCACGCTGCTCAAGCTGATCCAGTCGATCATCAGGACGCTCCACTCCGAGGGCACGCCGGCGCAGGTGGCCGTCGGGATCGCCCTCGGCGCGGCCCTCGGGCTCACGCCGCTCGTGAACGTGCACAACCTGCTGATCTTCTCCGTTATCGTGCTGCTCAACGTGTCCTTCGGCGGCGGGATGCTGGGTTGGGCGCTGTTCGTGCCGGTCGGTTTCGTGCTCGATCCGGTCTTCGACCGGATCGGGTCGAGCCTGCTGCAGGCGGCATCGTTGCGGCCGCTGTGGACCTCGTGGTTCAACATGCCGCTGATGCCCTACACCAACTTCAACAACACGATCGTGCTGGGGAGCGTGGTGGCGTGGCTGGTGCTGGCCGTGCCGATCTACTTCGCCGCGAAGTACGGCGTGGCCCGCTACCGCGCGACCCTCGGTGCGCGGGTGCGCGAGTCGCGTTTCTACAAGGCGGTGACGGCGTCGAAGGCATACAACCTGTACCAGCTCTTCCGGCCGAGCTGACCGTGGGCATCAAGATCTTCCGCTGGAAGGCGATCGGCCCCCTGTTGCTGCTGTTCGCGATCATCGCGGTCCTGGTCGTCCTCTTCGCCGAGCCGGTGGCGCGCCAGACGACGGAAGAGGTGAGCACCGAGCTGCTCGGGACCCAGGTGGACGTGGGCCGGCTCGACCTGCTGCCGCGGGACGCGTCGGTGGACCTCGGCGCCTTGCAGGTGGCTGATCCGTTCGATCCGCGGAAGAACCTGATCGAGGCCGACGGGATTCTGCTCAAGCTCAATCCGGAGGCGCTGGTCGAAAAGAAGGTGGTGATCGAGCGATTCGCGCTGCAGGGCATGCGCTTCGGCACCGCGCGAAAGACCCCGGCCCGCCCCGTGAAGGGGGACGGTTTCGCGTCCCAGGCGCTCAAGGCCGTCCGGCAATGGAGTGAGCAGTTCGACGTCCCCCTCCTCCAGCTGACGCCGATCGACACGATCAGGTCGCTGGTGCTCAACCCCGCGCAGCTCGGCACCGTGCAGGCGGCTCAGAGCCTGCTCGGCCGGGCCGACTCGACGCGCCAGGCGCTGGACCAGGGCTTCAAGACGCTCGAGATCGGCGGCACCGTCGACACCGCCAGGATCCTCGCCGACCGGCTGGCCGCCACCGACCAGCGCAAGCTCGGGCTCGACGGCACCCGCCAGGCGATCCAGTCGACGCAGCAAACCTTGAAGCGGCTGGACGAGGCCCGGCAGCGCCTGAACGGGCTGCAGCGGAACGTCGGACAGGGCGTCAAGTCGCTCGGGTCGGGCGTGGAGAGCCTCGACGAGGCGCGGCGGCGGGACTATGCCTTCGCGCGGTCCCTGCTCAAGCTCCCCACCTTTTCGGCGCCCGAGATCGGCAGCGCCTTCTTCGGCAAGGTGAGCGTCGACCGGTTCCAGCAGGCGCTCTACTGGGGCGAGCTGGCCCGGCACTACATGCCGCCCGGACTGCTGCCGCGCGAGGACGCGGGACCCCAGCGGCTCCGGGCCGCGGGCACCACGGTGCGCTTCCCAAAGGAGCGCGACTGGCCGTCGTTTCTGATGCAGCTGGGGCAGGTCGACTTCACGGTCGCCGGGGGACAGCTCAAGGGCGCCTACACCGCGAGCGTCGAGGGCCTGACCTCCGCGCCGGCCCTCTACGGCAAGCCGATCATCGTCTCGGCCAACCGGAACGCGGCCGGATCGGTGGTCGCCGGGCTCGACGTCGGCGCGGTGATCGATCACCGGACGGCCAACGTGCGCGACTCGGTGTCGGCCAGGCTCCGGGGCGTCGAGCTGCCGTCGTTCCGGGTGCCTGGCCTGCCATTCCGGATCGTGCCGGGCGCCGGCGCGGCGAATCTCAACTTCGTCCTCCGCGGCGACCAGGTGCTCGGCCGCTGGAAGATCGGCTCCGACCAGGTGTCGTGGGCGCACGACAGCGCCGGGGGTGGGGGGAACGAGCTCGAGCAGATCGTCTGGCGCGTCGTCTCCGGCCTCACGCAGCTCGACGTCGATGCCCGGGTCAGCGGGACGATCACGGCCCCGAAGCTCTCGGTGAAGAGCAATCTTGACGACGCCGTCGCCCAGCGGCTCAAGGCGGTGGTCGGCGAGGAGGTGGCCAAGGCGGAGGCGATGGTGCGCGCCAAGGTGGACAGCCTCGTGGCCGACAAGGTGGCCCCGGCGAAGCAGCGGGTGGCCGCGGTGCAGGCGGATGCCACGAAGCGGTTGGGGGATGAAGAGGCGCGGCTCGACAAGGTTCACGTGGACCTGCAGCGGGAACTCACGCGGCTCACGGGCGGGTTGGCGCCGGATATCAAGCTGCCGAAGCTCAAGCTGTAGCGTCGGGGCCTCTGGCCGACGGTCTGAGCAGGCATCACATTACAGCACCTTCCCGACGTGGAGTCCCGATGCGCATCGGAGTTCCCAAGGAGATCGCCCCCGGCGAGCGGCGCGTGGCGCTGGTGCCCGAGTCCTGCAAGAAGCTCATCCAGGCGGGGTATGCCATCGGCATCGAGGCCGGCGCGGGCGTGCCCGCCGGCTACCCCGACGCTGCCTATCGCGACCTCGGCGTCGGCGTCGAATCCGACCCGGCCGCCCTGCTCGGCGGAGCCGACGTCGTGCTCAAGGTCGGTCCCCCGGCCTTCGACGGCGCCCGCGACGAGGTCGCGTGGCTCCGGTCCGGGGCCGTCTATCTCGGCTCCCTCATGCCGCTCCGTCATCTCGGCGCCGTGCGCGCGCTCGCCGCCCGGGGCGTCACCGCGTTCGCCACCGACGCCATCCCGCGCACTACCCGAGCGCAGAGCATGGATACACTGTCGTCCATGGCCAACATCGCCAGCTACAAGGGCGTGATCCTCGCCGCGGGGGCGCTCAACAAGTACTTCCCCATGTTCATGACGGCGGCCGGGATGGTGCCGCCGGCCAAGGTGTTCGTGATCGGGGCCGGCGTCGCGGGGCTCCAGGCCATCGCCACCGCCAAGCGGCTCGGCGCCAACATCACCGGCACCGACGTCCGGCCCGAGGTGAAGGAACAGATCGAGAGCGTCGGCGGCAAATACGTGGGGATCGAGCTCACCGAGAGCGCGGCGGCCGGCGGCGGCTACGCGAAGGAGCTGTCGGAGGCGGACACGGCGCGGCAACGGGAGATCCTGGCCGCCCAGGTGGCCCAGTCGGACGTCGTGATCACGACGGCTCTCATCGGCGGCGTGTTCGCGCCGAGGCTCATCACCGCTGACATGGTGCGGTCGATGAAGCCCGGGGCCGTGATCGTGGACCTGGGCGCCGACGGCGGCGGCAACTGCGAGCTCTCCCGGCCCGGGGAGACGGTCGCGGTCGGCGGCGTGACGATCATGGCCCCGCTCAACCTGCCCGCGTCGATGCCGCTCCACGCCAGCCTCCTCTTCTCCCGCAACCTGACCGCGTTCCTGCTGGCGTTCACGAAGGAGGGCGCGTTCGCGCTCGATCTCGACGACGACATTCAGCAGGGCGCGCTCGTCACCCACGCCGGCGAGGTCCGGCACGCCCGCACCCGCGAGGCGCTCGCCAAGGAGGGCGCATGACTCCGACCGAGGCGGCCGCCGCGGCGCCCGTCGTCGACATCTGGTCGCAACTGTTCGTCTTCGTGCTGGCCTCGTTGATCGGCCTGGGCGTGATCCGGCGGGTCTCCCGGCTGCTGCACACGCCGCTGATGTCCATCACCAACGCCATCTCGGCCATCGCCATCGTCGGCTCGATCATCGTGACCGGTGCGGACTATCCGCGGGAGATCCGCCTGATGGGCGCCGTCGCGCTGTTCGCGTCGATGACCAACATCGTCAGCGGTTTCCTCATCACGGATCGCATGCTGAAGATGTTCAAGACCGACACCAAGCGGGGCAAGGGCGGCCCCCCATGAGCCACGGCCTCGTCCAGCTGGCCTACATCGTGGCGACGGTGCTGTTCGTGTTCGCCCTGCACTGGATGAACGCCCCGTCCACGGCGCGGCGCGGCGTGTACGCGGGCGTGGCCGGCATGACGCTCGCGGTCGTCGCCACCTGGGCGCAGCCCGAGGTGGTGCACCACGGCTGGATCGTGCTGGCGCTGATCGCGGGCGTGGCGGTGGGCGTGCCGCTGTCCATGGTGCCGCTCACCGCGGTGCCGCAGCGGACGGCGCTCTCCCACGCGTTCGGCGGCCTCGCCGCGGGCCTGGTCGGCACCGCCAAGTATTACCTGTGGCTCGGCGAGGGCCCGGAGAATCTCACCGCGTTCCGGATGGTCGCGATCATCATCGAGATCATCCTGGGCTACCTCACCTTCACGGGCAGCCTCCTGGCCGCCGGCAAGCTCCAGGAGGTGAAGTGGATTCCCCAGCGGCCGGTGACCTACCCGCTGCAGAACCTGACCACCCTGGCGCTCTTCGCCGTGGCCGCGACCGCCGGGGTGGCGCTGGTGCTCAACCCGACCGCGGCGTGGGCGCCGGTCGTCTTCCCGGTCATCATCGTGCTCGCGCTGGCGTTCGGCGTGCTGCTCATCATCCCGATCGGGGGCGCCGACATGCCCACGGTCATCGCGATCCTGAACGCCTACGCGGGCCTCAGCGCCGTGGCGATGGGGTTCGTGCTCGACAACAAGCTGCTGATCACGGCTGGCGCCCTCGACGGATCGAGCGGCCTCATCCTCGCCATCATCATGTGCAAGGCGATGAACCGCTCGTTCACCAACGTGCTGTTCGGGGCGTTCGGGCAGGTGCAGCAGGCCAAGGGGGCGGTCGAGGGGAAGGAATACAAGGCCGAATCGATCGAGGGGGCGGGGCAGGTCCTCGAGCAGTCCAACCTGGTGGTGATCGTGCCGGGATACGGCATGGCCGTTGCGCAGGCCCAGCACAAGGTGCGCGAGCTGTACGACCAGCTCAAGAAGCGGGGAATCACGGTCAAGTTCGCCATCCACCCGGTGGCGGGCCGCATGCCCGGACACATGAACGTGCTGCTGGCGGAGGCCGACATCCCCTACGTGGACCTGGTCGAGATGGACGAGATCAACCCCGACATGCCCCAGGTCGACGTCGCGCTGGTGGTCGGGGCCAACGACGTCGTGAACCCGGCCGCGCGCACGGAGAAGTCGAGCCCGATCTACGGGATGCCCATCGTCGATGCGGACAAGGCGCGCACCGTCTTCGCCATCAAGCGGAGCAAGAATCCGGGGTTCGCGGGCATCGACAACGACCTGTACTTTGCCGACAAGACCTGGATGCTGTTCGGCGATGCCAAGAACGTGATCGGGGAGCTGGTCAAGCAGCTCTCCGGCGGCGGCCTGCATTAGCGCCCGCCGGACCCCTCCAGATGGACGACGTGGCGGAGGTGGTCATGAAGATGGGAACCGAGCCGGCCATGAAGATGAACGGCATGATGATGAACATGATTCGCGGGCAACTGTCCAAGAACTCGGCATTCTCGGCATTCAAGGACGCCTGCAAGGAGACGACGCTGGTGGGGAAGGAGAAGGTCGACGGGGAAGTCGCACGCCTTCGCCTGGTGGCGACGGGAAACGGGGCCAGGAGTTCGATTGCGGAGGCGCCCCAGGAGATGCCGGGCCTGGGCGGCCCTCCCAAGCAGTAGCAATACATACGACGGTGGCCCGGCTGCCAAATCTGCAGCCGGTTCGCCACCGGCCTGCCCACCCGTGTCACCCCTATTGAGCCGCCGCAACTACCAATGCTGTCACGTTTTAGCCTAAGGTGTTGATTTTAGGCATCTTAGGCGATATATTGGCCCGTCTTAAACTCAGTCGGCCTCAGATACCATCGTTGGTATACTGTGCGGGGACGGGAGTCCTGGAGGAGGCGAATAGGTGACGATGAAGGCACGTGCCAAGCGTCGCCCGGTGCGACCGGCGCAGATCGCTCGTGCAATTGATGAAGGCCGTGAGAGTCTGGACCTGTACCTGGACGAGATCAGCCGAGTTCCCCTCCTCAATCGCGAGGAGGAGATGGAGCTCGCCCGGAAAGCGTTCAAGGGCAACGTGACCGCTCAAGAGCGGCTGGCCCGCCATAACGTCCGGTTCGTGGTCTCGGTGGCCAAGAAGTTCCAGAATCGTGGAGTGCCGCTCGTCGACCTGATCGGCGAGGGCAATCTCGGACTGATGACCGCCGCCCGGAAGTTCGATCCGGACCGCGGCGTCAAGTTCATCTCGTACGCCGTCTGGTGGATTCGTCAGGCGGTGCAGGCGGCCATCGCGCGCCACGGCCGTCCCGTCCGGGTGCCGCTCAACCGCACGGCGGATCTGAGCCGTCTGGGCCGGACCACGACGCTGTTGAAGGACAAGCTCGGCCGCATGCCGACCACCGAGGAGCTCGCCCGCGCCACCGGCCTGACCGTCGAGGCCGTGCGCTCGCTCAGCGCGCTCAACACGGAGGCGGTCCGCCTCGACCACCCGACCCGCGATGGCGAGGGCAACGAGCGGATCGAGCGCTTTACGAGCGGCGAGCAGGAAAGCACCGACATGAGCACGATGGCCAACAGCCAGACCAACGACATCGAGACCGCGCTGGCCGCGTTGCCGCCGCGGGATGCCAAGGTGCTCCGCCTCTATTTCGGTCTCGACGACGGCAACAGCCGCACGCTCGAGGAGATCGGTCGGATGATGGGTGTCACCCGTGAGCGGATCCGCCAGTTGCGGGACCGGGCGCTCCTCCGCCTGCGTGAGGGCGAAACCGGCGACCGGTTGCGGGATCTCGTCGCCTAGCGCGTCGGAGCCCCGACGATCGAAACGCCCCCCGAACCAAGGTCGGGGGGCGTTTCATTTGCCGCACGCTCGCCGGCCGCCGCTTACTGATCCTCACGCAGGAACTGTCGCAGCACCCGCTGCAGGATGCCTCCGTGCCGGTAGTAGTCCAGCTCCACCGCCGAGTTGAGCCTGACGACGGCCGAGAAGACCGTCTCCTTTCCGTCGTCGTCCCGCGCCGTCACGGTCACCGTGCCGCCCGGCTCCGGCCCCGACGCGATACCGCTGAGGCTGATCGTCTCCGCGCCGGTGAGGCCGAGCGACTTCCGGTCGGTGCCCGGCGGGTACGCCAGAGGCAGCACGCCCATGCCCACCAGATTGCTCCGGTGGATGCGTT
>JBBQDU010000013.1:0-27805 GCA_038320055.1 Gemmatimonadales bacterium | reverse complement strand
CCAAGCCTGGCCACCCCCGGGGCGGCGGGCTACGACATCGCGAGCGCGGACGCGGGCCGGCTGGCCCCGCTCGAGCGGAAGCTGTTCCGGACCGGCTTCGCGATCGCGGTGCCCGAGGGGTTCGAGTGCCAGATTCGCCCGCGGTCGGGCTTGGCGCTCCGGCACGGCGTGACGTTGCCGAACACCCCGGCCACGATCGACAGCGACTACCGGGGCGAGCTCATGATCACGCTCATCAACCTGGGCGCCGAGCCGTTCGAGGTGACGCGCGGGATGCGGATCGGGCAGCTGGTCGTCGCGCGGGTCGAGCGCGTGAGTTTCCGGCCCGTGGAGACGCTGCCCGGCACGGAGCGCGGCGCGGGCGGGTTCGGAAGCACCGGGCGATAGCACAGTTCGCACAGCCGGGAATCGGCGCGCCTGTCCGCGCGCCCGGCGGAAGCCGCTTCCCGATCCACCAGTGCCCATTTAGGTTGTTCACCCATGCGCCTGCCGGCCACCTGATGAAGCTCCCGTCGTGGAATGTGGCGTCCTGGCTCCCCGCGAACGAAATCGCGGTCGATCTAGGCACGGCCAACACGCTCGTCTATGTCAAGGGCGAGGGCATCGTCCTCAACGAGCCCTCCGTGGTCGCGATCGAGAAGGCGACGGGGAAAATCAAGGGGATCGGGCTCGAGGCCAAGCGCATGCTGGGCCGGACACCCGACGGCATCCTCGCCGTGCGGCCGCTCAAGGACGGCGTCATCGCCGATTTCGACGTCACCGAGAAGATGCTGCGGTACTTCCTGAAGACCATCATCGACAAACACGTCTTCCGGGTGAAGCCGAAGGTCATCGTGTGCGTGCCCTCGGGCATCACCGAGGTGGAGCGTCGCGCGGTCCGCGACTCGGCCGAGACCGCGGGCGCCAAGCAGGTGCTCATGGTCGCCGAGCCGATGGCGGCCGCCATCGGCGTCGGCCTGCCGGTCGAGACGCCGACCGGCAACATGGTCATCGACATCGGCGGGGGCACGACCGAGATCGCGGTGATCGCCCTGTCCGGCATCGTCTCCGATACCTCCATCCGCACCGGCGGCGACGAGCTCGACCAGGCCATCGTCCAGTTCATGCGCAAGAACTACAACCTGCTCGTCGGCGAGCCGACCGCCGAGACCATCAAGATCAAGATCGGCTCCGCCGCGCCCACGGGCGACGAGCGCGAGATGGAGGTCAAGGGTCGCGACCTCGTCTCCGGGATCCCCAAGACGGTCCGCGTCCATTCGACCGAGATCCGCGAAGCGGTGCAGGAGCCCATCCAGCAGATCGTGGATGCCGTGCGCCGCGCCCTCGAGATTACGCCGCCCGAGCTGGCGAGCGACATCGTGGACCGCGGCATCGTCATGACCGGCGGCGGCGCGCTGATTCGCGGGCTCGACATTCTCCTCGCCCAGGAAACCGGGCTTCCCATCCACGTCGACGAGGACCCGCTGACCTGCGTGGTCCGCGGGACCGGGCGCATTCTCGACGACTACGAGAAATACCGCAGCGTCCTCTCCGTCTGAGCATGACCAGCGCGTCGGAACGGTCGTACACGCGCCGGGACACCGTGATGTTCCTCACCTGCCTCGTCCTCTCGCTGGTCGGGCTGTTCTCGCCGAGTCCGCTGGGAATGAGTATCGCCGCTTCGCTGCGGGAGACCGTGTTCGCCCCCCTGGTCTGGCTCCAGGCGCGGGCCGAGGAAGGGAAGACCAGCCTGGCGCGCTTCCGGGCCATCACCGCCGAGCGCGACTCCGCCTCCTATCTCGCCCAGGGGCTGCCATCGCTGCTCGCCGAGAACGAGCGGCTCCGCCAGCTGCTCGCCCTGAGCCGCCGCCTCACGAGCCCCTATGTCTCCGCCGAAGTGCTCCACCAGGCGCAGGCGACCGACGGTCGCACGCTGCTCCTGAGCGCCGGCGCGCGTGACGGGGTCAGCGTCTTCGATGCGGTCGTCGCGCCCGAGGGGCTGCTCGGCGTGGTGCTCAACGTGGCCGACCACACCAGCATCGTGATGACCTGGGCCCATCCGGAGTTTCGCGTGAGCGCGTTCACCGTGACCGGCAATGCTTCCGGCGTCGTCGCCCCGTCGCTCCTGTCGAGTGGTGGCGAGGGCGGCCTCGAGTTCCGGGGCGTCCCATTCCGGGACTCGGTGCCTGCCGGGACCCAGGTACTGTCGTCCGGCCTCGGCGGTGTGTATCCGAAAGGCATTCCGGTGGGCACGGTGACCGGCGTGGCGCGGGAGCAGGCCGGGTGGGAGCGCGTCTACCGCCTGCTGCCCGCGGCCAATCCCGGCGCGGTGGCACACGTGCTGGTGATCGTCGCGCCGACACGCGACCTCACCCGGGCGTACCCCAGCGACTCCGCCCTGCGCGCCCAGCGGCTCGACTCGCTCGAGCGGCTCCGCGTGGCCGACTCCGTGGCGCAGGCCGCCCGCGAGGTCCGGGCGCGGCGCGCCGATTCGCTGGCGGCCCGGCGGGATACCACCGTGCCGAGGCCGCGGCGGGTCGCGCCGCCCGACTCCGCGGTCCGCCGACCCGCCGTCCGGCCGGACTCGGCGGCTCGCCGTCCGGCCACCCTCCGCGACTCGACCCGATGATTCCGGCGCGCGCCAACCGGCTCCAGATGGTCGTGGTGCTCCTGGCCCTCGTGGTCCTCCACTTCTACGTGCGTCCGCGACTCTGGAGTACGCGCTCGAGCCCAGATTTCCTGTTCGTCGCCCTGATGCTGTTCGCGATGCGGAGCAGCGCGGGCGCCGGCGCGCTGGCGGGATTCGTCGTCGGCCTGATCGCCGACTCCTTCACGCCGGCGCGGTTCGGCGCGGCCGCGCTCGCGCACACCGTCGTGGGCTTCGGCGCCTCCTGGGCGCGGGCGGTGTTCTTCGCCGACAACATGCTGGTGAACGCCGCCTTCGTGGCCGCCGGCCTGTGGGTGAGGGATTTCATCGTGCTCGCCGCCAGCGGCAGCGGCGACCGATCGATGTTCACCGAGCTGGCCGTCTACAGCCCCCTGCAGGCAATCACCTCGGCCCTCTTCGCGCTGCTCGTGCTGGTGGCGTTCCGCGAGTGGTTCTCGATCCGGCTGGACGCGTGACAGGACGCGCATGAACGGCTTCGACTCCTATCGCGCGCGCGAGCGGGCCGCGATCGCCCATTGGGTGCTGATCGGCGCGTTCGTCGTGCTCGCCGGCGCCTTCTTCCGGACCCAGATCCTCCAGCACGACAAGTTCCAGCTCAAGGCGGAGACCAATCGCCTCCGGCCGATCGCGCTCACCCCGCCGCGCGGAGCCATCCTCGACCGGCGCGGACGCATCATCGCCGAGAACGTGCCTGGCTATTCGGTCAAGCTGCTCGCGTCGAACCGGGACTCGCTCCTGGCGGTGCTCGCGCAGATGCGCCGCTTCGTGCCGCTCGACACCGCCGAGACGACGGAGGTCCTCCGGCGGTTCGCGGCGGCCCGCTATCAGCCGGTCGTGGTGTTCGGCGACGCCAGCTTCGAGACGATCGCCAGGCTGGAGGAGCACCGGGCGGCGCTCCCCGGCCTCGTCATCCAGTCGGAGCCCAAGCGCCTCTATCCGGCAGGCAAGGCGGTGGCGCACTTGGTGGGCTACGTCTCCGAGGTGACCGAGTCGGACCTGACGAATAACCGGTATCCGGGCGCGGCCTTCGGCACGATCGTCGGGAAGGCCGGCCTCGAGCGCGAATACGACGACACGCTCCGGGGCGCCGAGGGCGTTCGCTACATCGAGGTGAATGCGCGCGGCCGGCTGGTGCGGGAGGAGGCCAGCACCGCCTCGCTCCCGCCCACGCCGGGAAAGCCGATCCACACCACCATCGACCTCGACCTGCAGCGTTTCATCGACAGCCTGTGGCCGGCCGGCATGAGGGGCGCGATGGTGGCGATGACACCCAAGGGCGAGGTTCGTGCCCTCTACTCGGCGCCCTCCTACGACCCCAACGCGTTCGTCGGCGGGATCTCGAGCAGCCTCTGGCGCGCCCTCAACAACGACCCGGCGAAGCCGCTCCTCAATCGTGCCATCCAGACCCGCTACCCCCCGGCCTCGCCGTTCAAGCTGGCGCTCTCGGCGATGGGGCTCAAGCGCGGGCTCATCGGCCTCGACACCCACATGCCCACTCCGTGTCGCGGCGGGCTCCGGCTCGGGAACCGGGTGTTCCGGTGCTGGAAGAAGGAGGGGCACGGGTCGGTCGATCTGATGGGCGCCATTGCCGGGAGCTGCGACGTCTACTTTTATCAACTCGGTCTTCGCCTCGGGCTCAACGCCATCATCCAGGACGGGGTGCTCATGGGGTTCCGGGACAAGAGCGGGATCGACCTCGAGAACGAGGTCACCCCGATCTACCCGGCCACGACGGCGTATTTCGACCGGCTGTACGGCCCGCGCAACTGGAGCCCCCCGGCCACGACGCTCAACTTCTCGATCGGGCAGGGTGAAAACACCCAGACGCTGATCAACATGATGCGCTTCTACGAGGGGTTGAGCGGCGACGGGAACGCCGCCGCGCCCTTCATCGTGCGGCAGAACGACACCAAGCCCCGCTCGCTGGGGCTGACGCCCGAGCAGCTCGACGCGCTCCGTCGCGCGCTCATCGCCGTGGTGGAGCGCGGCACCGCGTCCGCCAACCGTCGCTCCGATCTGGCCGTGGCGGGGAAGACCGGCACCGCGCAGAATCCGCACGGCAAGGACCACGGCTGGTTCATCGGCTTCGCGCCGGCCGAAAAGCCCGAGCTCGTGGTCGGCGGCATCATGGAGTTCGGAGAGCACGGGACCACCGTGGCGCCCTACGTGGTGCGTACGCTCCGCCGCTACATCCTGGGCCCGGACACCACCGGCGCCGTCAAGGTCAAGGTGCTGCTCGACGAGGCCCTGAGCCCGCAGGACACGGCCCCGCGCCCGCTGGAGCTGGACCCGGATTCGGCCGCCGTGCGCGATCGGGCCGACAGCGTGCGTCGCGCGGGGCAGCGGCGGTGAGAAGCCCGTCGCTCGACCGGCGGCTGCTGCTGATCAGCATCGGCCTGATGGCCTTCGGCCTCATGACGCTCTACTCGGCCGGTCAGACCGACGTGCCGACGCGCGCGGCGGGGGTGTGGTACCGGCAGTCCCTGTGGTTCGGCATCGGCATCATCGTGGGGTGGATCGTCTTCCACGTCTCCCTTCGGCTGCTCGAATGGCTTGCCCCCGCGCTGTACGCATTCAGCCTCGCGCTGCTCGGCATCGTCCTGGTGATCGGGACCGGGGCCGGCACGGCGCAGAGCAGCCACAGCTGGCTGACGATCGCGGGTCACCAGATCGGCCAGCCGTCCGAGCTGGCCAAGGTGGCCACGGTCTTGATGCTGGCCCGATACCTGTCCGGCCGCCGGGAGCCGCCGCGCTCCCTCCGGGATCTGTTGATGCCCGCCCTCATCGTCGGCGTGCCGTTCCTGCTGGTGCTCAAGCAGCCGGACTTGGGAAGCGCCATCGTGTTCATCGGGATCGCCTTCGCGATGCTATTCTGGGCCGGGGTGCGGCCGCGGCTCCTCTTCATGATCGCGTCGCCGGTCCTGAGTCTGCTGCTGGCCTTCAACAACTGGACGTGGGGGGCGTGGATGGTGGCGTTCACCGCGCTCCTGGTTTACTGGCGGCCGTACATCTACGACTCGGTCGCGGTCTGGTGCATCAACGTGGCCATGGGGACGATCGCCCTGCCGCTGTGGCAGCGGCTCGCGCCCTACCAGCAGAACCGCCTGCTCACCTTCCTCAATCCCGAGGTCGATCCCCGCGCGGCCGGTTATCATGCCATCCAGTCGCGCGTCGCCATCGGCTCGGGCGGCTGGTTCGGCACCGGCTACACCCAGGGCCCGCAGAAGCGCCTGGCGTTCCTGCCCGAGCAACACACCGACTTCGTGTTTCCCGTGGTCGGGGAGGAGCTCGGGTTCGTGGGGGTGATGGTGGCGCTGGGGCTGTTCCTCGCGCTGTTCCTGGCGCTGCTTCGGATCGCCCGCCGCGCGAGCGACAGCTTCAGCAGCCTGGTGACGTTCGGGATCCTGGGGCTGCTGTTCACGCACGTGTTCGAGAACGTCGGGATGACGGTCAACCTCATGCCGATCACCGGAATTCCGCTTCCCTTTTTCTCCTACGGCGGCTCGTTCTTCATCATCTGCTCGCTCTGCCTCGGCCTGGCGTTCCGGGTGGCCTGGGACTCTCGTCAGTCAGGCTATCCAGATATATAACAACGACTTACAAGTCGGGGTCTGGCTTTTGACCCGGCGACCCCCGAAATTGCAGGGATTGCCGGGGACCTCTTGCCTCCTTCACCCAAGCGACACCTACATCTATGGCCGTGATGGCATGGTTTAAGAAGGAACGCAAGCCGCGCGCATCGCAGCGCGAACGGCTCGAGATTCCGCCCGATGCCTGGGAGAAGTGCGACGGCTGTGGCCACATCGACATCCGCGAGAAGTTCGAGAAGGCGCTCAACGTGTGCCCGGAGTGCGGCCGCCATCGGCGGATCCTCGCCGAGGACTACATCGAGCTGCTGACCGACGCGGGGACGTGGCGCGAGCTGTGGGGGAATCTGCGGTCTGTCGATCCCCTCGAGTTCGAGCACTACGCCGACCGGCTCGTCTCCGCCCGGAAGAAGGGTGGCGATGGCGATGCCATCTTCGCCGGCAGCGCGCGGCTCGACGGGTTCCCGTTCAGTCTCGGCGTGATGAACTTCGCCTTCATGGGCGGATCGATGGGCAGCGTCGTGGGCGAAAAGATCGCCCGGCTGGCGCGCCGCTCCCACGAGAAGAAGATCCCGCTGGTGCTGGTCTCCGCCTCGGGCGGCGCCCGGATGCAGGAGGGCGTGCTGTCCCTCATGCAGATGGCCAAGACCTCGGCCGCCATCGCGCAGCTCAACCGCGACTGCATCCCGTTCGTCTCCATCCTCACGGACCCAACCACCGGCGGCGTGTCCGCGTCCTTCGCCATGCAGGGTGACGTGATTCTGGCCGAGCCGGGCGCGCTGATCGGGTTCGCGGGGCAGCGGGTTATCAAGCAGACGATCGGACAGGATCTGCCGGACGGGTTCCAGACGGCGGAGTTCCTGCTCGAGCACGGGCAGATCGACGACGTGGTCCCCCGGGCGTCCCTGCGCGATACCACGGCGCGCCTGCTTCGCCACATGCAGGGACAGCGACCCCTCGCCGAGCACGCCGAGCTGAGCTGACGCGGGAGTGCCGCGCTCGCGCACGCCCCACCACGGCTTACCGGGTGGGGCGTCGTTGTTGGAGCGGGGCCGGCAGCGCATCGCGCACGGCAGGTCGTTCCTGGCGGGTCTTACGCAACGAGAGCCGATGCCGCTGACCTACGACGAAGCGCTGCAGTTCCTGTTTCCCCGGACCACGACCATCAAGTTCGGACTCGCCACCACGCGCGCGCTGCTCGGGGAGCTGGGCGATCCGCACGAGGTGATGCCGTCGATCCACATCGGGGGAACCAACGGGAAGGGCAGCGTCGCGACCCTCGTGGCCTCGGCGCTGACGGCGGCCGGGTGGCGGGTGGGGCTCTACACGTCGCCCCACCTCGCCTCGTTCCGGGAGCGCATCCGGGTGGACGGCGTCCCCATCAGCGAACAGGCCATGGCGATGTGGACCGGGCGCCTGCAACCGCTCATCCTGGCCCGCAAGGCGACCTTCTTCGAGGCGAGCACCGCGATCGCCTTTGCCGACTTCGCCGCGCGCGGGGCGGAGATGGTGGTGGCGGAGGTGGGCCTCGGCGGCCGACTCGACAGTACCAACGTGCTCCGGCCGCTCGTGAGCGCCGTGACCAAGATCGAGCGCGATCACATGAAGTACCTGGGCGACACCCTCGAGCTCATCGCCGCCGAGAAGGCGGGGATCGCGAAGCCGGGGGTGCCGTTCGTGATCGGCGAGCGGGACGCGACGCTCGTCAACGTCCTCCGCCGGGAGGCCCGGAAGGCCGTGACGCAAGTCCAGCGCGACGGCCGTCTCGACCTCCGCGTTCTCCCCCCCGAGTACGAGTGGGAGGGCCCGCTCAGCCTGGCCGGACCCCACCAGCGCCGGAACGCCGCGGTGGCGTACGGCGTGCTGATGGCGCTGCCGGCGCCGTTCCGGCCTCCGCTCGAGGCCGTCGAGGCGGGCTTCTCGTGCGCGCGCCTTCCGGGCCGGCTCGACCGGCGGGGCAAGTGGCTGTTCGACGTCGCCCACAACCCGGATGGCATTCGCGCGCTGCTCGAGGCTATCGAGGTGCTGCGGCCCCCGCGTCCGATGCACGCGCTCGTCTCCATCCTGGGCGACAAGGAGTGGCCCGAGATGCTGGTGCAGCTGGACCGCATCATCGACCGGGGGATTCTCACCGTGGCGCCGACCGCCGCCAGCCGGGGCTGGAATGCGGTGTGGCTCCGCCGCTGGCTCAGGGATCGCGGACGGCCGCCCGCGCGCGCCGCCTGGACCCTGGTGCCCGACTTCGTCGAGGCGCTGGAGACCGTGCAGCGGGGGGCGGGCACGGTGCTGGTGACGGGCTCATTCCACACCGTCGGCGACGTCATGACGGTGCTCGGCATGGAGGTGGTGTAGGGTTCCCGGACCGGCTATGTTCTCCCGCATGCAAACCAAGGCCCTGCCGGGCTTTCGGGAGTTTTACCCCGCCGATCTCGCGCTGCGCACCCACATCTTCCGGACCTGGCGGACCGTGGCGACACGGTATGGGTTCGAGGAGTACGACGGGCCGCCGCTGGAACCCCTGGATCTTTACACGGCCAAGAGCGGCGACGAGATCGTCGGCCAGCTCTACAACTTCGAGGACAAGGGCGGGCGCGCCGTCGCGATGCGCCCGGAGATGACGCCCACCGTCGCCCGCATGGTGGCTGCCCGCGCCAACGGGCTCAAGAAGCCGATCCGCTGGTTCGCCATCCCGCAGCTGTTTCGCTACGAACGGCAGCAACGGGGGCGGCTTCGAGAGCACTTCCAGCTCAACTGCGACCTGATCGGCGAGCCGGGCCCTCTCGGCGACGCCGAGATCATCGCGCTCGCGGTGGACGTCATGCGCGCGTTCGGGCTGGGGGCGGCCGACGTACGGGTGCGGCTCTCGGACCGCCGGGTGCTGCGGGCACTCCTCGCGGGCGCGGGCGTGACCGAGCCGCAGCTGCCGGCCGCGTACCAGGCGATCGACAAAGTCGAGCGGTACGAGCGCGCGGCGCTGGCCGAGCAGCTCGAGGCGGCCGGCGTGGCGCCCGACGCGATCGAGCGGGTGTTCGCGATCGCCACGCTCAGGGGTCTGGCGGCGGTCGAGGCGGCGCTGGCCACGGCACCCGGCGGCCCGGAAGCGGGCGCCACCCTTCGGCGCGTGGTCGAGGCGCTGGGCGCCATGGGACTGGCGGAGTTCATCGAGGTGGACCTCACCATCGTCCGGGGGCTGGCGTACTACACCGACACCGTGTTCGAGCTGTTCGACGCGGGCCGGACGCTGCGCGCCATCTGCGGCGGCGGGCGCTACGACGGCCTGCTCGAGGCGCTCGGCGGGGTGGATCTTCCCGCGCTCGGGTTCGGCATGGGCGACGTGGTGCTGGCGGAGCTGCTGCGCGAACGTGGCCTCGCGCCGGCGGACCGCTCGAGCATCGATGTCTTCCTGGCCGCGGTCACCGAGGCGGACCTGCCGTTCGTGCTGGCGCTCGCGCACGAGGCGCGGGACGCCGGGCTGCGCGCCGAGTACGCGCTCGGCGCGCAGGCGGTGGGCAAGCAGCTCAAGCTGGCCGACGCGCGCAACGCCCGGCTGGCCGTCGTGATCGGGCCCGACGATCGGGCGCGGGACGAAGTGATGGTGAAGGACCTGCGCGCGAAGACGCAGGTCGCGGTCGCGCGCTCGACGGTGGTGGAGCGGCTGGCGACGATGGCGCAGGAGTCGCCATGACGGGAACGTCGCGCGGCCCGGCAATCCGGTAGAGGAGCGGCAATGGCGGACACGAAGGCGCTGACAACCCGCGCCGCGGACTTCAGTGCATGGTACAACGAGCTGATCGCCCGCGCGCAACTGGCGGACTACAGCCCGGTGCGCGGCTGCATGGTCATCCGGCCGAATGGCTACGCCATCTGGGAACAGATGCAGCGGGCGCTCGACCAGATGTTCAAGGACACCGGGCACCAGAACGCCTATTTCCCGCTCTTCATCCCGCAGAGCTTCCTGGCCCGGGAGGCCGAACACGTCGAAGGGTTCGCCCCGGAAACGGCGGTGGTGACCCACGGCGGCGGCAAGGAGCTGGAGGAGCCGCTGGTCGTCCGGCCGACGTCGGAGACGATCATCTACGCCATGTACGCGAAGTGGATCCAGAGCTATCGCGACCTTCCGCTGCTGATCAATCAGTGGGCCAACGTGGTACGCTGGGAGATGCGGACCAGGCTGTTTCTCCGGACCACCGAGTTCCTCTGGCAGGAGGGCCACACCGCCCACGCCACCGAGGCCGAGGCGGAGGAGGAGGCGCGGCGGATGCTGGGCGTGTACCGCACCTTCATGGAAGAGTGGATGGCCATGCCGGTGGTGACCGGACGGAAGACCGACAGCGAACGGTTCGCGGGCGCCGTCCGCACCTACAGCTGCGAGGCGCTGATGCAGGACAACAAGGCGCTGCAGGCCGGCACCAGCCACAACCTCGGCCAGAACTTTGCCCGAGCCTTCGAGGTGACGTTCCAGACCGCCGCCGGCGGTCTCGAGCATGTGTGGAACACCTCCTGGGGCGTCTCCACCCGCCTGGTGGGCGCGCTCATCATGACCCACGGTGACGACGCAGGGCTCATCTGCCCCCCGCGGCTGGCGCAGTACCAGGTCGTGATCGTCCCGATCTACCGCACCGACGAGGAGCGCGCCACCGTCCTCGACGCGGCGGACCGCCTCAAGCGCGAGCTTCAGGTGGCGGGCGTCCGCGTCCATCTCGACGCCAGGGAGGGCATGAAGCCCGGGGCCAAATACTACGAGTGGGAAGGCCGCGGCGTCCCGCTCCGCCTGGAGATCGGGCCCCGGGATGTCGCGGCCGAGGCCGTCGTCCTCGCTCGGCGGACCGGTGGCAAGAAGGAGACGGTCCCGATGGCCGGCCTCCCGGCCCGGCTGCACGAAGAGATGGAGCGCATGCAGAGCGGCATGCTCGACACCGCTCGCGCCCGCCGCGAGGCGGCCAGCATCCGGGGCGCCACCAAGGAGCAGTTCCTGGCTCACTTGGAGGCCACTGGCGGGTTCGTCTACGCGGGGTTCTGTGGCGAGGGGGAATGCGAGACCCGCATCAAGGACCAAAGCAAGGCGACGATCCGGGTGCTTCCCGACGAGGAGTTTCGGTCGCCCGAGCCCCCCACGGTCTGCATGTGGTGCGGACGCCCGAGCGTCGCCGAGGCCGTGTGGGCACGGGCGTACTGACCGACACGCGGTTCGCCGAGGCGGGTCTTTCGCGCCACGGGGACGCGCTTCATCTGGGCGGGGTGCCCCTTGCGGCGATCGCCGCCGAGGTCGGGACGCCGGTGTACGTCTACAACGCGGAGGCCATCCGCGAGCGCTACCGGTCGCTCGATCGCGCGCTGGCCGGCGTGCCGCACCGGATCTGCTACGCCGTCAAGGCCAACAGTACGCTGGCCGTGCTCCGCGTCCTGTGCGACCTGGGCGCCGGCGCGGACATCGTGTCGGCCGGTGAGATGTCACGGGCCCTGGCGGCCGGCTTCTCGCCCGACCGGATCGTGTTCAGCGGAGTCGGGAAGGCGCGGGCGGAGCTACGCCAGGCGGTGCGCGCGGGAGTGGGCCATCTCAACGTGGAGTCGCTCGAGGAGCTGCGTCGCCTGGCGGCGGTCGCGGACGAGGAGCGTGCCGATGTCGCGGTCGGCATCCGGGTCAACCCCGATGTGACCACCGAAACCCATCCCTACATCTCGACGGGCAAGAGCGGCATCAAGTTCGGCATTCCGATCGATCAGGTGCCCGCCGCGGCCGAGTTCATCGCCGGTCATCCGAGGCTCCGGCTCACCACCCTGGCCATGCACCTGGGCAGCCAGCTCTCGGACACGGAGCCGTTTCGCCAGGGCATCGGACGGCTGCTGGATCTTGCCGAGCACCTGCGCTCGGTTGGCGTGCCCCCGGTTCGGGTGATGGACATCGGCGGCGGACTCGGCATTCGATACGCCGACGAGCCGGCCATGGATCCCGACCGGTTCGCCGAAGCGGTGGTGCCGTTGCTGGCGCCGGCCGGGTACACCGTCTATCTCGAGCCGGGGCGGTTCCTCGTCGGTAGCGCTGGCGTGCTCGTGACCGAGGTGCTCTACCGCAAACATTCCGGCGGCAAGGACTTCGTCGTCGTGGATGCTGGGATGAACGATCTCGTGCGGCCGAGCCACTACCAGGCGTACCATGAGATCGTCGAGGTCGAGGCCCGCGAACGGCCTTCGATGCGCGCCGACGTCGTGGGGCCGGTGTGCGAGACGGGAGATTTCCTGGCCCTGGACCGGATGCTGCCGGACGTGCGTGCCGGCGAGCGACTGGCCGTGCTCGGCGCCGGCGCGTACGGTTTTGCGATGGCGTCCAACTACAACACCAGGCCGCGCGCGGCCGAGGTGATGGTGGATGGAGGGCAGTGGTGGGTGGCCCGGCCCCGGGAGCGCGTCGAAGATCTCTACGCCACCGAGCGGGTCTCACCGTGAGCGACGCGACGGGGTCCCGAGCATCCCAAGGAGCGACACGACCCGTGCCCCGGCACCACGACGGCATTCTAATCATCGATTTCGGTTCGCAGTACACGCAGTTAATCGCGCGGCGGGTGCGGGAGGCGCACGTCTACTGCGAGATCCACCCGCCGTCGCGGACGGTGGACTGGATCCGGGACTGGCAGCCGAAGGGAATCATTCTGTCGGGCGGCCCGAACTCCGTCTACGGCGAGAGCGTGCCCACGGCGGACGCGGCACTGCTGGAGCTGGGCACGCCGGTGCTGGGCCTGTGCTACGGGATGCAGCTCCTCGCCCATCTTTCCGGCGGCAACGTCACGCGCGCCTCCCGGCGAGAGTACGGCCGGGCGAGCGTCACCGTCGAGGGTGGACGTCTCTTCCGGGGTTTCGGACGGGGAGAGGAGACGCCCGTGTGGATGAGCCACGGCGATCACGTGGATGTGGCGCCGCCGGGTTACCACGTCACGGCGAGGAGCGACAACAGTCCGGTGGCTGCCTTCGAGCACGCCACGCGGCCGCTCTTCGGCGTGCAGTTTCATCCCGAGGTGGCGCACACCCCGCGCGGGGGTGAGATCCTCGACAACTTCCTGTTCGAGGTGTGCGGCGTGACGCCGGACTGGACGCCGGGCCACTTCGTCGAAACCGAGATCGCGCGGGTCCGCGAGCTGGTGGGGCCCGACAAGCGGGTGATCTGCGGACTCTCCGGCGGGGTGGACTCGTCCGTCGCGGCGGTGCTGGTGCACCGGGCCGTGGGCGACCGGCTCACCTGCATCTTCGTCGACCACGGGCTCCTGCGGCTCCACGAGCGCGACCAGGTCGAGGCCACCTTCCGGCGCCACCTCGGCATCGATCTCCGGGTCGTGGACGCCCGCGCGCAGTTTCTCGAGCGGCTGGCCGGCGTGACCGACCCGGAGGAAAAGCGCCGCCGGATCGGTCACACCTTCATCGATGTATTCGAGGCGGAGGCACGGACGGTCGGGTCGGACGTCGGGTTCCTGGTGCAGGGGACGCTGTACCCGGACGTGATCGAGTCCCTGTCACCCCAGGGAGGGCCGTCGGCGACGATCAAGACACACCACAACGTGGGCGGGCTGCCCGAGCGGCTGCCGTTCGCCCTTCTGGAGCCGCTTCGCGAGCTGTTCAAGGACGAGGTGCGGCAAGTGGGCCGGGAGCTGGGACTGCCGGAGGAAATGGTCGGCCGCCACCCGTTCCCCGGTCCAGGTCTGGCCATCCGCATCCTCGGCGACGTCACGGCCGAGTCGCTGGAGATCCTCCGTCGTGCAGACCACATCTACATCGAGGAAATCCGTGCCGCCGCGCTGTACGACGACATCTGGCAGGCCTTCACCGTGCTGCTGCCGATCCGCTCGGTCGGCGTGCAGGGAGATTTTCGCAGCTACGATCAGGTCATCGCGCTCCGGGCGGTCACCAGCCGCGACGGGATGACCGCGGACTGGTATCCATTTCCGCCCGAGACGCTGGCCCGGATCTCGAACCGTATCGCCAACGAGGTGGATGGGGTCAACCGCGTCGTCTACGACGTGAGCTCCAAGCCACCCGCCACCATCGAGTGGGAATGAGCCGACCCCGCGCCGTGACCCTCCGATTCCTGACCGAGCCCGCCCACGTCAATTTCGGTGGCAAGGTGCATGGCGGGGCCGTGATGAAGTGGATCGACCAGGCCGGCTACACCTGCGCCGCGGGGTGGACGGGCGAATACTGCGTAACGCTCTACGTCGGCGGCCTCCATTTCATCCGGCCCATCCGGGTCGGCGAGATCGTGGAGCTGCGGGCGCTGGTGATCCACACGGGGCGGACGAGCCTGCACATCGCCATCGACATCTACGCGCGGGATCCGAAGGAAGCGGCGCTCAAGCGGACGGGCCACTGCGTCATCGTGTTCGTCGCGCTCGACGAAAACGGGCGGCCGATGCCGGTGCCGAGCTGGACGCCCGTCTCCGACACCGACCGGGCGCTCCGCGCCTACGCGCTGCGAATGGTCGAACTCCGCAAGCTGATGGATGCCGAGCTCGAATCACATCTCAGCCTGCTCGAGCAGTCGACGGCCGACGCCGTGTCGTTCGGCGGCTGAGGCGGCCGCCGCCGGGCTCAGCTCGGCGCCCGGATTAGTCGAAAGCCCCGGCGGCGCGACTCCACGCGGCCATCGGCCCCCGTCACCCTCACCTCGACCACATAGCGTCCCGGCTTGAGCCGGCGCAGCTGCAACGTGCGGTGGGAACGGATGACATCTCCGAAGGCCCGCTCCTCGAATGCCAGGGCCACCACGGGGCGCTCGTCCACGCGGCCGGGCGCGCCTCGCACTCGATACACGGCGATCGCGTGCGCGTACGCGGCCCCCGCCGCGGCTCCCGCGGCCTCGTAGTACAACTCGACCTCGTGGCCCTCCAGGAACATCTCGAAGGGGGTGAGGCGCACGGTATCTCCGGGCGCGGCCACCCATCGGGCACTGGCTTCGCGCACGCCGAGCACCAGGTCGCTGAGCGACAACGCGGGGCCCGCCGCCGCGACCCGCACGGTGTCCCTCGGCAGCACGGCTCCGGCCTCCGCACCCTGCTCGACGGCGGCGCGCCACGCCCACGTGCCGGGCGGCATCGGGAGCTCGACGCGCCCGATCAGATACTGCCCCGTCCCGAGCGGTCGATCGAGCTCGAATACGATCGTGGTGTCGGCGCGCGCGACGGGATGGTCGGCGCGATCGAGCGCCACCAGCCGTACTCGCACCGGGTAGGCCCAGCCCCCTGGAGCGGCCGTCGGTGTCGTCCCGGCGGGGCCTACGCCGAACACGAAATGCGCCAGCGGGAGCCCGCCGCGGGTGCCGACCGCGACGAGATCGGCATGGGCCGTGAGCGCCCGCGCGTACTGCAGCTCGTAGCTGTCCGTGGCGGTGCCGAACTCGATGCTGGCGCGACCGATCCCGCGTTCGCGCCCGCGGGCCCGGGCGGCGCCGTTGGGCCCCCAGTGCAGCATGCGGCCGTAGAGGGGTGACAGGGCCTCGCGCGACAGCAGGAGCTGGTCGACAGAGGCGCCACCCGCACCGTGCAGGTCGAGGACGCTTTCCACGAGCCGGTAATCGTAGAGGTCGCCACCGCCGGCGTCGTCGTAGCCTGCGCTGAAGTGGAACAGCAGGTCGCCATCGGCCCGGTCGTAGCGCCAGGTCTCGTTGGGCATGAGGCCGAAGACGAACGGCTTGAGGCGCGAGGCCGGCTCACCGTGCCGCACGTAGATAATGCCCCGATCGTCGAGCTCATCGCTACCGGAGCGGTAGGCGTCGCGGGCGCCGTAGAAGCGGCGAGAGACGGTCAGCGGGAATCTTGCCCGCGCATAGAGCAGTCGCCGGTAGTGCTCGCGAAGCCGCTCGCCGCCCCGGCGGAGCTCGGCCTGGTCGCGGTCGCCCCAGAAGCGCCGAACCTCCGCCGCCCGGTCGGCTCCGTAGGCGGCATCGAACCGGGCGAGCTCCGAGGGTGTCGCGATCGGCGCGAGATCCGCCCGGAAGGTTGCGATGACGACCTCATCGTCCGTGGCGGCATCGGCGAAGTACGCCGAGTCGCCGCCGGGAGCGCCCGCGGCCAGGCGCGTGCGCGCGAGCTCGAGCGCCGCGAGCGACACGAGGGGGCCGGCGTCCGACCCGGCGGCGCGCGCGAAGACCGCCGCCGCGGAGTCCGTCGCCCCGGCGGCACGCTCGAGACGGCCCCGCGCGAGCAACAGGTCCACAGGGGTCTGGGTGTGGGCGTGGTCGGCGGCCTGTGCACGATCGGCCCGGCGGAGCGCGTCGCGGGCGGAACGGACGAACGCGGTGTCGTGTAGGTCGAGTGTCAGGGCCGCGAGGGCGAGCACGGCGGGAATAAAGGACGAATCGGCGGCGAGGGCGCGGTGCTCATGCTCGATGGCCCGCTCGAGTGCTCCGATGCCGACGCGGTTGCCGAGGGCCAGGCGGTCGGCGCGTTCCCACTCCGCGCGCCGCACCTCCGCCACTGCGAGTGCGTGCCAGGCGTAGGGCCAGTCGGGCCGCCGGCTGGTGACCCGTTGCAACCTGCCGCGCGCATCGCTGGCCGAAGGGTCGGCGCCCAGCGCGGTCAGACGAAGGGCGGTCAGAGCACCGCGGAGGTCCGAGGCAGGGTCGGCGGGACGACGATGGGTGAGGTCGCGATACTGCGATCGAAGTACGGTCGTATCGTGCGCAGCGTCGAGCGAGTCCTGGAAGCGGTCCAGCGCGAGGCGGTCCTGCGGAGACTGGCCGGCGAGCGGCGTGAGCGGCATCGCGAGCAGCAACAGGGTGGAGAACCGCCGGCGCACCGCCTACACCCCTTTCTCTCCCAGCAGGCGGAGAAAGTCGTCCGCCGACTGCAATGCCGCCAGGCGGCGCGCGAGGTCGGCATCCTTGGCGAACTGCGCGATCTTCCCGAGCACGGGGAGATACAGGTTGGAGATCTCCAGCGGCGGCGCCACGATCAAGAAGAAGTCGTGCACCGGCTGCTGGTCGATGGCCTGATACTCCACCCCCCGCGTGCAATGCCCATAGGCCAGACGCAGGCGCGGCACCACCAGCGAGCGGCAGTGCGGGATGGCAACACCACGCCCGACACCGGTCGAGCCGAGCGTCTCACGGCGCTGCAGCATCCGCAGCAGCGTGTCGCTGGCGCGTTCGTCGAGGCGCAGCAGTCCGACGAGCTCGGCGAGAATCTCGTCCTTCGAGGTCCCGCCGAGGTCGACGGAAATCGAGTCCGGCGTGAAGAAATCGGTCAGATGCATGGTGTGGCGGCAACCTAATTCCGCCCCACGGGGGAGTCAAAGCGCCAGCCGAAGCACCATTGGAGTCTGGAGCCGATCGGGCGCGTCGATGGTGCCGTCCTCGCGGAAGTGCTCCCACTGGCTGTTGCCCACGTAGAACAAGTCGTGGCCCACCACCACCCCGAGGGTCGGCTCGGCCCAATCGGGCCGCGCACGCTCGAGCACCTCGGCACGGGCCACGCGGTCGCCGCGGGGGCCGAGCCGAAGCCGCACCACGCGATGCGGCGTCACGCCGTTCTGAATCGCCACGAGATCGTCGCCCACCATGTAGAGCCCGTCTATCCCGAGCACCAGCACATCCCGCCCGACGGGAAGGAGGCGGACCTCGCGACTCGCCAGATCGACGCGGAGCAGGCCGCGGGCGTAGTCGGCCACATAGAGCGAGCGCTCGGCGCGATCGAGCGCGAGCCCCTGCGCGGAGAGCAGCAAAGGCGACTCCACGAAGGGCTCGAGCGAGTCGCTCCCGGCACGCACCCGGTAGATGACCGGGCCGCGACTGTCGGTGGTGTAGACGTCGCCGGACCGGGTGATCGTCACGTCGCCCAACGCGTGGGGCTTGCCGTCGTCGGGGATGAGGTAGCGTCCGGTGAGTTCGCCGGTAGCCAGATCGAAGCGGAACAGTCCAGATCTGAGGCTGTCGGCCCCCGCGGAACGGGCCATCTGCGGCAGGGCGGCCGACGCCACCCACAGGACCCGCCGCGCCGAATCCACGCGCATGCCGAGCGGTGCCCACAGCCCGCCGCCTCCCGCGGCGACAAATGTGCTCGTCCGACCGTCCGGGCCGACCCGGAGAATCTTGCGGTGGCGAACGCTTCCCACGAAGAACGCTTTCGTCGCCGGGTCATGGGCGATGCCCTCGACCAGGAGGTCGCGCTCGGGCAGGGTGAAGGCGGGTCGGCCCGGAGCGAGGGTTTCGCCGTTCCGCGCGAGCGCCCGGCGCACTCCATCGAACGCCGCTGATCCGGTGAGGCTCACGAAATCGGAGTCGGCGGCGACGTCCGCCGAATAGCCGAGCGCCGCGAACCGGCGGAGGGCTCGCAGGGCGGCGCCCGTATCTCCCGCGAGGGCCTGGGCGGATGCCAGTGCGTAGATGACTCCGCCGTGGTCCGGGCGAAAGCCCTCCGCCTCGCGCGCGTAGCGGACGAACGCCGGGACGTCGTGGGCGTGATAGGCCTTCACAGCCTCCTGATAGGCGGCGCGTGACTCCAGGACAGGGTCCGCCTGGGCCGCGACAGGCGACAGGTGGACCGACGCCGAGGCGAGTAGGGCGAGCGTAGCGAAACGAAGGCTCATGCCATGGACTACGGGATCTGGGCGGGGTCGGTTCCATTGCCCGGCAGGCGGTCGGCAAGTATTTTTTCCCCATGCAGTTGCCCTTTCCCTCCACCCATGCGTTCCCCCTCATCCTGGCCCCGATGGCCGGGGTGTCGGAGGCGCCGTTCCGCCAGATCTGCCGGCGGATGGGCGCGGACGTCGTGCTGTCGGAGTTTCTGTCGTCCGAAGCGATTCGACGTCGGATCCGCACCACGCTCGAAGGCGCCGAGTTCGAGGAGGTGGAGCGCCCGATCGGCATCCAGATCTACGGCGCCGATCCCAACGCGATGGCGGAGGCGGCCGCGCTCATCACCGAGCGCTATCGGCCCGAATTCATCGACATCAACTTCGGCTGCCCGGTCAAGAAGGTGGTGCAGCGGAACGGCGGGTCGGGCTGCCTTCGCGACCTGGACCTGGTCGGCCGAATCATCCGCGCGGTGGCCGGCGCCACTCACCTCCCGGTGACGGTCAAGACGCGGAGCGGCTGGTGCGACGAGCAGCGCGATCCGGTCGGGATCGCGCTCCGCATGCAGGACGCGGGCGCGCGCGCGTTCACCCTGCACGCGCGCACCCGGACCCAGATGTTCTCGGGCACGGCCAACTGGGATGAGATCGCCCGCGTCGTCGAGGCGCTGGACATCCCGGTCATCGGCAACGGAGACGTGGACACCGCGGACGACATGCTCCGCATGCGCCTGCACACCGGATGCGCGGGCATTATGGTGGGGCGTGGGGCGTTCGGGAATCCGTGGCTGTTCCGGGACGGCCGCATGCTCCTCGACGGGCACGACCAGCCCCGGGCGCCGGAGCCGACCGAGCGATTTCGCGTGGCGCTGGAGCATGCGCGGCTCGCGCTTCGACTCCAGGGTGACAGCCGTAAGACCATACTCGAGTTCCGCAAGCACCTCGGCTGGTACACGAAGGGCATGGCCGGGGCGAGCGGGCTGCGGCAGCGGCTGTTCCAGATCGAGTCGATCGCGGAAGCCGAGGCGATCTTCTTCGAGTATCTCGAGCCGGTCGCCGCGGTGGCGTGAGAGCCGAGCAGCTCGAAGCGCTGCTGGCCGACGTCGCCGCCGGCCGACTCGCGCCGGGCGCGGCGCTCGAGCGCCTGCGCCATTTGCCGTACGAGGATCTTCCGTTCGCCCGCATTGACCACCATCGCGCGCTCCGCCAAGGGCAGCCCGAGGTGGTTTTCTGCGAGGGGAAGACGGTCGAGCAGGTGGTCGCCATCTGCGATCGGCTCGAGGCGGCGACCGGGTCGTTCCTCGGAACCCGGGCCAGCGAGGCGATGGCGCAGGCGCTCGGCGACCGGTTTCCCCTGGTGCAGTGGAACGCGACGGCGCGCACCCTGTTCCTGGCTCGGGCCGATGCACCGCCGCCGGCCGGCGGTCCGGTGCTGATCGTCTCCGCGGGAACGAGCGACCAGCCGGTCGCGGAGGAGGCGGCCGCGGTTGTCGAAGCCTTCGGCGTCTGTGTCGAGCGGCTCGTGGACGTCGGCGTGGCGGGGCTGCACCGCCTGCTCGCGGCGGGCACCATGCTCGAGCGGGCGCGGGTGGTCATCGTCGTGGCGGGCATGGAAGGGGCGCTCCCGAGCGTGGTGGGCGGCCTGGTGGCGGTGCCCGTCATCGCCGTGCCGACGAGCGTCGGCTACGGCGCGTCGTTCGGCGGTCTCGCGGCTCTGCTGGGCATGCTCAATTCCTGTGCGGCGGGGGTGAGCGTGGTGAACATCGACAACGGCTTCGGGGCCGCGGCGGCGGCGGCGCGGATCTGCCGCGCATGACTCGGCCAGGCGTTCCGGCGGCGCTCGTCTTCACCGGCGGCTGGTTTCGCGAGTGAGCGTCCTCGCGGCGCTCCTGGCGGCACTCGGCGGGCTGGCGGCGGGATGGATGCTGGCCCGCCGCCGTGGACCCATGCCGCTGGCGCCGGGAGTCGGGCCCCACCTCCTGCCGGATCCCGGCCTCGAGTGGCTCCGCCGCGCGTACGACGCACTGGGTGTGTGGGTGACCGAGCTCGATCCGCATGAGGAAGGGCCGCATGCCGAGCGGATCGTGGATGCGGAGCGGCTGTCGGTCGCCCAGATCGTCGCGGTGGACCGGAGGCTCGAGCGCGCGCGCGACCATGTCCACAGCGGGGCGGAGCGGATGGACGGCGGGCTCCTGGTCTTCCACGCCGCGGCCGGAACGGCCGTGGCCTTGCTCCTCCCCGAAGGCTTCGATGCCGGCCGGATCGGATTGGTCGAACTGGATCTCCGGCGGCTGCTCGACGGCGCGCGGCGTCGGCCGCAGGTGGTGGCCCTCGCACAGGCCCACAGCCAGGATGCCTCGCTGGAGTCGACGGGGAGCGTCGGGCTGCGCCTGGCCTACCAACTCGAGCGCGTGCTCGATGCGCAGGTGATCGTAGCGGCGACCGAGGCCGCCGGCGAGCATCCGGAGGCCGGCGGGCTGATGCCGCTGGCGCCGGTTCGGGTGGTGGGCGTCTCGGGGCGAGGCGACCGCCGCCTGCTCGACACCGTGATCCCGGAAATCAGCGACCTCGCCCGTGTGGCCCGGGGCGACGCGCCGCCGCTCACGATGGAAGGCGATCCGCTCGGCGGCGTCGTGGCCGATCGCCGGCAGCGCCAGGGCGCCGTGATGCTGCTGCCCATCCTCGTCGGGGACGAGGCGTTCGGCGCCGTCGCAATCTGGCCGCCCAACGGGCGCGAACCGGTCGGCGCGGTGCTGGCCGAGCTGACCGAGGCCCTGGCCGGTGCAGGCCCGCGGCTGGCCCGAGCGCTCGAGGCCGACAAGCGCTCCGCCCACGCCAGCTCCGATCGGCTCACCGGGCTCGCCAACCGGCGGAAGTTCGACGAGCTCATCGCACAGACGGAGCCGCCGCGCGGGCCACGGCGCGGCGCCCTCGTCTATGCCGATCTCGACCGTTTCAAGCTCCTCAACGACACCCTCGGACATCCCGCCGGCGACGCCGCCCTGGTGCACTTCGCGAAGATCATCCAGGGGCAGATCCGCACCGGCGACCTCGCCGCCCGCATCGGCGGCGAGGAGTTCGCCATCTGGCTCCCCAAGGCCGAGCTGGAGGTGGGCCTCAGGATCGCCGAACGGATCCGCATCCGGCTCGGCACCACGCGGTGGGACTGGAACGGTCGGCCCTGGCCGCTCGGGGCCTCGTTCGGCGTGGCCGCTTGCCCCGAGACCGGCGGCACCCTGAGTGCGCTTCCCGCGCAGGCGGATGCGGCGCTGTACGTGGCCAAGAACAGCGGCAGGAATCGGGTCGAGCGGGCGGGGAAGTAGCGGCCTACCGAAGGAGCGCCGGGCTGTCTATATTCAAGTCGCCCGGGGGCGACTGGCTTCGACGGGTTCGTTGAAGGAATTGCAGCGTGCCCAGGTCCAGAATCCTGGTAAAACCATCTGGAATGATTCAACTGCCAATACTGAACTGGCACTGGCCGCGTAAGCTGAGCTAACGCTCGCTTGACGCGCCTTCGGCTGGTGGAGCCCGCCCGGAGCGCCGCCCGTCGAATCGTAAACCTGGGCTGGCCGAGCGCGTCGCTCCGACGCGAATGGTGAGATCCTTCAGGAGCTAGACCAAGGGTAGGTCGGTTCGGCACCGACCCGAGGCCACGGCAGAAAGCCAAGCCTACGCACGTAGACGCGGTTCTGGACACTTGCTCGGACCAGGGTTCGATTCCCTGCGCCTCCATCACACGACGACGGGACTGCCCCTTGGGTGGTCCCGTTGTTGTTTGGGCGCGGGTCTAGTTGTCCATTGTTTGTTCAACCACGCGCTCTAAGTGATTGTTGGCACGAATTCTACGACATTCTATATCACCTTACTTCTCGAGGCTCCAGGTATGGCCACCCGCGCCGCACCACCGCCGCTCTCCGACGTCCGCTCGCCCGCCGAGATCCGCGAGCGCTTCCCGGCCCTGGCCCGCCGCCATGGAGGGGGAGAGGTCGCGTATTTCGACGGCCCCGGGGGCACCCAGGTACCGCAGTCGGTCGTCGACGCGATGGTGGACTACCTGGTGCACCACAACGCGAACACGCACTGGCGCTATCCGACGAGCGAGGAGACCGACCGGCTGATCGCCGACGCGCGGGGCGCGCTCGCCGATTTCCTGGGGGCCGAGCCGACCGAGATCGTGTTCGGCGCCAACATGACCACCCTCACCTTTCACCTCGCGCGCGCCCTCGGCCGGGGCTGGAGCGCCGGCGACGAGATCGTCGTGACCGAGCTCGACCATCATGCCAACGTCGCGCCGTGGCGCGCGCTCGAGCGCGAGCGGGGCATCGTCATCCGGGTCGTCCCCGTCGACCCGGCGTCCGGCGAGCTCGACCTGGAGGCGCTCGAGCGCCTCCTCTCGAGCAGGACCCGCCTGCTCGCGATCGGCGCGGCCTCGAATGCGCTCGGCACCATCAGCGACGTGCGGCGCGCCTGCGCCCTGGCCCGCGAGGCGGGCGCCTTGACCTTCGTGGATGCCGTACACTTCGCCCCCCATGCGCTGGTCGATGTGCGAGCCATCGATTGCGACTTCCTGGCCTGCTCGCCGTACAAGTTCTACGGTCCCCACCTCGGAGTGTTGTACGGGCGGCGCGAGCGGCTGGAGGCGCTCGATGCGCCGAAGCTCGCCCCGGCGCCCGACACTGCGCCGGAGCGGCTCGAGACGGGCACGCTGAACCACGAAGGCATCGTCGGGGCGGGAGCCGCCGTGGAGTTCCTGGCCTCGCTGGCCTCCGGCAGCGGGCGCCGCGACCGGCTCGCCCGGAGCGCGGCGGCGCTCCACGAGCGCGGGCAGGCGCTCTTCGAACGGTTGTGGGCTGGCCTGGGTGAGATCGGCGGCGTGACGCGCTATGGTCCGCCGCCGGGCCGGCCCCGGACGCCGACCATCGCGTTCACCGTGGCCGGAAGGACGAGCGACGAGGTAGCCACGGCGCTGGCGAGCGAGGGCGTGTTCGTGTCGAGCGGGGATTTCTACGCGACGACGGTGGTCGAGCGGCTCGGGCTCTCGGCGCACGGCCTCGTGCGCGCGGGATGCGCGTGCTACACGACCACCGAGGAGATCGATCGCCTGGTGAAGGGCGTCCGAAGCTTGGCGGGGTGAATCAGGTCAGGCGGGCTTCAGGGGAATCCTGACCCGGGTCTTCTCCCATTCGAGGACGAGCGTCGCGCCGCTACCGGCGGCCTCGCTTCGGATGGTGAAGGTTTCGACCGGGGCCGCCGGCGTTTCGCTCTTCACCTTCGCGCGGCCCACCTCCTGCGCCTGCACGGCGCGGGTGTATTCGCTCTCCTCACCCCACTGCTTGATGGACCGGTTGACGATGATCTCCCATTCGCCGGCCCGCGGCACGGTGTAGAGGGAGTACGCCCCCGCGGGCACCTTTATTCCGGCCACCGTCAGGGCCACCGGCGTGAAGAAGATGGTCGGCTCATTGGCGCCCGTGCGCCACAGCTTGCCGTACGGGACGGCCGCACCACCCAGCATGGTGCGCCCGCGCGAGGCCGGCCGGCCGTAGCAGAGCTTCACCGGCCGGCGGTCGATGGCGAATGTGAGCGAGTCGAGCGGACTCTTTCGCCCCTCGATCGGGACATCGTTGGGCAGCAGGACCTGACAGGCGGTGTCGGCCGCCTGCGGGGCGGGGGCGGGGACGGGTGGACCGGCCACGGTCGAGACGGCGAGCACCAATGAGAAAAGCGACATCGTGAGATCCTCGTTCAGGTGACGATGGAAGCGGGAACTGGCCGAAGCGCCGCGTGGGCCTCGTGCGCGAGCGCGAAGGCCTCGTCGGCATCCCGGGCCAGGCAGGTGAGGTGGCCCATCTTCCGGCCCGGCCTCGGCTCCGCCTTCCCGTACAGGTGCAGCCGCACGCCGGGGAGGCGGAGGGCTTCGTCCCAGCGCGGCGGTCCGGACGCCCACACGTCCCCGAGCAGGTTGATCATGGCCACCGGAGAGAGGAGCCTCGGCCGGCCCAGCGGGAGACCACAGAGGGCGCGCAACTGCTGCTCGAACTGATCCACCGTGCAGGCATCCATCGTGTAGTGTCCGCTGTTGTGCGGGCGCGGAGCGATTTCGTTCACGAAGAGGCAGCCGCCACCGGCCACGAACAACTCGACGCCGAGCACGCCGACGTAGTGCAGGCGTTCGGCCAGGGCGATCGCCACGTCGCGCGCTTCCTCGCAGAGCCGCGCGGGCACCCGGGCCGGCACCACCGTCGTCTCGAGGATGCCGTCGCGATGGTGGTTCTCGCCCACCGGAAACGCGGCGATCTCACCATCCGCCCCTCTGGCCACCACGATCGACAGCTCGGTTTCCAGCGCCAGCCGCTCCTCCAATACGCAGGGGACACCGCCGAGACTCGCGAAGGCCGCCGCACCCGACGCCGCGTCCGTCACCGGCGCCTGTCCCTTCCCATCGTAGCCGAGGCGGCTCGTCTTCAGGAGCGCGGGGAGGCGGACGGACGCCAGCGCCGCCGGGAGGTCCTCGGAGGCGCGGACCGCCTCGAACGCCGCGGTCGCAACGCCCGCCTCCCGAAGAAAGCGCTTCTCGGCGATTCGATCCTGGGCGATCGCCACTGCTTCGACCGGCGGACGGACGAGGCCGGTGCGGGCGAGCCGGTCGAGCGTCTCCGCGGGGACGTTCTCGAATTCGGTCGTGACGGCGGCACAGGAGGCCGCCAGCTCGTCGAGTGCGCGCTCGTCGCTGTAGGCGGCGCGGAGATGCCGGTCGGCAACGCCGCCGGCCGGGCTCAGCGGATCCGGATCCAGCACGACCACGCGATAGCCCATCGCCCGCGCACGGAGGGTGAACATCCGGCCGAGCTGTCCCCCACCCAGCATCCCCACGGTGGCGCCGGGCAGGATCATGGGGCGGGGAGCCGGAGGCCGAGCACCCGCTCGGTCTGCGCGGCCCGAAAGGCATCCAGCGCGCGGGCCAGCGCGGGGTCGTTGAGGGCGAGGATCGCCACGGCGTAGAGCCCGGCGTTGTGCGCGCCCGCCGCGCCGATCGCGAAGGTGGCGACCGGCACGCCCGCTGGCATCTGGACGATGGAGAGCAGAGAGTCGAGTCCCTGGAGCTGGGCGGAGGTGACCGGCACGCCGAGGACGGGGAGGGTCGTCTTGGCGGCGAGCATGCCTGGGAGGTGGGCCGCGCCGCCGGCCCCGGCGATGATGCAGCGCAGCCCGCGCTCGCGCGCGCTCCCGGCGTATTCGAAGAGCAGATCCGGCGTCCGGTGCGCGCTCACGATCCGACGCTCGTGCGGGACGTCGAACTCCTCGAGCCGCCGGCTCGCGTGCTGCATGACCTCCCAGTCGGAGTCGCTGCCCATCACGATGCCCACGAGGGGTGCGGTCATGGTGTCCTCGAGCGAGAGTGGCGAGCGAGGCCGGCCGGGGGGACTAGACCGTCGCGCGGGTGCGGTCCATCGTGCCGCGGATGGCGAGCGCGGCCTGCGCTGCCGCCAACCGGGCGATGGGAATCCGGAACGGCGAGCAGCTGACGTAATTCATGCCGAGCCGGTCGCAGAAGGCCACGGCCGCCGGATCGCCGCCGTGCTCGCCGCAGATGCCGAGCTTGAGGTCGGGGCGCGTGCGCCGCCCGAGCTCGCAGGCCATCTGGATCAGCTTGCCGACGCCCGCCTGATCGAGCACTTGGAACGGGTCGGCCTCGATGACGCCGTGCTCGAGGTAGTAGGGCAGGAAGTGCCCCGCGTCGTCCCGGCTCAGCCCCCAGGTCGTCTGGGTGAGATCGTTGGTCCCGAAGGAGAAGAACTGCGCTTCGCGGGCCAGCTCGTCGGCGGTGAGGGCGGCCCGGGGCAGCTCGATCATGGTCCCCAGCAGAAACGGCACCGTGATCTGCCGCTCCCGGAAGACCTGCTCGGCCACCTCCCGCACGATAAGCGCCTGCCGCCGGAACTCGACGACGCTCGCCGTGAGCGGGATCATCACCTCCGGCATGACGCGGCCTTTCCGGGCGGCGACGGTGCACGCCGCCTCGAAGATGGCGCGCGCCTGCATCGTGGTGATCTCGGGATAGACGATGCCAAGCCGGCAGCCCCGAAGCCCGAGCATGGGGTTCACCTCCTGCAGCCGATCGATCACCGCCTGGAGCGCCGTCACTTCCAGTCCGAGCTCCGTGGCCAGCGCCTCGATGTCGGCTCGCTCCTTCGGCAGGAATTCGTGCAGCGGTGGATCGAGGAGGCGGATGGTGACCGGATAGCCCTCCATGGCGCGGAAGATGGCCTCGAAGTCGGAGCGCTGCATCGGGAGCAGCTTGGCGAGCGCGCGGCGCCGGCCCTCGGTGTCCTGGGCGACGATCATCTGCCGCATCGCGACGAGGCGGTCGCCGTCGAAGAACATGTGCTCGGTGCGGCAGAGGCCGATCCCCTCCGCGCCGAAGTCGCGGCCCCGGTGCGCGTCGGCCGGCGTGTCGGCATTGACGCGGACCCGGAGCTGCCGGATCCGGTCGGCCCACTGCATGAGCCGAAGGAAATCGTCGCCGAGCTCGGGGGTGCGGAGCGCCGCCTGACCGGCGAAGACCTTGCCCGAGCTGCCGTCCACGGTGATCCAGTCGCCCTCGGCCAGCCGGCGTCCACCGACGCTCAGGTGGCCCGCGCGATCGTCCACCTGGAGCTCCTGCGCGCCGACGACGCACGGCTTTCCCATCCCGCGCGCCACCACGGCCGCATGCGACGTCATCCCGCCGCGGGCCGTCAACACCGCCTTGGCCATGACCATCCCGTGGAAGTCTTCGGGCGACGTCTCGCGCCGGACCAGGACGACCGACTGGCCCGCGCGCCCAAGCTGCTCGGCCCGGTCGGCGTCGAAAACCACGGTGCCGCACGCCGCCCCAGGCGACGCCGGGAGGCCGGTCGCCAACAGGTCGAGCTGGCTGTGGGGGTCGATCGTGGGATGCAGCAGCTGGTTCAGGTCGTGCGGCGGGATCCGGGCGACCGCCTCCTCTTCGGAGATGAGCTCCTCGTCCACCATCTCG
>JBBQDU010000012.1:0-28073 GCA_038320055.1 Gemmatimonadales bacterium | reverse complement strand
GCGGCGCGCCAGCCCTGGCCCATGTCGCCGCCGGGGTCCAGCACCAGCACCCGACGGCCGGCGAGCGCCAGTTCCCGGGCGCAGGCCGCACCGATGGGCCCGCCTCCAACGACGATAACATCGTAGTTCGCAGTCACTTATATTTCCTATGAATCTTTTTGCAACGTCGGGCCGTAGGACGCCCTGACCCATTTTCGCGAGGAGCCGACCATGTTCCGGAGTCTGCTAGGGTTCGCGATCTTCGCCGTCATCGCGATCTTCCTGCTCAAGGTCTTCTTCGGCATGTTCGGGATGGTGATCGGTCTGCTGCTGACGATCGCCTGGTTCGCCTTCATCGGCTTTCTGATCTACCTCCTGCTCAAGATCATCGCGCCCGACACGGCGGCGCGGGTCCGTGAAATGATCGCTGGGCGGCCCGTCGTATAGTCGTATAGATGTAGCAGGACGTCGGAATCGATCCCAGGGCTCGGCGGCTGGGTGAGGGCGCGCCCGGGCTTGGGCGCACGGCACCCAGGCCTCGCTACGGATGCTTCCCGGTTGCTTTCTCGCCCAGCCGCTCCAATACCCCCCACACCAGCAGCGGGAGCAGTAGCTCGTGGTGACCGGTGAGCAGAAACCCGGCGCCGCCACCGCTCGTGGGCCGCTGAACGACGTTGACGCGCGGCCGGTACTGCCGCTGCATGTCGAAGTCGGCGGCGAGAAAGTGCGTCGGGCGGCCACCGTCGAGATTGCGGGCGATGGTGAGCGCCTTGAGGAAGACCTCCGGCAGCACGACGGCGCTGCCGAGGTTGAGCACGGCGCCGCCGTGGTCGAGCAGCGCCAGCGATCCGGCCAGCCGTCTGAAGTCACGGTGGCTGGTGGCGCCGATTGCCGCGCCGTCGGCGCTGGGATGCTGGTGGATGATCTCGCCGCCGATCGTGGCGTGCACCGTGACCGGGACGTCGTGCGCGTGCGCCGCGAGCAGGACCGACGCTTCCCGGCCGGGCAGGGCCGTCGCGCGCTCCGCGAGGGCCCGCGCCAGCCCTTCGCCCATGCCCTGGTCGGCCCCGGAGGCGGCGGTGATCGCCGCGTTCATCTCGGCGCCGGTCTCCTCCGCCATCCCGAAGCTTCCATCCGCCAGCCCGGCCTCGACGTCCTCGCTCGTGCCGCCGAACGCGGCCAGCTCGAAATCGTGGATCGCCGCCGCCCCGTTCAAGGCCACATGGGTGACGACCCCGCGTGCGATGAGGGTGCCGAGCAGCGGTCCGAGCCCGACCTTGATCACGTGACCACCGACGAGGAGCACCACCGCGCGGCCGGCCTCCGCGGCCGTCGCCACGCCGGCAATGACGGCGCGCAAGTCGCGCGCGGCGAGGACGTCGGGCAGGCTCTCGAGGAAGGCGTGGAACGAGCGATCGGCCCCGGGCACGGCGGCGAGCAGCGAGGGGTCTACCCGGTTCTGCCGCCCAGCCACGGGAATCGTGGTGAGCCGGCGGAGGTCGGCCTCGCGGTAGGTCACGCTAGCGGCTCGAGGTCGCCGTCGTGGGAGGCAGGACCATCTCCTTCATGCGCAGCGTGATGGTGCCGAACGGGAACTTGCTCCTGATCTGCACCGGAAGGCGGCGTGCGTCGTCGCTCAGCCAGATACGCGTGTCCGAGCGTTTCGAGAACATGCCCTTGGTCTCGATGACCGGATGCAGCACGAGGCAATCGACCTCGCGGCCGTCGGGCAGCTCCAGCTTCTCCCGCTTCTTGACCTCGATCGTGACCGGGTTTTTGTCCTTCCGGAAGTAGCGGTTGTACGTGTATTTCTTGCCCACCTGCAGCTCCGCGACGCGCACGAAATAGAAGAACGCGGCGTCGTCCAGCGGATTGGACGGGGAGGCCTGGGTCTCGGGTTTGCCCTCCTCGCGGAAGAAGCCCGAGTCGGGATAGATCTCGTAGCGCCGGTGGGACGGCTTGTTGTTCTCGACGAAGTCCTGGACGAAGCGCCGGGAGATCAGATCCCGCGTCCCCACGTACGACTCCAGCACGTCGTCCAGCGAGTAGATGATGGTCTTCCCCTGGAGCCGGAACCGGAAGCGGAACGACTCCGTCCCGCGTACGGTGTCGATGCCGGCGACCTCGAGCGTGCCCTCGCCCAGCGACAGCAAACCGAGCTTGGCGCTGTAGGTCAACTTCTCGCCGACGGCCCAGGGGTAGGGCGGCAGCGCGGCCGGGGCGGCCGCGGGAGGGCCGCTCTGCAGGAGAGCGAACGCGAGGAGAAGCGCCGTCACGAGGAGACTGCCTGCGCTTCGGCCTCGCGGCGCGGCACGGGTTCCACCGGCGCCGGCGGGATCGGGTGATCCCGCAGCGTGCGCCGGGCGGTCCAGAGCCCCGTCGCCGCTGCCCACGGATCAGCGCGCGATGGCCGGCTCCGGCGGTCGTAGCGCTCCACCGAGCTGACGGCCTCGACCCGGCGCGCGTACCGACCGGCCCGCCAGAACAACTCCGCGTTGGCGGCCCACCCTTCCGTGCGAAGCAGCCGCTCGGACTGGCTCCGGATCGCGTTTCGGAGCGCGACCAGCCGGAAGGCCGCGAAGCCGGAGACCAGATCCTTGATGCCGGGCACGCTCACCACGCCTCGCAACAGCATCGGGGCGCTCCGGCGCACCAGCCGGTGGCCCCGAGGCGCATCGCCGTCGAGCCGGCCTTCCGCGACGACCATGTCGGCGCCGCTCTCGACGCGCCGCACGAGATCCGGGATGGTGTGCGGATCATGGGTGAAATCGGCGTGCATGAGGATGGCAGTGTCGCGCTTCGGCCGGTCGGTCAACTCGACCGCGTGGCGAAGCAGCGCCTCCACCGACGCGGCATACCCTTTTCGCTCGGCGTGCCGGACGACCGTGAGCGGAAGCACCCGCGCGTATGGTTCGAGCACCTCGGCGGTGGAATCCGTGGATCCGTCGTCCAACAGGAGCAAGTGGTACTCGCGCGGAAACGCCGCGAAGACCTGGCGGATCTTCCAAAGCAGGAGCCCGACCGTCGGGGCCTCGTCGAAGCTCGGAATGCAAACGTAAATCATGATCCTTCAAGGCAATGAGTCGCAGGAACGATACACCGATCGAACCCCCTCTGCCATGCGCCGGGCCGTGAACCGCTCGACGGCCGTGGTGGCCCGCGCCACGATGGAGCGAGCAAAGTCCGGATCCTCCAACACGCGGGCGACGGCGGCGGCGAGGGCTACGGGATCGCCGGGCGGTGCGAGCGCTCCCGCGCCGTGCCCAAGCATCTCGGGGAGGCCGCCCGCCTCCGTAGACGCAACGGGGATGCCAAGCGCCATGGCGTCCAGGACGGAAGTACCCAGACCCTCCTCGCGGGAGCTCATGACGAACAGGTCGGCGTCTCTGACCAGGCGGGCGGGGTCGGGAAGGTAGCCGAGGAGGTGGACGCGGTCCTCGAGGCCGAGGGTCCTCCGCAACTCCTCGAGTGCCGTGCGCTCGGGGCCTTCGCCCGCCACCACCCAGTGCAACTGGGGATGCCGGCCGGCCAGGTGTGCGGCGGCCCTGAGGAGCGTGGCGTGATCCTTGTGCTCGACCAGGGCCGCGACGTTGGCGGCCACGAGCGCGTCCGGTGTGAGGCCGAGCCTGGCGCGGACGCCGAGCCGGTCGCTTCGGCGAATGTCCTCCAGCGCGATCCCCGAATGAACGATCACGATGCGCCCGGGGTCGATCCCGTCGGCGACGAGCACGTCGGCCACGGCGCACGAGATGGCGATGACGCGCTCGGCGCGTCCCCAGAAGCCCCGACGCCGGAGGTGGAAGTCGACTCGCCGCGTCGCGATGAGCGGCCGGCGGGCAAGTCGGGCCGCGACTCCGCCCAGGGTGACCGCGTGCGCATCGTGCGCATGGACGAGTGAATCCGGCGAGCGAAGCTCGGTCAGCAGGCCCGGCAGCACGCGCGGGTCGAGACCCGCACTCCAGGGAACCGTGCGCACCGGGATGCCATCGCTCCGGAGTCGATCGTGAAGCTCCCCGCCGGCGCCCGTGATCACGACTTGGTGAACGCCTCCCAGCCGCGCCAGCTCCCGGGCGAGCAGCCACACCTGGCGCTGGCCGCCGCGCCATTCGCGCCCGGAGGCCAGGTGGATGACCCGCGCCGTCACGCCTCCCGGGCCACGGCGGCCAGCAGGTTTCGAAGCTCGGCGAGGCTGAACGGCTTGTGGAGATATGGACGGTCAAGGCTCTCGAGGAAGGCAAGGGTGTCACCCCGGACGGTGTCGCCGGTGCTGAAGACGAGCCGCGCGGCGAGGCCGGGATTCCGCCGAACGAGCTCCTCGTAGAACTCGCGCCCGCCGAGCTCGGGCATCCGGAGATCCGAAATGACGAGGTCGAACTGTTCGCGATCCGCCAGCTCGAGCCCATCGCGCCCGTTCCGTGCCACGACGGGGATGTGGCCCCAGGCTTCGAGGGTGGCGTGCATGTAATGCAGAATGTGTGGCTCGTCGTCGACCACCAGCACGCGAAGCCGTCTGGTCGGGGCGCTTCCACGCGTGTCGGGGATGGGCGCGGGCGGTTGGGTCGCCAGCGGAAGCTGGACCGTGAAGGTCGAGCCGCCTCCCTCCTCGGTCGTCAGCATGATGCGCCCGCCATGCTCCCGGACGATGCCCTGGCTGATCGAGAGGCCGAGACCGGTGCCTTCGCCTTCGGGCTTGGTGGTGAAGAACGGCTCGAACACCTGTGCCGCGAGCGCCTCGGACATGCCGGGTCCGTCGTCGATGACATCGATGGCCACGCCGTCGAGCCAGCGACGGGCGCGGACCTGTACCCGGCCGGGCCGCCCGGTGCTCGCGATGGCCTGCGCGGCATTGTTGAGCAGGTTGACGAATACCTGCTGGATCTGATTCGAGTCGATGTCCGGCATCGGCAGATCGGGCTCGATCTCGATCGTCGCCTCGACGCGCTGAGCCATGAACTGGTTCCGGAGCAGGACGAACGTCGCGTCGAGCAGCGCCTGCAGCGCGGTGGGCCGGCGCTGGTGCTCCTGCTTGCGTGCGAAGCTCAGCAGGTTCTTCACGATGTTGGAGGCGCGCTCGGCTTCCTCCTGGATGACGGTAAGCGGCTCGCGCAGCGAGGCGGGCACGTGGGGGACCTCGCGCAGGAAGTCGGCGAAGCCGACGACCGATGCGAGGGGGTTGTTGAGATCGTGGGCGATGCCGGCGATCAGCTGGCCGATGGCGGACATCTTTTCCGACTGGATGAGCTGGTCTTGCAAACGCCGCCGCTCCGTCTGATCATCGAACAGGAGCACGAGGGCGGAGCGATCGGTGCTGGTAATCGGCACGGCGGTCACCGCATAGGTGCGATCGCCGGTGCGGAGCTCGGCCTCGCGGCCCGCTCCTTGCTGATCCAGCACCCGCTGCAGGTCCACGGCCCATTCGGGCGGCACGAATGCCTGCCACGGGCGGCCGATGAGGCTCGCGGGGGGGGCGTTCACCAGGTCGGCAAAGGCCCGGTTGGCCCGGCGGATCCGCCCGCCGCGGTCCACGATGCAGATGGAGGGGGAGATGGCATCGACCACCTCCTGCCACGAGCGGCGGCCATCGTCGTGGAGGTCCACCAGTCGGGCGCTCTCGAGCGCGATGCTGGCCTGGGACACGAGCCCTTCGAGCAGCCGGAGCGCGGAGTCGCCGAATCGGCCTTCTTCCCCCCGGATGGCCACGGCGCCGGTGAAGCGAGTCTTGGCGACGAACGGCGCCAACAGCCAGCAGCCGCCGGCGTCGGGCTGGGCGGGTAGACCGGCCTCGGCGACAAGGGCATCGAGGCCGTCGGGCAGGATCAGCGACCCTCGGCGCTCGACGAGCGCCAAGAGCCCCCCGCGATCGGGGCGTCCGGCGGGCCAGGCGTGGACGTAGTCGTGGCTGTCCGTGTCCCGATCGAACAGTGCGAGCGCGATCTCGGTCGGTGACAGGCTTTCCCTGATGTGCCGGAGCAACAGATCGATGACCGACGCCCGGCGAAGCGTGCCGGCCAGTTCCTGACCGAAGGCGGTGACCCGGCGGAGGAGTGCCAGGTCATGGGGGGCGGCGGCGGCGGCGAGATTAGCGGAAGGAGGAGTGGTCATGATCCGGGCGAATATGCGAGGCCGCCTGACTGCGGCGGACCTGCAGCTGGTGATCCTGCTACTGAGCCGCGGATCCGCGCATCGGCGGGCCTATCTCGAGCGGCGACTGGCGACGGAAGGGCCGGATCCGCTCCTGGACTCGCCCGACCTGGCGGAGCGGCTGCTGACCGTGCGCACCATGCTGGTGCCGTCGGAGGCGCTGTTCTTCTACGTCGTGGTGCGGCACGCGCTCCGGCGGGGCGGGATCGAGGATCGCGAGCTGGCGGATTATCTCTCGGCCCTGCTGCGGGAGTTCGGTCAGCGCGACCGCGCCTGGCGGATCGACTGGCACGACGACCATCAGCATCGCTATCTCGTGGACATCCTGGCGGATCTGGAGGCCAGCAGCGGCGAGCGTCGCTTCCAGGTGATGATGCACCTCGGCAACTACGCGCTCTGGCTCGCGGGTCTCTTCCCCGATTATATCGCGGCCCGTCACCTCCGGAAAGCCGGACCCGACGTCACGTACTACGACGCCCTCGGTCGCCGGGGCTTCGGCCTGGCGTCGGACCATGCGCTTGCCGGAGAGTACGGGCTCGCGGCCGTCCTCCGGACCGTCGCCGAGCGATTTCCCTCGGTGCGAGGGGCTCTCAACGGCGTGAGCGACCGGCTGTTGTTTCCCGCCTCCGCGACGCCGGACCGGATCCTGCGCGACCTCGGGGCGACGTAAGAACCGGTCATTCACCGTTCCGTTGCCCCGCTCAGGGCAGGGTTGGTGGCGGGCGTGTCTCCCGCCGGTCTCCCCTCGCCGGACGATCCGCTCGCTCGCGCCGCCTCCACCAATGCACGGAACAGTCCCCGGTCGGGCGCCTGCGCGTCGGCGTGCATCTCTTCCGGGTGCCACTGCACCGCCAGCAGCCAGGGCGCATTCGGCGCCGATTCCGCCGCCTCGATCAGGCCGTCCGCGCTCCATCCCGTGGCGAGGAGCCCGCTCCCGAGCCGCTCCACCGCCTGGTGGTGAAACGAATTGACGCTCAGCGCGGTCCCGCCCATGGCGGCCGCCACGCGGCTTCCCGGCCTCAGCTCGATGGCGTGCGACCGTACGTCCCGTGCGCCCCCTGGATCGTGCGCCACCGGACCGGCTCGCTCGGACGGGAGGTCCTGGTACAGCGTGCCGCCGAGCGCGACGTTGACGAGCTGGATGCCGCGGCAGATGCCGAGGATCGGCAGCTCGCGCTGCCGGGCCGTGGCGAACAACGCGAGCTCGAAGAGATCGCGCTCCCGGTTCGGCGGATACAGATGCGGCGAGGGAGCGGCGCCGAACCAGGCGGGGTGGATGTCCTCACCGCCGGTGAGCAGCAGGCCGTCGATGCCGTCGAGGGCGCGGGCGGCGAAGGATGGTCCGAGGAGCGGCGACAGGATGAGTGGGACGCCACCGGCGGCGAGCACGGAGCGCACGTAGGCCGCGTTGACGCCGGTCCGCTGAAGGCCGTCCCACTCGCGCGCGACGCCGCCGAGGGCGATGCGTGGCGCGCTCACGGCAGCACTGAATCCGGGAAGAAGGGACAGCGGGGATCCTCGATCCGGGTGGGATCGAGCTGAATCCCGATCAGTGGAAGCGTGGCCGCCCCCACCGTGACCGTCCCGAGTGGCGGCGCGCCCTCGATCGGCATCCCCTCGAACAACATCACGCCGCGCGCCGTTTCGGCGGTATCCACAACCAGCACGCCGTAACCCGGCTTGACGCCGGCGGGCAGGGCACCCTCCACACCGATGACGAGCTGCGAGTCGGCCCGGCCGACGATGGCGGGGAGCGCCGGTCCGGCCACCACCCGCGCGACCAGATGCTCGGGGAGGCGCCGGGGCGGCACGCTGAGCGTCTGGCGAGGGACGCTGAACTGCGTGAGCAACGCGGTGGGCCCCGCCAAGGCGGCCAGGCCGCACGTCGCGGTTCCACGATCGGCCGGCTTGCCGCACGCCGCGAGCGCCATGAGGGCCGGGACGAGGTACCGAATGGTCATTCGGGGAAGATAATGCGCGGGCGGAGGGAGCGCGCTCACCCGCCGAGCCGGGCGACCGCTCGCCGGAGATTGGCGCGCGCCCGGGATTCGTACCGGCGACGGAATCGCTCGGTGCCGTACAGGAACCGACGCGAGAGCAGGCGCGTCAGCACGCGCCGACGCCCCTCGCCAAAGGCGTCGTCGGGCAGCCACGCGTACTCGGCGCGGATGCCGGCGTCGTACGCGTCAAACTCGGCGGGCGGACGGCCGAGGATGGACAGGTCGATGTCGCACAGGATCATGCCGGACACGTCGGTCGGCGGCTCGCCGTGGCGGGTCAGGCGGATGAGCCGGGCGACTTTCTCCCCCTTGTGGAAGGCGACGCCGAGCCCGGTCAGTTCCTGCCTGGCCTGGACGGCACTCCGTTCTTCGTTGTCCGCCGCGCGCGGGTCGTACACCGCGTCGTGATACCAGAGGGCCGCCTCGATCAGGTCCCGCTCCACAACGTCGCCGGGCTCGCCGTCCAGGCAGGCTAGGCAGTCGACCAGATGCGCCGTTCCGTGATAGATGCGGGAGGGGTGCGCCCAAGCGGCCAGCAGGGCGTCGGCCGCCGCACCCGGGTCGCCCGAGCTGCCGAGGCGCCGAACGAGCGCGGCGTACCGCTCGCGCAGCGGGGTCATGCGCGGAGGAACCAGGTCGCGAGCGGCCGGCGGAGGGAGGGAACCGCGGCCATCCGCGCGAGTGGACCCAGGATCAACGCGCGCGCACCCGGCCGGGCGAGCCCGCGGGCGATGCGGTCGTGCCACCGTTTCGTGGCCAGCCAGCGCGCGGTCTTGGGTGCCGGCGCCTCCCGCTCCAGCATCCCGAGCGCGACCTCCTCGCCGCTTACCAGCGCACCGTAGATTCCTTCCGCGGTGAGCGAGGAGACCATCCCGGCGGCGTCGCCCGCGAGGTACACCCCGCGCGGGAAGCGACACCCTCGGTAGGCGGTCTCCAGCGTCGCGCCCTCGAACGGCACGCCGTCCCGCGTCACGCCCAATGCGTCGGCGCGCGCGTCGAGATATCGCTTGAGCGCCGGCGGGGGAACCAGGTCCTTTCGCGCCACCGCGCCGACCGACGTGTATGTCTCGTGCGGAAATACCCAGAAGTAGCCGTTGGCGAGTGGCTCGGGATCGCATTCGACGCGGAGGGGGCCGAGGCGAACTGTCGGGAGATTGTACTCGGCGGCGAAGTACGCGCGATGACAGGGAAGACCGAGTGCCCGGCGGACGGCGGAGTCGGCGCCATCCGCGCCGAGCAGCCGGTGCCAGCGGAGCCGACGGGAATCGGCGCGAATGGTGCGCGCGCCGAGGTCGATCTCCACGGCCGCGACGCCGCTCCGGACGTCGGCCCCGGCCGCGCGCGTCCAGGCGAGCTGCAGCCGGCCAAGCTCGCGTCGCGCGATGGTGTGGACCTGCGCCGCTTCGGCAGGCAGCGCCACAGCGCGGCCGCCGGCGAATCCCACGTGCCCCGCGTTGGGCCGCGCGGCGCCCGCCGGAAGGCCGAGCGCTTCGAGCTCCCGCATCGTCTTCCCGGTGAGCCCGCCCGCGCACACCTTCGGGCCGATCTCGGGCCGCTTCTCCAGCACCAGCACGTCGCGGCCGGCCTCGGCGAGCACCTGCGCGGCCCTTAGACCGGCGGGGCCGGCGCCGACGATCAGGTTCTCAACGACTTCCACGCGGCATCGTCCCGGATCCGCGCGGCCGCGTCGGCGCGGAGCGCGGGTGGAGGATTGGCGGAGAGGCGCCACCGTCGGAGGAGCATCCGCCCCTGCCGATAGAGGTCGGAGACCACGTGGCCCGCCGGCAGGCTGGCCGTCCGAGGTAACAGAAAGAAGTGCACGTGGCGCACGCGTTCGCCATATGATGCGACGTAGACCCGCTCCGGGCCGACGATCCGTTCCACCGCGGCGACCGCCGCCGACAGGACGGGACCCAGCGACGCCGACTCGGCCTCGCTCAGCACGCCGATCGACTCGACGTGGCGGCGCGCCTTGACGATGAGCTCCCCGGGGTCCGTCCACGGACCCGTGTGGTGCGCCACTTCCCACCAGGCGTCCTGGAACACGACCCCGCCGGGCGCGGGGATCCGGCCGGCCAGCTCCGCGCAGACGCTGCAATTATCCTGGGGCATCGACCTGCTCTCCTCGTATCGACGGCAGCCGGTAGCCTACCTCCTTGCCCCCGCGCGCGGGAAGCCCTGCTCGCTTGACGGTCTCGAATGGTGGTCCTACCATTCGATCTCCCGACTGCTGCGGCCGCTCTCCGGCGGCCACGATTTCCGAGGCCCATCGATGGCGAGCTCAGAGCGGCCGTGCTCGAAGGTCTGAAGGCGCGACTGGACCAGCTGCTGCGCGAGGGCGCGAGCGACCCGCGCGCCTACGCGGCCGGTCTTCGCGAGGCCATTCTCGAGGCGCGCCTCGGCCTGGGCGCGATGCGGGACGCGCTGGCCACGACCGAGCGGGAGCTCGCCTCGGAGCGGCGGCAGCTCGAGGACGCCGAGCGGCGGGGCCGGCTGGCCGCCGAGGTGCCGGATGAGGAGACCGTGGCCATCGCCCAGCGCTACACCGCGCGGCACCGCGAGCGCGTGAGCGTACTGGAGCGGAAGCTGGTGGTGCAGCGGGACGAACTGGTGCTGGCCGAGCGCGAGGTCGCCGAGATGACTGCAGAGGCACGGCGCGCCACGGCGGGCGACGGCTCGGGATCCATCGCGGCCGCGTGGCGGGACCTGGAGTCGGCAGGGGCCACGCGTCCCGACGATCAGGAGCGGCTCAACGTCGAGGCCGATCGCCAGCGGCGGGACAGCGCCATCGAAGCGCAGCTGGCCTACCTCAAGAAGAAAATGGGCAAGCAGTGACCCCCGCCAAACGTCCGCGGCGAATGGGATGGCAGACCAGGAGGCTCGGGGCGATCGCCCTGATCCTCGCATCCTGTGCGTTCCCGCTTGCCTCCCTCACCGCGCAACAACCCGTCCTCGCTCCCTCCCACCTTCAGAAACTCGCCCACACGTACAGTCTTGTGGCCTACGACTCCGCCACCGGCGATCTCGGCGTCGTCGTGCAATCCAAGTTTCCGAACGTGGGCGGGATCGTGCCGTGGGGACGGGCCGGCGTCGGCGCGGTGGCCACGCAGAGCCTGGGGAACACGGCCTACGGGGAGCGTGGGCTCGACCTTATCGCACAAGGGGCCACGGCGGCGGAGGCGCTCCGGATCGTGATGCGCACCGACACAATGCTCCAGGACCGGCAGGTGGGGATCGTGGACGCGCATGGCAACGCCGCGAGCTTCACGGGCCGCTCGACCTTCGACTGGGCGGGTGGCCGCGTCGGGTCTCCCTCGGGCCGCGGCAACACCGCCGGTGGAAAGGGGCAGGTGATCGTGGGCCGGGGCTACACGGCGCAGGCGAACATCATGGTCTCCGATCAGACGGTCAAGAATCTCGCCCAGGCGTTCGAGCGGAGCCGCGGCAGCCTGGCCGACCGGCTGATGACCGCGCTCAAGGCGGGACAGGCGGGCGGGGGCGACAAGCGGGGGATGCAGAGCGCGGCGCTGCTGGTGGTGCGGCAGCACGGGGGCTACCTCGGCGCGAACGATCGGTTCATCGACATCCGGGTGTACGACGCGGCGGACCCGATCGCCGAGCTGGAGCGGCTGCTCGCGCTGCACAAGCTGCACTTCTTTCCGAGCGAGACCAACGACCTGATTCCGATCACGCCGGCCCTCGTCGCCCAACTCGAGCCGATCCTGCTCAGCGAGCCGGCCAATCAGAGGGAGCGGTGGCTCACGCGCCCGCAGGGTTCGGCGACACCCGCGTTCCTCGAGGCATTGAAGAATTTCATGTACTGGGAGAACTACGACGTGCGCGTGCGGATGGACGGGAAGATCGACCGCGTCGTGCTCGACGACATCCTGAAGAAACGGAAGGCCTGACCCGATGGCCATCGCCGCTCCAGTGCGCCCCGAGGCACCCGTGGACGACACCCGCTTCTTCGGGCACCCTCGCGGGCTCTCGACGCTGTTCTTCACGGAGATGTGGGAGCGCTTCAGCTACTACGGTATGCGGGCGCTGCTCATCCTGTTCATGACGGCGCCGGTCGCGGCGGGTGGCCTCGGGTTCGACACCTCGAAGGCGGGCCCGATCTACGCCCTCTACGTCAGCTCGGTGTATCTGCTGTCGCTGCCCGGCGGCTGGGTGGCGGATCGCGTACTGGGGCTCCGGCGGGCCGTCTTCGTGGGCGGTGCGGTGATCATGGCGGGCCACATCTGCCTCGCCGTGCCGTCGATGACCACGTTCTACGTGGGGCTGGTGCTGATCGCGATCGGCACGGGCCTCCTCAAGCCGAACGTGAGCGCGCTGGTCGGCAAGCTGTACGCGCCGGACGACATCCGCCGCGACGCGGGCTATTCGCTGTACTACATGGGCATCAACACCGGGGCGTTCGTGGCGCCGATCGTGACCGGATGGCTGGCCCAGGGCGAGACCTTCAAGGGCATACTGGGCTCCATGGGCCTGTCCGCGCACGCCTCCTGGCACTGGGGGTTCGGCGCGGCGGCGGTGGGCATGTTCGCGGGCCTGGTGCAGTACACCATGGGCGGAAAGCACCTTTCGCCCGACGGGCTCCGTCCGGTGCGGCCCACCGACCCCGCGGCCGCCGCCAAAGCCGACCGGCAGGTCCGGCTCGTAGGGCTGGCCACGGTGGGCGTGCTGGCGCTGGGCGTCGTCCTGGTCGCGACGGGCGCGGTGGCGCTGGATGCCGAAGCCATCTCCCGTAATTTCCAGTGGGTGCTGTTCGCGATCACGGCGGGGTTTTTCGCGTGGTTGTTTCTGGCGGCGGAGTGGACGCGGGAGGAGCGGAAGCGCCTCCTCGTCATCACCGTGCTCTTCGTGGCCGCGACGGTGTTCTGGATGGCGTACGAACAGGCGGGTTCGACGCTCAACCTGTTCGCCCAGAGGAACACCGACAACAGCGTCCTCGGCCATGGGTTTCCAGCCAGCTGGTACCAGTCGCTGCCGCCGCTCTTCATCATCCTGTTCGCGCCGGCGTTCGCGGCGCTCTGGGTGTGGCTGGGTCATCGGAATCCGTCGAGCCCGGCGAAGTTCGCCATCGGACTGCTGCTGCTGGGCATCGGGTTCGCGGTGTTGATCGGGGCAGCTACGGTGGCGGCCACGGGCGTCCGGGTGAGCCCGATGTGGCTCGTCATCTCCTATCTGTTCCAGACGCTCGGCGAGCTGTGCCTGAGCCCGGTCGGCCTCAGCGCCATGAGCAAGCTCGCGCCCGCGCGCGTGGCGGGGCTGGTGATGGGGGTGTGGTTCCTGGCGAGCGCGGTGGGGAACTATCTGGCGGGGATGGCCGCGAGCGTCTACGAGACGATCCCGCTGCCGACGATCTTCACGCTCGTCACGGCGACGGCGCTCGCAACCTGCCTGGTCCTGGCGCTACTGGTCAGGCCGATTCGACGGATGCTGGAGCGGTGACGGCGTAGACCAGCACTTCGCCCACGTCGTCGTCCTCGTCGGAGGCGACCGGGCGCATGCCGACGTTCTCCGCCACGCGGAGGGCGGGGGTATTCCAAACCGGGGCGAGCGTGCGCACCTGCTTCACGCCCGCCTGCTGAAACGCCCAGTCGACCATCGCCTTGACCGCCTCGGTCGCATAGCCGTGGCCCTCGAACTGCTCGTACATCGCGTAGCCGATCAGCACTGCGCCCGCCTCGTCGGCCGGACCGCCGAACGACACCGATCCCACCGCGCGCTCCGTCTCCCGCTCGAAGATCAGCCAGTTCCACCACGGCGCCTCGGCGGGGCGGCTGCGCAGGCGCTCGCGCACGTCGGGTAGCGGATCCGTCATGTAGGGGGGCGGCGCGATGGGGCGGGGAAAGAGGACCCCGGTCAGTTCACGCAGCCGGTCGCCATCGCCGGCGAGGAGCGCGTCGACCTGCTCGAGGGTCAGCGGTGCCATTTCGAGGCGCTCCGTGTGCACCCGGATGTCCGTCATGAGTTTATCCCTCCCTTCGGCAGCCGCCGCACCGAGTCGGACGGACCGGCCTTGAAGACACGGAACAGATACACCAGTGAGGGCACCAGCACCACGACGCCGAGGCCGAGGGTCACCAGCACCAGCCGGAGGGTGACCGGGGGGGCGGCCGCGCCGTCCACCGACAGGTCGGGCGGCACGAGCAGGGGATACTGCGCGAGCGCCCATCCCCAGATGATCAGCGAGACCTGCGCCCCGACCGCCATCCGCGCCAGATGGTAGCGCCTCCCCCAGAGGGCCGCCAGTACCGCGACAGCCGCAGCACCGGTCGCCACGTGAAACGGCAGCGACCAGCTCGAGCCGAGCAGGCCGGCACCCATGAGGGGCGCATGTCGGGGCGCGAGCAGCAGGGCACCGAACGCCGTCACGAACACCGCCAGCCCCGACCACAGGGCACGGGCACGGAAGTCCTCGACCAGGTCGGGGTCGTGCGTCTCGAGGGTGAGGAACACTGCCGCCAGGTGGGCAAACAGGGCCAGCGTCAGGAGCCCGACCGCCAGGCTGAACGACGTGAGCCACGGGTCCACGAAGGATTCGGTGAAGGTTGTGTGCGCGCGGAGTGGCCCGACCCTGCCGGCGGCGACGGCGCCGATGCACACGCCGAGCAGGACCGGTGTCACCAGGCTGGCGCCGGCGAAGATCCGGCCCCAGCGCCGCTGGACAGAGTCACGCTCATCGTCGTAGGTGCGGAACGTGAAGGCGGAGCCGCGAAGGACGATGCCGACCAGCATGAGCGTGAGCGGAATGTGGAGCACCGTGCCCAGCCGCGCGAAGACCGGTGGGAAACAGGTGAACGCGAGGACGATGGCCAGGATGAGCCAGACGTGGTTGGCCTCCCAGATCGGGCCGATCGCGTGGCTGATGACTTCCCGCTGGCGTCCACGCCGGGGGCCGCTGGCGAGCAAGTCCCAGACCCCTCCGCCGAAGTCGGCGCCGCCGAAGAGCACGTACGCGTTCAGGGATAGGGCCAGCACCCCCGCCAGGACGCCCGCGAGGGTCACCTCAGGCACGAAGGACCTCCGCCGGCGCATAGACGCGAGACCATTCCGTCGGCCGAGGGCTGCGGATGATCTGCCGGTAGAGCAGCCACGCGACGATTACGCCGAGCAGGCAGTAGAGCGCCGTGAAGCCCAGGAACGGGACGATCAATCCGGGCATCGGCGTCACGGCCTCCGCGGTCCGGAGCACGCCGTACAGGATCCATGGCTGCCGTCCGACCTCAGTGACCGTCCATCCCGCCTCGATAGCGATGAAGCCCATCGGGGCGGCCAGCGAGAGCGCGCGCAGCAGCCACACGTTCGAGCAGAGATCCCGGCGCCGGAGCGCCAGCACGCCCGCCCACACTGCGATGAGTGCCATGAAGGTGCCGAGTCCCACCATGAGCTGGAACGCGGTATGAACGATCGGGACGTTCGGCCAGTCCTCCCGTGGAAACTGGTCCAGACCGGTCACCTCGGCGTCGATATCATGGAATGCGAGGAACGACAGTCCTCCGGGGATCTTTAGCGCATACCGGGTCTCCCGCGCCTCCATGTCGGGCCAGCCACCGATGACCAGCGGGACCCGGGTGCCGGTCTCGAAATGCGATTCCAGCGCCGCGAGCTTGGCCGGCTGGTACTCGGCGACTGCTCGGGCGCTCAGGTCGCCCGACAGCGGCTGCAGAACGGCGGCCGGCGCGCCGACGAGGAGCGCAATCGACAGGGCGCGCCGGTGGAAGGCGTTCTGACGGTCGAAGAGGAGCAGAAAGGCGTGGATGCCGGCCACGGCGAACCCGGTGGCCGCGTAGGCCGCCAGCGTCATGTGCAGCGTCTGCTGCAGGGCCATCGGATTGAGCAGCCCGGCGATCGGATCGACGTTCGCGAGGCGCCCCTCCACCAGACCGAAGCCGGTCGGCGCGTTCATCCAGGCGTTGGCGATGACCACGAAGATGCCGGAGGCGGCGCCGCTCACGGCCACCATGACGCCGGCGAAGAGGTGCGCCCGGGCGGAGATTCGCTCCCAGCCGTAGAGGTAGACGCCGAGGAAGATCGCCTCGGTGAAGAAGGCGCACCCCTCGAGGGAGAAGGGCATGCCGATCACCGGCCCGGCGAGCTCCATGAAGCCCGGCCAGAGCAGGCCCAGCTCGAACGAGAGCACCGTGCCCGACACGGCGCCCACCGCGAAGAGAATCGCCGTACCCTTGGCCCAGCGCTTGGCCAGGTCGAGGCAGAGGCGGTCGCCGGTCCTCCGGTACCGCTGCTCTGCCACGACCATCAGCACGGGCATGCCGATGCCGACCACGGCGAAGAGAATGTGGAAGCCCAGCGAGACCGCCATCTGGCTGCGGGCGGCGAGCAGATCGGACATGCGACTCATTTCCGTGGCGAGGAATGCGTCTTGTGAAATTATTCACAAACGAGCGGTGCTGCAAGGGCGCCGCGCGGCCTGCGGCGCAGACTCAACCGGGGGTGCGGACCTCGATCACCTCGCCATCGCCGACGACGAACGCGCGCTCCGTGGGCGTGGGGGCGACGATGCCGAGTCCGGTGAAGCTGCCGAAGGCGGGCAGGATCGCCGCCCGCTCACTGAGCAGGAAGCAGGGCAGCCGCTCGCGCTGAAGCGCGGGGCCGCACAGCACGAGGCCCGGATGGACGTGTCCGGCCAGCGTGTATCCCTCGACCGCCGGCGCCGGCTCGTGCCGGAGAATAAAGGGCGGAATGTAAGCGGGCGCGTCGAGGCAGTTGATCCGGAGATCGTCGGGCGGGTCGCCGGCGTGGCGGTCGTGGTTGCCGCGTACGAGCAGCATCTCGAGCGTCGGGTGCGCCTCCCGCCACCGGCGGAGGCCGGCGAGGGTCCGGGTGGCGATCCGGCCGGCGCGGGCGTGGAAGAGATCGCCGAGCACGACGAGGCGCCGCGCGCAGGTCCGGGCGAGGACGGCGTCGAGTCGCCCCAGGTCCTCGTCCGTCCCGCCCACGGGGATCGGGATGCCGGCCGCGCGAAACGTCGCCCCCTTGCCCCAATGAAAATCGGCGGCGACGAGCGTGGCCGTGCGAGGCCAGAACAGCGCGCGCTCGGGCAGGAGCAGCACGTCCTCGCCGGCCAGGCGCACCCGCGCGTCGGTCATCCGTTGCCTCCGTTCGGGTCGGTCACCCCAGGCCTCCGCTCCGGAAGCCGCCATGTGTCCGGCGGGCCCGGCGGGGGGCATCGGCGGCCTTTTCGAGAGGCGCCGCCAGACGACGAATCCGGTCGCCGAGCTTCTCGGAGGTGACCTGCTCGCGCGCCCGGTCCACGAGCAGTGGAAAGGCCAGCGGCGTGGGCCGCTCGACATCGATTACCGAGATGCGCCCGCCTGCGATCCGGTCAAGGGCACCCACGAGGCGGCTCCGCTCGAGCTGGCGCTCGAGCACCTCGCGATGGGCCTGGAAGACCAGGAGATTGTCCGGATCGTACCGGGTGAACACGTCGTACAGCAATTCGCTCGACGCCTGCACCTGCTTCACCGACTTGTTCACGCCGGGATACCCCTGAAAAATGAGCCCCGCCACGCGGGCGATCTCGCGGAACTGCCGCCGGGCCAGCTCCGCGGCGTTGAGACTGGCGGGGATGTCGTGGAGCAGGTGCTCGCGGGAGAAGAGCCCGGCCTCGATCGCCTCCTCCACGGGCGCGGGCTCCGCCGAGAGCAGCTCGAGTCCGTAATCGTTGGCGGCGAGGGTGAAGGAGATGGGGCCGAGTTGGGCCATTCGGTACGCGAAGAGCGCCGCGAGGCCTTCGTGGACGAGCCGGCCTTCGACCGGATAGAAAAACAGGTGGTGGCCTTCCCGCGTCCGCACGCGCTCGACCAGCAGCTCGTCGGGCGCCGGAAGGCGGGACCACGCCGCCTGCAGCTCGAGGATGGGCCGGACCGCCGCCATTTCCCGTCCGACGTAGTGTCCGCGGCGCGCCTCGTCGAGCTTGAGGCGGATGCCGGCGGCCAGCTCGGGGGAGATGGGCATCCTCGCTCCGGACCAGTGCGGCACCACCGAGGTCGGCGTGACCGACTTCCGCACGTAGGCGACGAGCCCGCGGACCCGCACGAACTCGAGCGTCCGGCCGGCAAAGGTGAAGTGATCGCCGGGACGCAAGCGCGCGATGAAGTTCTCCTCAACCGAGCCGAGGGTGCGGCCGCGGAGCAGCTGCACCTTCATCGACGTCTCGCTCACGATCGTTCCGATCGACAGACGATGACGCATCGCCACGAGGCGGCTGGTGACCACGTAGCGGCCGTTGCGGACGACGACTCTGCTGTGCTCCGGGTAGGCGCGCAGCGCGGCGCCTCCGCAGGTGACGAAATCGAGAATCCACGCCCACTCGGCTCGGCTGAGGTCGCGGTAGGCCCTGGTGGTGCGGACCTCCTCGTACAGCTCGTCGGACACGAAACCGCCCCCGAGCGCCACCGTCACGGCATGCTGTGCGAGCAGGTCGAGCGGCCGCTCGACGGGGAGGCGAGCCTCGATCCGGCCCGCCTCGAGCGCGTCGCGGGCGGCCGCCACGTCCACCAGCTCCAGGGCGTTGGTCGGGACGCAGGTGAGTCGGCTGACCGCGCCGGGCTGGTGTCCGCTCCGTCCCGCCCGCTGGATGAGTCGTCCCACGCCCTTCGGGCTTCCCACCTGCAGCACGCGATCCACCGGCGTGAAATCCACGCCGAGATCGAGTGTGGAGGTACACACGACACAGCGCAACTTGCCCTCGCGCAGTCCGTCCTCGACCCATTCGCGGGTGGCGCGGTCCAGCGAGCCGTGGTGGAGCGCGATGATGCCGGCCCAGTCGGGCCGCGCCGCCAGGAGGGCCTGATACCAGATCTCGGCGGTGGCCCGGGTGTTGGTGAAGACCAGCGCACTCTGGCTTTCCTCGATGGCCCGGACAACCTCCGGCAGCAGGCGGAGCCCGATCTGTCCCGACCAGGGGAAGCGTTCCATCGTGTCGGGAATGAGCGCGTCCACGCTGAGCGCCTTGGGCACCAGGCCCTGCATGAGGCGGCCGGGGCGGGGCGAGCCGGTTCCGTCGAGGCCCAGCAACGCGTCGCGCGCGACGTCGAGGTTGCCGAGTGTGGCCGACAGGCCCAGCGTGCGGAGCCCGGGGCGGAAGCGGCGGAGCCTCGCGAGGGCGAGCTCCGTGTGCACGCCGCGCTTGGAGGCGAGCAACTCGTGCCATTCGTCCACGACCACCAGCTCCAGGTGGCCGAACACCGCGGCTGCGTCTTCGCGGGTCAGCAGCAATGACAGGCTTTCCGGGGTCGTGACGAGCGCCGTGGGCAAGCGGTCGCGCTGGCGGGCACGGACCCTGGCGGGCGTGTCCCCGGTGCGGGACTCGACGGTCCAGGGAAGACCGAAGTCCTCGACCGGCGCCCGGAGCGCAGCCTCGGTGTCCCCGGCGAGGGCGCGGAGCGGCGTGATCCAGAGGACCCGGAGCGGCGGAGGTCCGTCCGCCTTCCTTCGCGGGCGGCTGGGATAGTCGCGGAGCCATTCGAGCACCGGTCCCAGCCAGGCGGCGTACGTCTTCCCGGTGCCGGTGGCGGCGTGCACCAGTCCGCTCTCGCCCGCGAGGTAGGCACGCCAGACCTCCTCCTGGAACGGGAACGGAGTCCAGCCGTGGAGATCGAACCACTCGCGGACGCAGGCCATCGGATCCCGATCGCCGCAGGCTACGCGCTTGGGGCGCGGCCGCGACCTCGGCGGCTCGGTGTCGCCGACGGCACCCGCCTCCGCACGTGCCGCTCTCCGCTGCGCAGCCCGCGCCCGCCGGAGATCGACCGCCAGGGCGCCGCCACCGCCGCCGCGCGGGCGGGCGTCGTCGCTAGGGCTGTCCACGATCCGAGATGGCGTGGACGTAGCGCCGCACCGAGTAGCGGAGTGCCTGCTTGCCGTCCGCGAGGATATTGCGGCCGAACCACGCGCCGTAGATGTGATCGAACTCGAACGGCTCCAGCATGGCGCCGATGCGCTCCACCGCCCGCGCGTTGAGCGGGATGTAATTCGGGTAGCTGTACATGAACCCTGTCGTCCGGCGGTCCTCGCCGACCATGACGGTGTCTCCCGTCAGCAGCGCTCCGCCGCCGTCCGCGCCATCGGCCCAATGCAGGGTGGTACTGCCGGCGAAGTGACCCCCGCAGCGAATCAGGGTGATACCCGGCGCGACCTCGCGAGTGTCACCATCCCAGAACACGATGGCGCGGTCGTGCCGGACCACCCACGCACTGTCCTCGGCGTGGAGGTAGATCGGGACCCCTCCCAGAGCGCGGCTCCAGGCGACCATCGAGGAGTAGAAATGCGGGTGGGAGATGGCGATCCCGCGCACCTCCCCACGCGCCTGGAGCGCGGCGACGGACGCCTCGTCCACGAGGCTGATGCAGTCCCAGAGGAACCCACCCGCCGCGGTACCCACGTGGAGGGCGCGCTGACCGATCGCGAACCTCGGCTCGGTGCCGATACCGACCAGCCCAGGCCCCTCGGGCCGGATGCGGTTTTCATGCCCGGACCGGAGAGCGTCCAGCGTGGTCCACTGCTGACCTCGCCACCCGATGAACTGGCGTTCTTCGGTGCAGATCACGCACTGGGCCGGGTGCCGACCCCCGTCCGGGTACTGGGTTCCGCAGGCGATGCAGATGTATTCCGGCATGTGACCTACTCCTCCCCGATCAGCGCGCGGATCGTCTCCAGCGTATCCGCATCCTCCGGCCGCTTGTCGGTGCGCCAGCGCGCCATTCTGGGGAACCGCACGGCGATCCCCGATTTGTGGCGCGTGGATCGCTGAATGCCCTCGAAAGCCAGCTCGAAGACCAGCTCGGGCTTCACGGTGCGCACCGGTCCGAATTTCTCCACGGTGTGGCGGCGGACGAACGCATCGACCTTCCGGATCTCTTCGTCGGTCAGTCCCGAGTACGCCTTGGCGAACGGGACGAGCCGGCCGCCGTCCCACACGCCGAAGGTGTAGTCGGTGTACAGCCCCGCCCGCCGCCCGCTGCCCGGCTGGGCATACATGAGCACCGCATCCACCGCGTGCGGATCCACCTTCCACTTCCACCAGTCACCCCGGCGGCGGCCGACGCCGTACGCACTTGCCCGGCGCTTGAGCATCAGTCCCTCCGCTCCCATCTCCCGCGCCCGCGCCCGCGCGCGCTCGACGTCATCCCAGCTTGCGATCTCGACAGCCGGTGAGAGGAGCAGGCGGCCGGCTCCTGGTGTCCCGGCGAGGAGCGCGTCAAGCCGCTCGCGCCGCTCCTCGAAGGGCCGGTCCCGGATGTCGGCGCCCGCACGCTCGAGCAGGTCGTAGGCGACGAGCACGACCGGCACCTCGCTCAGGATCTTCAGGCTCAGGGTCTTTCGGCCAATGCGCCGCTGCAACTGTGCAAAGGGCAGCGGTGCGCCGTCAGCCCAGGGCAGCAGCTCGCCGTCGAGCGCGGTACCGTCGGGCAGGAGCGTGCCGGCCGCTTCGACTTCCGGAAACCGATCGGTCAGGAGCTCCTCGCCGCGCGACCACAGGAACGTCCGCCCCATTCGCCGGATCAGCTGCGCCCGGATGCCGTCCCATTTCCATTCGGCGACCCAGCCGGCGGAGCTTCCGAGGGACGCGAGGGGCTGCTCGAGCGGATAGGCCAGATAGAAAGGATAGGGGCGGCTGACGTCCGCGTCCCGCGTGTCGGGGGCAATCAGCCGCTCGAAGAGCTCGGCCGACGGCTCCCACGTCCCCATGAGGCGGTGTGAGATGGCGCCCTCGTCGACCCCGCTCGTCAGGGCGAGCGCCCGCACCACTAACCGTGCCGAGGTACCGACCCGGAAGCTTCCCGTCATGAGCTTGTTCCAGACGTAGCGCTCCTGCCGGCCGAGCTCGCGCCAGGCGCCGGTCACCTCCGCGCGCTGGACGTCCTCTTCCTGCCCTCTGAGCGCCAGCAGCCGATCCTCGACCCAGTGGGAGAGGGGGAGGTCGCTGGACCGTCCGGCGTCGGGGAGGAGCAGGGTGATCGTCTCCGCGAGATCCCCGACCGCATGGTAGCTCTCCTCGAACAGCCAGTCCGGCACCCCGGCCTCGGCGGCGGCCCAGGCGCGCAACCTGGCCCCACCGATGAGGCGCTTGGGGCGGCGGCCGCTCAGGAAATGCACCGCCCACGCCGCGTCTGCCGGAGGGGCGCTCCGGAAATACTCCACCAGCGCCGCAACTTTCTCGCTGGTGGCATTCGTCTCGTCGAGGGCGGTGTAGAGCCGGGCGAACGCTCTCATCGCGCCGGGGGCGGCTCCTCCGGCTCCTGCAGCGGGTCGTCACGCTCGCCCTCGTATCTGGTCTCTACCGCCTGCGCGTCCAAGCCCCGCTCACTCAGCCAGCGCACCAGGACGCCGGTGTAGCCGTGCGTCGCCCAGATCCGCTCCGCCCCGGTGGCGTCGATCGCGGCGAGCAGGCTGGGCCAGTCCACGTGATCGGAGACGGTGAAGCCGCGATCGACGGCGCGGCGGCGCCGAGCGCCGCGCACTGCCATCCAGCCCGAGGCGAACGCGGTGGACTGGGTGCCCAGGCGGCGGGCCCAGGTCGAGCCGTCGGCGGACGGCGGCGCGACGACGAGCGCGCGCTTCCACGAGGTGCGCTCGGAGGCCGCGACGTGCGTGGTCGGGGGAAGCGCGATCCCCGCCTCGCGGTACACCTCATTCATTCGCTCCACGGCGCCGTGCGTAAGGATCGGCCCGACCGACGGGTCGAGTCCCGCGATCAGTCGCTGGGCCTTGCCGAGCGCGTAGCCGAACAGGAGCGTCGCCTTGCCCGCCTCCTGGTTGGCGCGCCACCAGGCGTGGATCTCGTCGAAGACCGTGGCCGGCGCGGGCCACCGGTACACCGGCAGGCCGAATGTGCATTCGGTGACGAAGGTGTGGCAGCGCACCGGCTCGTACGGGGTGCAGGTGGGGTCGCTGTCCGTCTTGTAGTCGCCCGAGACCACCCACACCTCGCCCGCGTGCTCGACCCGGATCTGCGCCGAGCCGAGGATGTGACCTGCGGGATGCAGAGAGACCCGGACCCCGTTGATGTGCACCGTCTCGCCGTAGGGGAGGCCACGGATGACGGCGGCGGGCTCCAGTCTCCGTCGCAGGACACCGACACCCGGCGCGGACGTCAGGTATGCGCGGCAGCCCCAGGCGACGTGGTCGCCGTGGGCGTGGGTCACCACGGAGCGATCGACGGCGGCCCAGGGATCGACGAAGAAGTCGCCGGCCTCGCAGTAGAGCCCGCGGTCGGTGACGCGGAGGAGGGTGGGATCGAGGGGGGCGTCGTTTACGGCGGCCGACCCCGCAGCGGTCGGGTCCTGCATTCAGCGTGGCACGACGACGGCGCCCGCGACCCGGTCGCTTGAGCGCGAGGAACGGATCACCGCTGGTAGGTGCCCATGAGTGCCGCCTCCGCCAGAATGTGCCCGGTCATCGCCTGGTCCAGATCGGAGCGATTGACGCCCGGCGGCAGGTTGAGCGCCGTGTCGAGCGCGTAGAGACGAAGGAAGTAACGGTGCGCCGCGCCGCGGGGCGGACAGGGCCCTCCGTAGCCGATGTCGCCTGCGTCGTTCACCCCCTGCCGAGCGCCGGATGGGAGCTCGGGTGCCCGGGGCACGCCCGCGGCCAGTTCGATGGCGTCGGCGGGAAGGTTGAAGAGAATCCAGTGCACCCAGACACCGCGCGGCGCGTCGGGGTCGTCGAGCACAAGGGCGAAGCTTCGGGTTTCGACCGGGATCTCGCTCCAGGACAGGTCGGGGGACCGGTCCTCTCCATCACAGCCATGGATGGCCGGAATGGGCTGGCCTGGCCGTAGGGCTTCACTTTCCAGTTGCACCGGTCCCTCACATTCGGCCCGCGCCGGACGGGAGAAGCGCGCGCGCCGTGGGGCGATCGTAGCACGCGCGAACGGATCCGCACTCGCATCGTAAGGTAAGCCGGCCCCGATGCAGCGTCGATGCGCTTCCCGACACATTCGCTCGTCGGCCCACAGTTCCGGGAGTGTGAGGGAGATCACAGCCGCATACCTCTGCGTGATGTCCTTTACCTGGATGGGTTCACGCCACTTTCTGGGAGGGGTCGCCGTTGGGGCCGGACTGACCTACCTGCTCGATCCCGAGCACGGTGCGCAGCGCCGAGCCCGCATCCGTTTGGGTCTGGATGCCGTCCAGGCCAAGCGATACGGCTCGCGGCTGGGCGACATCGACGGATTGGAAGCCGCCAATCTGGATGCGTGGCCGGGCCCCCACGCGATCGAACGGCTGGCAGAACTGGCCGGCGGCTTGCTGGTGGCTTACGGCCTGCTGCGACGCGGAAAGACGGGCCGGGTGGTCAGGGCGTTGGGGTTGGGCCTGGTCGCTACCGGCAGGCGGCGCCGAGCGCCGTCACCAAGCGCGGAGCGGCGCCGGACCATCGACATACAGAAGTCTCTCTACATCGAAGCTCCGCTCGATCACGTCTACGCCTTCACTACCACCTACGCCAACCTTTCCCTGTTCGTCTCGGTCGTGCTGGATGTCCGCGACCTCCGCGGCGGACGCTCACACTGGATCGTGAGCGGTCCCGACGGCCAGCCCGTGGCTTGGAACGCGGTCGTGACCGAGGCTGAACCCAACCGGTTGATGGCGTGGCGCAGCGAGCCGGGCTCCGTGCTGGACAATGCCGGCGTCGTCAGGTTCGGGGCGGAGGGTACCGGCACGCGGATCGACTTCAGGTTCTGCTACAGTCCACCGGGGACGCGGGCAGGACGGTCGCTGGCCGAATTCTTCAGCGCCGACCCGCGACCCAGTGTCAACGAGGACGTGGCCCGGCTCAAGGCGCTGCTGGAATCCGCCCTACCGAGTGACGCCCGCGGATAACGCCCCGTGAGCCGCATCACACGGTGAGCGGCGTCACTGCAGAGAATGACACGCGGGGCCATCCTTGAAAGGCGGGGGCAATGCTTGAAAGAATGGACGTGAATGCTGGCGGCCCCCGCACTCGCAACACAGAGTGAAGACATGACATGGTTCGAACAAGACATCAACGTCGGCCGGACCGAGCGCATCCTTTCCGGGGCGGCCGGTTTAGCTCTCCTGGGAATGAGCGTGCGGCGCCGCCGGCTTCGGGCGCTCCTGTTGCCGCTCGGCGTGGGACTTTTGCGGAGGGCGATCAGCGGCCACTGCGAAGTGAATCAGGCGTTCGGCCGCAACTCGGCGGAGGCGAAGGGTCGCCGCAGTCCCGTGGCGAGCCTGGAGCACGGAGAGGGTACCAAGATCGAACAGTCCGTCGTGGTCATGCGGCCGCGCGATGAGTTGTTCGCCTTCTGGCGTCAGTTCGACAACCTCCCTCGCTTCATGGACAACCTCGAGTCCGTCGCCATTCTGGACGACCGGCGGACCCACTGGATCGCCAAGGGGCCGGTGGGCACCCGGGTGGAGTGGGACGCCGAGATCCACAACGAGATCGAGGACGAGCTGATCGCCTGGCGTTCGCTCCCCGACTCGGATGTGGACCAGGCAGGGTCGGTCCACTTCTCTCCGGCCGAGGGCGGCGGGACGGAAGTGCGCGTCGTCATGCGATACGCCGGGCCGGCAGGCAAGCTCGGCGCTAGTCTGGCTCACCTCGTGGGGGACGATCCGGCGCGACAGATCGCCGACGATCTGCGCCGGTTCAAGCAGGTGATGGACGCGGGCGAAGTCGCGTCCGCCCCCGGGACCGTCTGAGGTACGACTGCATCATCGTGGGAGGCGGCCCGGCCGGGCTGAGCGCGGCGCTCATGCTCGGCCGGTGTCGGCGCCGCGTGCTGGTGTGCGACACCGGACGCTCGAGGAATCGGTGGTCGCACGCGGTGCACGGCTTTTTCACCCGTGACGGCACGTCTCCGGACGAGTTGCTACGGCTCGCCCGCGAGCAACTGGCCGGCTATTCCACCGTGGCGCTGTGCGGGCAGGAGGTGGTGGAGGCGACGCGTGAGGCCGGGGGTTTCACACTCGGCTGCACGGACGGCTCGGATCTCCACACGCGCAAACTGTTGCTCGCCACGGGGGTCGTCGACGAGCTGCCGGCGGTGGACGGGTTGGAGCGTTTCTATGGCCGAAGCGTGCACCACTGTCCCTACTGCGACGGCTGGGAATGGCGCGAGCAGCCGATCGCCATCTATGGCCAGGGCGATGCCGGGGCCGGACTTGCCCTGGGACTGACGGGCTGGAGTTCCGACCTGCTGCTGTGCACCGACGGGCCGGCCACCTTCTCGAATCATGTCCAGGCGCGCCTCGACGCGGTCGGCATTCCGGTGCGTCAGGAGCGGCTCGTGCGCCTGGAGGGCACCGACGACCGGCTCGAGCGACTGGTGTTCGACCGCGGCGCTCCGGTCGCCCGACGCGCCCTGTTCTTCACGACCGGCCAGCGGCAAGCGTCGGACCTGCCCGCGCGGCTCGGGTGCCAGTTCAGGGAATCGGGCGCGGTGGACACCGGCAAGTGCGAGGCGACGAACGTGCCGGGACTGTACGTGTGCGGAGATGCGTCGCGCGAAGCGCAGTTCGTCGTCGTGGCTGCGGCGGAAGGAGCGGAAGCGGGAATGGCGGTTCACAAGGCGTTGCTCGACGAGGAGCTCGCCGCTATCACCCTTGCAGGCAGGAGGTAATGCTCATGCTCGACAAGCTCGGTACAGGTCTCCGGGAGCTGGATTTTCTGGCGCGGCTGGCGCGCACCGACCGGCGAACCTTTCTCCAGTGGTCCGGCGTGACGATCGCCGTCACGACCGTCGGCTGCAGCGACAACAACCCCACGACCGGCCCGACCGGCAACCCGGTCAGCCCGGGCAACAGCACCGCGAACGTTCCCGCTACGGCGGGCACGGGGGTGCCGATCGAGATCACGGTGCAGGCGAAGGACGCCAACGGCACCAATCTGCTCAGCGGCGGATCCACGGTCGCGGCCTCGGTGACCGGCGCCAACGATGGCCAGACGCTCCGGGTCGAGGACCGCGCCAACGGCAAGTACGTCTTCACCTACACGCCGACGGCCGAGGGCACCGACATGCTCACGATCACGATCGACGGGACCCCGATCTCGGGAAGCCCGTTCACGGTCGAGGTCGGCACGGGGCCCGCGCAGCTGGGAAGCGGCGACATCGGGATCCTCAACTACGCGTTCGCGCTCGAGCAGCTCGAGGCCGCGTTCTACACGATGGTGGTGGCCAATTTCTACACGGGGGGCCCGCCGGAGGAGCTGCAGGTGTTCACTGACATCCGGGACCACGAGGTCATCCACCGCGAGTTCTTCCGGGCCGCGCTCGGCGACCAGGCGATTCCCGACCTGCAGGTCGATTTCACCAGCGTCGATTTCACCAGCCGGCAGAGCGTGCTCGACACGGCGATCACGTTCGAGGACCTGGGCGTGAGCGCATACAACGGTGCCGGGTTCCTGATCGACAACCTGGACTATCTCACGGTCGCGGGCAAGATCGTATCGGTCGAGGCTCGCCACACCGCGGTGCTCGGGCTGCTGCAGAATCCGAACAGCACCGCCTTCGCCAACGACAACGCCGTCGATCCCACCACGGGCCTCGACCTCTTCCGTCTTCCGGGCCAGGTGCTGCCGGCCGCTGATCCGTTCATCGTGACCGAGATCAACGCCTCGCAACTGCCGACCGCATAGGAGCATCGACCATGACTGATACAACAATTCTCGGCGGGCTCGACCCGGAGCTCGTCTCCCGCGTCCTTACCCGGCGTGAGGTGCTCCGCGGCACCGGCCGGCGTGCCGGCATGTTCGCGATGGCGTCGATGCCGGTGGCGTTCGGGGTAATGGCGAAGAAGGCGTTCGCGCAGGGCGGTCTTCCCCAGGACATCATCGACGTGCTCAACTTCGCGCTGACTCTGGAATATCTGGAGTCGGAGTTCTATGTAATGGGGCTCGCGAGCGTCAACCTCGGCGCGGCGCTGCCGATCTTCCAGCAGATCAGCAAGCACGAGA
>JBBQDU010000011.1:0-29851 GCA_038320055.1 Gemmatimonadales bacterium | reverse complement strand
CTACGGGTTCCTGGCCGAGAACGCCGAGTTCGCCGACATCTGCAAGGCGTCGAACATCACGTTCATCGGCCCGACCGGCGACCAGATCCGGCAGATGGGCGACAAGGCGACGGCGCGCGGGCTGGCGACGGCCGCGGGCGTACCGACGGTGCCGGGCTCGCCGGGCACGATCGACGATCCGGACGAGGCGCTCGCCTTCGCCGAGTCGATCGGCTTCCCGGTCATCATCAAGGCCACGGCGGGCGGCGGCGGCAAGGGCATGCGGATCGCCCACGATGCCGAGCAGTTCCCGCAGCTGTTCGGCCTCGCGCAGAACGAGGCCCTCGCGGCCTTCAACAACGGCGCGGTCTACGTCGAGAAGTACATCCAGCACCCGCGCCACGTCGAGATCCAGGTCATGGGCGACGGCTTCGGCAAGGTCGTACATCTCGGCGAGCGCGATTGCTCGGTGCAGCGCCGCCACCAGAAGCTGATCGAGGAGAGCCCGAGCCCCGGGCTGACAGCCGATCTGCGCGACCGGATGGGACGGGCCGCGGTCGCGCTCGCGTCGAACATCGGCTACTGCGGCGCCGGCACCCTCGAGTTCCTGCTGGATACCGACGGGTCGTTCTACTTCATGGAGATGAACACCCGCATTCAGGTGGAGCATCCCGTCACCGAGATGGTGACCAGCTTCGACCTGGTGAAGGAACAGATCCGGGTGGCGGCGGGCGAGCCGATCAGCTTTCAGGGCGACGGACGGCGGCTCCGCGGCCACGCGATCGAGTGTCGCATCAACGCCGAGGATCCGTACCGGAACTTTCAGCCCTGTCCGGGGCTCATCACGGCCTATCACCCGCCCGGCGGGCCCGGCGTTCGGGTGGACACCCACGTCTATGCCGGGTACACCGTGCCGCCCTACTACGACTCCCTGCTGGCCAAGGTGATCGTGCACGGCAACGACCGCGTGGAGGCACTGACGCGGATGGGGCAGGCGCTCGACAGCTTCATCCTCGAGGGGGTCACGACCACCATCGCGTTCCTCGCCCGGGTCATCCGCCATCCGGACTTCGCCGCCGGCGAGGTGGACACACGCTTCCTCGAGCGGGAATCCCAGCTGCTTCAACCGGAGCCATGAAGCTCGACGTCGTCTTCACGCCCGCCGGCCTGGGCCCCACCGAGGTCCAGGGTCGCACCGTCTTCGTCATCGACATCCTCCGCGCGACCACATCGATGTGCGCGGCACTGACCCACGGCGCCAAGGCGATCATCCCGGTGGCCTCCACCGAGGAAGCGCTTCGGCTGGCGCAGACCATCGGCAGTGCCGACGTCCTGCTGGCGGGGGAGAAGGACTGCGCGCGGATTCCCGGGTTCCACGGGGGAACAGCCCGCTCGAGATGGTCGAGAGCGCCGTGCGCGGCAAGACGCTCATCGTCACCACGACCAACGGGACCAAAGCGCTGCTGGCCTGCCAGGGCGCCCAGGCCGTCTATCCCGCATGTGCCGGGAATCTGAGCCTGGCCGCCGAGCGGGCGCAGGAGGCGAGCGACCAGGACGGGGGCGTGCTGATCGTCTGCGCCGGCCGGGATGGCGCCTTCTCGCTGGACGACGCGTACTGCGCCGGCCGCCTGGCCGCCGCGACGCTCGGGGGAACCCGGCCACGGCGCGGCATCAACGACGCCGCGATCGCGAGCCTGGACCTGGTGCGGCGCTATGGGGAGCGCTGGGAGCGCCCCCTCACCTACAGCCGCGCGGGCCGCGAGCTCGTCGGGCTCGGCTTCCGCGACGACGTCCTCGACGCGGCCCGCCACGATGCCTACCCGGTGCTCGGCCTCTTCCACGACCGCCGGGTGACACTCGTGCCCGTCCCGGTATGAGTGCCGACTCCCGCCGTCGCCTCGGCGCCATCACCGCGCTGGTGCTCGGCCTCTTCGTGGGCGTGACGCTGCTGCCGCTCCCGCTGACGGGACCGATCGGCCACGCGCTGGGCGACACGCTCTGGAGCTGGCTCGGAGCCGGCGCCCTCGGCATCCCACTGCTGGGCGTCGGGCTCGCGCTCGCGGGCTTCGAGCGACTCGGCACCCTCGACATGAAGCGGTCGGCGTTCCTCATCGTGGGGCTCAGCATCCTGCTCCCCTATCTGACCGGCGTGGTGTGGCACGTCACGGTGGCCGATCTGGACAACCGCCGCCTGCTGGGGAAGCTCGTCGGCGCCATCCCGGGCTTCTTCGCCGTGGAGATCCCGCAGGGCATCGGCCCGGTGGGCGCGGGGCTGGTCGGCTTTCTCGCACTGTCGGCCCTCACGCTGGCCACCTTCGCCTGGCATCCGCTGCAGCGGCTCGAGCGGCGGTCGGGTGGCGCGGCGGTCGAGCCGATCCCATCGAAGGGCGAGCCGAAGCGAAAGGGCGCCGGGGCCAAGAGCGAGACCGCCGAGGTACCGGCCGAGGTCGCCGCCGGCATGCCGGGCGACGACGCTCCCCCGGCCGGCGCACGGGTCGAGGTGCGGGGCAATGGCAAGACGGAGCCCAGGTCCAGACTCCGAGCCGCGAAGAAGCCCGACCCGGTGCGCTCCCCCGGCGCCCGGGAGCTGGCGCGGGTGTGGGAGCTGGACGATCTGACCGAGCCTCCGGCGACGAAGCAGGACCCCGCCGAGGCCAAGGCCGTGGTCGACGCGCTCGACGCGCTCCAGGAGCGGCTGGAGGAACCGCTTACGGAGTTCAAGGTGGAGGGCGACGTCGCGGGCCGGACCACGGGCCCGGTGGTGACCCAGTACGGCGTGCGGCTCCGTCCCGGGGTCAAGATGAACCGGCTGGTCAACCTCGCCGACGACCTGGCGCTCAAGATGAGCGCGCGGTCCATCCGCGTGGCGCGGATCCCGGGCCGGGACATGGTCGGGGTCGAGGTGCCGAACCCCAAGTCGCGGGTCGTCGTGCTGCGCGAGCTGCTCGAGGACGACCAGTGGAAGGCGGAGGAGCGGCTGCTCCCCGTGGCGCTAGGCCTCGATCTCGAGGGGCGCCCAGTCATCGCCGACCTCGCCAGGATGCCGCACCTCCTCATCGCCGGCGCGACGGGGACCGGCAAGTCCGTGGGGATCAACGCAATCATCACGTCGCTCATCTATCGCTACCCGCACAAGGAGGACCTGCGATTCCTGATGATCGATCCGAAGATGGTCGAGCTGTCGATGTACAAGGATCTTCCCCATCTCCGCCACCCGGTCGTCACGAACAACAAGGAGGCGGCGCGCGTGCTCGGGTGGGCGGTGAAGGAGATGGAGCGCCGGTACGCGCTGCTCGAGGCCAACGGCGCCCGGAACATGAGCGACTTCAACCGGAAGGTGCTGGACGGGAAGCCGCTCAAGCACCCGGGCGTCCGCCGCGTAACGCTGACCGACATCGCCGCCGAAGCGCCCGACACGCCGCCGCCCCCGCCCGAGGTTGAGACGTACACCGAGGGCAAACTGCCGCTGATCGTGATCGTGGTGGACGAGCTGGCCGACCTGATGATGACGGTCCAGTCGGAGGTGGAGACGCCGCTAGCGCGCCTGGCCCAGAAGGCGCGGGCCGTCGGGCTCCACCTCATCCTGGCCACTCAGCGGCCCTCGGTGAACGTGATCACCGGCCTCATCAAGGCCAACTTCCCGAGCCGGGTGGCCTTCCGGGTGGCGTCCAAGGTGGATAGCCGCACGATCCTCGATCAGAACGGTGCCGAGGCGCTGCTGGGGAAGGGCGACATGCTGTTCCTCGAGCCTGGCAAGAGCGAACCGATGCGCCTGCAGGGCGCCTACATCTCGACCGAGGAGAGCGAGAAGATCATGGAGCGGTACCGGGCGTGGGCGGAGCGGGGCCTGGTAAAGTCGGCCGAGAGCAACATCCTCGACGAGGTGCCGGATCCCGACGCGGGCGACGGCGACGGCGAGGGCGCGCCCGACGCCGGCGAGCGCGACGCGCAATTCAAGGATGCCGCGGTGGCCTGCGTCCAGCACCAGGGCGGCTCCACCTCGCTGCTGCAGCGGAAACTCGGGATCGGCTACGGCCGGGCGGCCCGCATCATGGATCAGCTCGAGGAGGCGGGCATTCTGGGGCCGGCCAACGGGAGCAAGCCGCGGGACGTGCGCATTGGCATCGATCAGATCGACGAGTACTGCAGCTGAACCACGCCGCCGTGCCGCGGTGCACGAGCATCGCGTCCGGCGCAGTTGCTCTCCCTCCACGACCGTCCCCTCAACTGCGGCAGTTTGACGCCCCGGTTCCCGCCGAAATGGTGTCGCGCGGCGCGGCCGGCAGTCCTACTGTGGGCCATGCCATCGACCAACCGCCCGGCGTCCAGTGATGCGTGGTCGGACCCGCGCCATCGTCGCGGCCTTTGGGGTGAGCAAGTGGCCATCGCCTATCTGGAGCGCCAGCGGTGGCGGATCGAGGCGCACCGCTTTCGACTGCGTCACTCCGATATCGACCTCATCGCGCGCCGGGCGGATCTGGTGGCGTTCGTGGAAGTGAAGACCCGTGGGTCGAGTGGGTGGGGGGCGCCGGCGGAAAGCGTCGGGTGGCGGAAGCGGCGGACGATCGCGCGGGTGGCGGAAGTCTGGCGTGAGCGCCATGGGCGGGCCGCCGATTCCTACCGTTTCGACGTCATCGAAGTGGTGGTGACCTCCGGCCACGGGTACCAGATCACGCACCTCGAGGACGCCTGGCGGCTTGGGTAGGGGAGCGCTGTCTTGGTGACGTGAAATCGGTCACACGAAAAGTCTTGATTCGGCTCATGTTCGGTATTACCTTGGGAGCCAGTTGGTTCGGTGTATGAAAATCAGCCACAACTCTATCGTCGAGGACACGATCCATGGCAGAAGAGACCCGGCTCGAAGCCGACCGCCGGAAGGCCCTCGGGCTTGCCATCTCCCAGATCGAGAAGCAGCTCGGCAAGGGCTCCATCATGCGCATGGGCAGCGATTCGCCCCGGGTCAAGGTGGCCGCCATCCCGACCGGCGCCATCAACCTCGACGCCGCCACCGGCGTGGGTGGCGTCCCCCGCGGCCGGATCACCGAGATCTACGGCCCCGAGTCGAGCGGCAAGACCACGCTCACCCTCCACCTCGCGGCCAACGTGCAGGCCATGGGCGGCGTGGCCGCCTACGTGGACGCGGAGCACGCGCTCGACATCGACTACGCCAAGAAGCTCGGCGTCAACATCGAGGATCTGCTGGTCTCGCAGCCCGACACCGGGGAGCAGGCCCTCGAGATCGTCGAGATCCTGGTGCGCTCGGGCGCGGTCGACCTCATCGTGATCGACTCGGTCGCGGCCCTGGTGCCCAAGGCCGAAATCGAGGGCGAGATGGGCGACAGCCACGTCGGTCTCCAGGCACGGCTCATGAGCCAGGCGCTCCGGAAGCTCGCCGGCGCCATCAATCGCTCCAACTGCGCCGTGGTCTTCATCAACCAGCTGCGCGAGAAGATCGGCGTCATGTTCGGCAACCCCGAAACCACCACAGGCGGCAAGGCGCTCAAGTTCTACGCCTCGCTCCGGCTCGACATTCGCCGCATCGGCCCCGTCAAGGAGCGTGAGACGGTCATCGGCAATCACGTGCGCGTGAAAGTGGTGAAGAACAAGGTCGCGCCGCCGTTCCGGCAGGCCGAGTTCGACGTGATGTTCGACGAGGGCATCAGCCACACCTCGCTGCTGGTCGACCTGGCTTCCGAGGCGGGGATCATCCAGAAGTCGGGCGCCTGGTACTCCTACGGCGACCAGCGCATCGGCCAGGGCCGAGAGAATGCCAAGCTGTTCCTGCGCGACAATCCCCCGCTCCTGGCCGAGGTAGAAGGCAAGGTCAAGGAGCTGCTCGGGATGCCGGCGGGGGCGGGGGCAGGGACGGGGGCCGGAGCCGGGGCGGCGGGAGAGCGGGCGGAGTGACGCTCCCGGTCCTGACAGCGCTCGCGCCGGATCCCCGCCGGCCGGGCACCCTGCGGGTGGAGGTCGACGGCGTTCGGTTCGGCGCGGTGCCGGTGGAGTTGGCGCGCGCCGCGGGGCTGGCGGTCGGGAGCATCGTGGATACCGTACTGCAGGAGCGGCTGACCGAGGCGGCCGACGCGGAGGGCGCGTTCCGCACGCTGCTCCGGGCACTCGAGCGCCGCTCGTTCGCCCGCGCCGATCTGGGCCGCCGCCTGCTCCGGAAGGGACACCCGCGTCACGCGGTGGAGGCGGCGCTCGACCGTGCGGCTACCCTGGGACTGCTGGACGACGCCCACTTCGCGGCCACCTTCGTCCAGACTCGGGCGGCGCGCGGGCGTGGCCCGTCCCGCCTCGTGCGCGACCTGCTCGCCATGGGCGTCGAGCGCGCCCACATCGACCGCGCGCTCGCCGCGGAATGGCCCGAGGGTGCCGACCGGACCGGCGTTCCCCGGGCCCTCGCCGCCAAGCGCGCCGCCCAACTGGGCGATCTGCCGCGGCCCGTCAAGCGGCGCCGAGTGCTGGCCTACCTGGCGCGGCGGGGATTCGCCGGCCGGGATATCTCGGAGCTGGTGGCCCAAGTGGTGCACTGAGCGGCCCATGGCCCCTAAGTGCGGGCCTCCCTATATTTTCCCTTCATGCAGTCCGCCACGATCCGCCGGCTCTTCCTGGATTTTTTCGTCGCCAAGGGGCACCGCGAGGGGCCTTCTTCGTCGCTGGTTCCCGCCGACGATCCGACGCTGCTGTTCACCAACGCCGGCATGGTGCAGTTCAAGCGCACGTTCCTCGGCCAGGAGCAGCGGGATTACGTGCGCGCCACCACCTGCCAGAAATGCGTGCGGGCGGGCGGCAAGCACAACGATCTCGAACAGGTGGGCCACACCAAGCGGCACCACACGTTTTTCGAGATGCTCGGGAACTTCTCGTTCGGCGACTATTTCAAGCGGGACGCGATCGCCTTCGCCTGGGAGTTCGTCACCAGCCCAGCGTACCTCGGCATCGCCGCCGATCGCCTCCGGGTGACGGTGCACCACACCGACGATGAGGCACGCGGCTTCTGGCGCGAGGTGTCCGGCCTGCCCGAACACCGCATCTACGGTCTCGGCGACAAGGACAACTTCTGGCAGATGGGCGACACGGGCCCGTGCGGGCCCTGCACGGAGATCTACGTCGATCTGAACGGGTCCGGCGCAGCCGCCGCCGAGAAGATCGAGCAGGCCGAATTCGAGGAGCAGGCCGAGGCCGGCCGCTTTCTCGAGATCTGGAACCTCGTCTTCATGCAGTTCGACCGCTCGGCGGATGGCACGCTCACGCCGCTGCCCAAGCCCTCCGTCGACACGGGCGCGGGCCTCGAGCGGATCGCGGCGGTGATGCAGGGCGAGGACGACAATTTCCACACCGACGTCTTCCTGCCGCTGATCGACCGCGTGGGCGAGCTGGTGGGGCGTCCCTACGACCGGGCGACGGACCACGGCGCGTCCTACCGCGTGCTGGCGGACCACGCGCGCGCGGTGAGCTTCCTGCTGGCCGACGGCGTATATCCGAGCAACGACGGCCGCGGGTACGTGCTCCGCCGCATTCTCCGCCGCGCGGTTCGGCATGCGTGGCTGCTTGGCCGCCGCGAGCCGACCCTGGCCCCGCTTACCGGCGTGGTGATTGCCCAGCTGGGCCAGGTCTACCCGGAGCTCGCGGCCAAGGCGTCCCACATCCGGGACGTCACCGAGCACGAGGAGCACCGCTTCCTGGAGACCATCGAGGGCGGGCTCCGCCGCCTCGAGGAGATCTTCGCGTCCGGGGCCCGGCACCTCCCCGGCGACGAGGCGTTCAAGCTCTACGACACGTTCGGCTTTCCGATCGATCTGACGCAGATCATCGCCGAGGAACGGGGGGTCGCGGTGGACACGGCGGGCTTCGAGCGCGCGTACAAGGCGCAGCAGCAGCGCTCCCGTGACGCCCGTGCGAGTGGCGCCACGCAATTGGGCGCCCCCGCCGTGCACGCGTCGCAGGGCGGCAAGTGGCGCACCGTCAAGCGCGGCAAGCAGAAGTTCGTCGGCTATCGGGCTACCGAGGCCGATACCGATATTCTGGCCTTCCGGCAGGAGGGTCCCCGCGTCGACGTCGTGCTGCGCGAGAATCCGTTCTACGTGGAATCGGGCGGGCAGGTGAGCGACGTGGGGGGCGTGGCGGGGCCCGGCTGGGCGCTCGCGGTGGACGCGGTGCGGAAGGACGCGAAGGGCACGGTGGTGAGCGGCAGCTTCGCCGAACCCTTCGAGCCCGACGCGGTCCATGCCGCGGTCGACGCCCCCCGGCGGCACGACATCGAACGCAACCACAGCGCCACTCACCTCGTGCATTACGTGCTGCGGAAGCAGCTCGGCACCCACGTCCGGCAGCAGGGCTCTCTGGTGCAGCCGGACCGGCTTCGCTTCGACTTCTCCCACCATGGGCCGATCGACGCCGCCGCGTTGCAGGCGATCGAGGACGAGGTGAACGAGCTGGTGCTGGCCAACGACGAAGTGACGACGCGCGAGATGGCCTATGCCGACGCCCTCGCGTTGGGGGCCATGGCGTTCTTCTCGGAGAAGTACGGCGACAAGGTCCGTGTGGTCCACATGGGACCGTCGATCGAGCTCTGCGGGGGTACGCACGTCCGTACCACGGGCCAGCTCGGCAGCTTCCGCGTGTCGGGGCAGAGCGGCGTAGCGGCAGGGGTGCGCCGCATCGAGGCGATGACCGGCACCGGTGCGCGGCGCGCGGCCCGCGAGATCGAACAGCGGCTCGCGCAAGTGGCCGAGGCACTCAAGGCCCAGCCGGAACATCTGGTGCGCCGGGTCGAGCAGCTCCTCGACGAGCGGCAACGACTGGAGGCGCGGCTCGCCGACGCGCTCAAGTCCGGCGGCGGCGGAGCCATCACCGGCGACGAGGCGACGGTGAACGGGGTCCAGGTCACGATCGCCGATACGGTCTCCGAGGACCGGAACGAGGTGGGGCAGATCGCGGACCGGTTCCGGGAGGGAAAGCGGGGCGCGGTCCTCGTGCTGTTCAGCACCGCGGGCCGTGGCGCGATCCACGTGTCCCTGACCGACGATCTGGTCGGCGCAGGACGGAAGGCGGGCGACCTCGTCAATCGCATTGCCGCCCTGAGCGGGGGCAAGGGGGGTGGCCGGCCGCATTTCGCCTCGGCCGGCGCCGGCGATCCGGCCAAGCTCCCCGCGGCGCGGGCAGCCGCGCCCGAGCTGATCTCCGCCTGGCTCGGAGAAGGCGGCCGGTTCGCGGCGGACAACGGCGGGTGAGCACGCTCGCCGACTGGGTCGATCGCCACACCGCCGAGGCGCCACCCACGCTCCGGGCGCGCGTCCGGGAACACGCGCTGGCCGTGCCGCCCGAGCCGCTGCCGGCCGCGCTGGCCCTGGCGGGGCGGGACGCGCTGGACCGCGTGACGGCGCATCCCGGGGATCGGTCGGTGGCGCTCGATCTGCTGGCGGCGGACGCCCTCATTACCCTGGCCCTGCTCGCCCAGGCGCAGCGCGCGCCCGCGGAGCTGGGGGCGTTCGCCACCTCCGTCCTTCGGGCCGTTCGCCCCGGCACGTGATCGATCTCCATTCCCACCTCCTGCCCGGTGTGGACGACGGCTCGCGAACGGTCGAGCAGTCGGTCGAGGTGCTGCGTCGAATGGCGGCGCTGGGCATCACGGACGTCTGCCTGACCCCCCACGTCAAGGCGGCCCAGGCAGGCTCGGCGCCGCCGCCGCCGCACGAGCATGCCTTCGCGGCGCTTCGCGCGCAGGCCCCGGCGCTTCCGCGTCTCCATCGGGGCGCCGAGGTGATGCTGGATCGCCCGCTCGCCGTCGGCGGCGACGTGCTTCGCCGGATCAGTCTGGGTGGGACGCGGTACCTGCTGGTCGAGCTGCCTCGGCTCGTGGCCGCGGAGGCCGTGACCAATGCCTTGACCCGGGTGCGGGACGCGGGCCTCTCCGCCATCCTCGCGCACCCCGAGCGCTACAGCTGCTGCTCCGTCGAGGGGGTGACCCACTGGCGGACGCTGGGCGCGCGCATGCAGGTCGATGCGACGACGCTCCACTCGCCGCAGACACGGGGCCAGCGCGCACGGCAGCTGGTGGCGGCGGGCCTTGCCGACATCCTCGCGGGAGACAACCATGGCGATGATCGCACGATTGCCAACGGGGCCGACTTCCTCCGGGCGCAGGACGGCAACGAGCAGGCCGAGCTGCTGACGGTGCGCAATCCGGGCGCCATCCTCCGCGACGAACCGCTCGTCGACGTGCCCGCGCTCGCGATCCGCCGCACCTGGATGCAGCGGCTTCGCCACCTGCTCGGCGGGGAGCAATGAGCGGCCGGCGGCTGGACGCGGCCCTCGATGCGCTGGCAGCGGCCGCCGGCGCGTGCAAGGCGCTGGCGCCGCAGGTGGAGCGCATCGCCGCCCGGTATGCCGATACCCTCCGGGGCGGCGGCACGCTCTACTTTTGCGGCAATGGGGGGAGCGCGGCCGACGCCCAGCATCTCGCCACCGAGTACGTCGTCCGTTACGCCGCGAGCCGGCGCCCGCTCGCGGCCGTGGCATTGAGCACGGACAGCTCAATCCTGACGGCCGCGGGCAACGACCTCGGCTTCGACCAGATCTTCGCGCGGCAGGTCGAGGCCCACTGTGGGCCGCGCGACGTCCTGGTGATCCACAGCACGAGCGGCCGGAGCCCGAACCTGCTCGAGGCCGCTCGCGCTGCCCGCGCGTGCGGGACGGCCACGGTGGCCTTCCTGGGCCGGGGAGGGGGAGCGCTGGCCGCCGCGGTGGACGAGACGCTCGTGGTGCCCTCCGACGAAACCAGCCACATCCAGGTGCTCCACCTCGCGCTCGAGCACGTCATCGTGGAACTGGTCGAGTCGGCGCTGCTGGGCCAGCCGTGACGCCACGATGATCTCGCTGGCCGGCCGAACGGCGCTGGTGACCGGCGGCAGCCGGGGTATCGGGCGGGCCACGGCTCTGCTGCTCGCGCGCGCGGGCGCCGATGTGGCGCTCACCTACCGCTCGCGCGCGGCCGAGGCGGAGGCGGTCGCCGACGAGATCCGGCGGCTCGGCCGGCGAGCGCTCCCGGTCGGAGCCGACCTGGCGGATCCGGCGGCCGTGCGCCGGATGGCCGACGAAGTGCGGGCGTTGTTTCCCCGGCTCGACTGCTTCGTCGCCAACGCGGGCATCTGGCCCTCCGACGAGGTGCGGCTCGGCGATCTCGCGGACGAGCGATGGCATGGCACGGTGGCGGCCAATCTGGACGCGGTCTTCCTCAGCACGAAGGCGGCGCTCGGGATGATGGGACCGGACGGGCGCGTCGTGATCGTGTCGAGCACGGCGGGGCAGCGCGGCGAGGCGTTCCACAGCGACTACGCCGCCACCAAGGGCGCGGTCATCGCGCTCGTCAAGTCGCTCGCGATCGAGTACGCGCCCGACATCCTCGTCAATTGCGTCGCGCCCGGCTGGGTGGATACCGACATGTGCGTCGAAGCGTTCGAGGGCGAGGGACGCGAGCGCGCGCGGCGGACGATCCCGCTGGGCCGGATCCCGCCGCCCGAAGACATCGCCGGGCCGATTCTGTTCCTGTGCAGCGACCTCGCGCGGCACGTGACGGGTGAGGTCGTGAACGTGAACGGGGGCAGCGTGCTGTGCGGGTGACGACGGCCGGTCCGGGCGGGGCAACCGGTGCTCTCCGACGTTCGTGGTCTCGGTGATTCATCTCCTGTTCACCGGCGGCACGATCTCCATGCAGCGCGACCCGGCCGCCGGCGGGAACGTGCCGGCACACGGCGGCGAGGCGCTGGTCGGCCTGACACCGGGACTCGACCGTATCGCCCCGTACCGGATCGAGAACTGGGCGAAGCTGCCGGCGTCGCATCTGGGCCTCGACCGGCTCTGGGCGATGCGCGAGCGCGTCCGCGAGGTGAGCGAGGCCGGCGACATCAGCGGCATCGTGGTGACCCACGGGACCGACATCCTCGAGGAGACTGCCTACCTGATGGCGCGGACTCTGCCAGGCCGCGTTCCCGTCGCCATCACCGGCGCGATGCGCACGTCGAGCGACGAGGGCTGGGACGGGCCCCGCAACCTGCTCGACGCAGCGCGGGTCGCGGCGAGCCCGGTGAGCGCGGGACGCGGCGCGATGGTGGTGTTCCACGGGGAGGTCTTCGCTGGGGAGACGGCGGTGAAGATCCACGCCACCGCCCTTCGGGCGTTCTCCGCGCCCCACGCCGCGCCGATCGGACGCGTGGACGACGGAGGTGTGGTGTTTCACGCGCCACCCAGGGCCATTGGGCAGCCGGCCGCCGGCACCGCGAATCGGTGGCCCGCGACGATCGGCGCGCGCGTGGCGCTCGTCAGCTTGACCGTTGGCGATGACGGCACGCTGCTCGATCTCGCGCGGCCCGGGCACGATGGCGTCGTCGTCGAGGCCTTCGGTAGCGGCAACATGCCGCCGGGCGCGTTGCCGGCCGTCCGGCGCTGGCTGGACGAGGGGAAGCCGGTGGTCCTGGCCACGCGCTGCCCGTTCGGTCAGGTCACTCCGCTCTACGCATTCGACGGGGGCGGCGCCGGGACGGTGGCGCTCGGCGCCATTCCGGCCGGACCGCGCACGCCGTCGCAGGCGCGCCTGGAGCTCGTGCTCGCGCTGTCCGCCGGCGTCCCCTACGGCGCGCCATGAGCACGTCCATGCGGCTCGTGATTCCCGAGGACGTGCTGGAGATCGCGCGCACACTCGAGGAGGCGGGCCACGAGGCCTGGTGCGTGGGCGGTGCGCTGCGCGACGCGCTCCTCGGCCATCCGCATTCCGACTACGATTTCGCGACCTCGGCCACGCCCGCGGAGGTGACCTCCCTGTTCCGACGGACGGCGCCGGTGGGTGAGAAGTACGGCACCGTGGGGGTGCTGGATCGTCAACGGGTCCTGCACGAGGTCACCACCTTCCGGCACGACGTGAGCACCGATGGCCGGCACGCCGTCGTGGCCTACGGCGTCTCGCTCGACGAGGATCTGGCCCGGCGCGACTTCACCGTGAACGCCATTGCCTACCATCCGCTGCGGCACGAGTGGCGGGATCCGTTCGGCGGCAGGGCCGATCTCGAGCGCGGCCTCCTCCGGGCGGTGGGACGGGCCGAAGACCGGTTCCGGGAGGACTACCTCCGCATCCTCCGGGGCATCCGGTTCGCCGCCCGGTTCGGCTTCACCATCGTGCCCGAGACCTGGGACGCCGCCATCGAGGCGGCGCCAGGGCTCGCGCAGCTCTCGGCCGAGCGGGTGCGGGATGAATGGCTCAAGGGCCTTCGAACGGCGCGCTCGGTCACCGACCTGGTGACACGCTGGATTCACGTCGGGGCGGCGGCGCGGCTGATCCCCGAGCTGGAGTCGGTGACCGACGCGTGGCTGGCGGCCGCCGAGCGAGTGCCGGCGGACGAGCGCGATCCGATTTTCCTCACGGCGCTCCTCCTCGGCGATGCCCCGGCGATGCTGCGGCGGCTCCGGGCGTCGAACGCCGAGATCGAGCGCGCGGCCGCCATCGCCCGGGGACCGGCGGAGCCTGCGGGAGCCGACGCGCGCGCGGTACGCCGATGGCTCGCCGAGGTCGGCCCCGCCGCGGACGACCTGCTCCGCGTCTACCGGCTTCGGCGCTCGGCGGACGCGCCGTGGTCGGAGGAGGTGGCCCGAATCCGGGAGCGGCGCGATCCGCTCGAGCGCCGGGATCTGGCGGTGACCGGGGCGGACCTGCAGGGCCTCGGCGCAACGGGGCCGCGAATCGGCGTGGTGCTGGCGGCGCTGCTGGAGCAGGTGCTCGACGACCCGAGCCTCAACCGCCGCGAGACGCTCCTGGCCCTGGCCAGGGAACTGCCGTGAACCCACTCGGGTTCGCGCTGGCGGCCGCCCTCGGCAACGTGGTGGGTGCGCTCGCCGTCGTCCGCCACGAGCGCCGGAGCCTGCGATTCATCGACGCCTGCCTCGGGTTCGGCGCGGGCTTCATGCTGTCGGTCGCGCTGCTCGGTGTCATGCCGGAGGTGGTGCGCGACTCGCCAGGCGCGGCACTCTACGTCCTCGCCGGCTACCTCGCAGTCCACTTGGCGCAGCACGTGCTGACCCCCCACTTCCATTTCGGCGAGGAGACCCACCGCGTCAGCGCCACGGCAGGCATCTCGGCGCTCCTGGGGCTTACGCTCCACACGTTCTTCGACGGCGTCGCCATCGCCAGCGGCTTCCTGGTGTCGGGCAGGCTGGGGGTGCTGCTCTTCCTGGCGGTGCTGCTGCACAAGCTGCCCGAGGGAGTGACGATCGCGAGCGTCATGGTGGCCGGCGGGCAGAGCCGGAGCCGCGCCCTGGGTGCCGCCGCGGTGCTCGGGGCGGCCACCGTGCTTGGTGTGCTGATGACGGGGCAGGTCGCGCCGCTCGCGCGCCACGGGCTGGCCCTGTCGGCCGGCGTCACGCTCTACGTGGCGGCGTCCAACCTGGTGCCCGAGTTCCAGGCGAAGCGGGGTGGGCTGACCGCCGCGGCCTTCTTCGGCGGCGCGGCGGCCTACTTCGCGGCCGAGCGACTGCTGGAGGCATGGATTCGCTGATGGTTCGAAAACCACCCGCGGCGGAAGCCGAGGAATCCCTGTTCGCGTCGTCCGCGCGCGACGCGCAACCGCTGGCCGCGCGGATGCGGCCGCGCGGCCTCGACGAATTCGTGGGGCAGCAGCACCTGCTGGCGCCCGGCAAGCCGCTTCGCGAGGCGATCGAACGCGGTGTCCCGGGCTCCATGATCTTCTGGGGCCCTCCAGGCAGCGGCAAGACGACGCTGGGACACCTCGTGGCCAGCGCGTCGCAGCGGGTGTTCGTTCCGTTCAGCGCGGTCACGGAAGGAGTGCCCCGCATCCGGGAAATCGTGGCGGCGGCGCGCGGGCGCCTCGACGCGGGCGGCGCCCAAACCATCATGTTCGTCGACGAGATTCACCGGCTCAACAAGGCGCAGCAGGACAGCCTGCTGCCGCCCTCGGAGACCGGCACCGTGACGCTCATCGGCGCCACCACCGAGAACCCCAGCTTCGAGATCAACGGGGCGCTGCTCTCGCGCACCCGGGTGTTCGTGCTGCAGCCCCTGGGTGCCGTCGATGTCGAGGCGCTGCTCCGCCGTGCGCTCGCCGACGAGGAGCGCGGCCTCGGCGGCCAGCGGCTCGCGGCGGACGACGACGCGCTCGGCTCGATCGCCGCGGAGGCGGATGGCGACGCGCGGCGCGCGCTCACGGTGCTCGAGGCGGCGGCGGCGCACGTGGGCGAGGGAGGGACGATCACGGTCCCCGTGGCACGCGAGGCGATGCAGAAGCGCTTCGCGCGCTACGACAAGGCTGGCGAGGAGCATTTCAACCTCCTCTCCGCGTATCACAAGTCGCTCCGGGGGAGCGATCCGCAGGGCGCCCTCTACTGGATGGCGCGCATGCTGGACGGCGGCGAAGATCCGATGACCCTGTTCCGCCGGGCGATCGCGATGGCGGCGGAGGACATCGGCCTGGCCGATCCCAACGCGCTCCTGATGGCGGTGGCGGCGCGCGATGCGTTCCACATGCTGGGCGCACCCGAGGGGTATCTGCCGCTCGCCGAGATGACGATCTACCTCGCGACGGCGCCCAAATCGAACAGCGCCAAGGTGGCGCTCGACGCGGCGATGGCGGCCGCGCGCGACACGCCGGCAGCGCCCGTGCCGCTGCACATCCGGAATGCGCCGACCGGCCTCATGAAGCAGTTGGGGTACGGGCGGGGGTATCGGTATGCGCACGACTCGCCGGAGGGCTATCTGCCCCAGGAGTACCTCCCCGACGAGCTGCGCGGAATGACGCTATACCGGCCAGGGGCGCTCGGCTACGAGAAGAAAGTGGCGGAGCGGATCGCCTGGTGGGCCGAGCGAGCGGCCGGCGAGGGCGAGGCCGGTCGGGACGAGGGCGAGGGCGGCCCGGGCACGTCGCCTCCATTGCCCGAATAGTGGGCGCGTACCAGCGGTTATATTGCGGAGGCCAGGGAAGGGGCGTCATGCGATCGTACCATCTCCAGGTACTCGTGGGTGTCGCGCTGCTCGGAGGGTGTGCCGGCATCCCCGGTGCCTTCAAGGATCCCGATCTCCGCCTCGACCGCGTCGTGGTGCGCGGGGTGGGCCCTACCGGCGGGGCGCTGGATCTGCTCGTTGCCGTCTACAATCCCAACCAGTTCGACCTGCAGGGCACCAAACTGCAGGTCGGGTTCGACGTCGAGGGCTCGCATGTCGGTGATCTCGAATACGCCAGTGATTTCCAGATGCAGAAGGGCGATACGACCGCGCTGACCCTGCCCGTGCGCTTCGCCTGGAGCGGGCTGTCGGCGGCGGTACGCGCAGCCCTCGGCTCCGGCGACTTGCCGTACACGCTGCGGGGCCAGCTCACCGTCCAGACGCCGTTCGGCCCGCACCAGGTGCCATTCACCCGCGAGGGGCGCGCGCCCCTGACCCGCGTCGCAGGGTTGGTGCCGATCCCCACCGGCCGCTAACTCCGAGCAGCAAGGAGCCTCCATTCGATCCCTGATTCAGGTTCGCGATCCGATCGAGCGCGCGGTGCTGGTGGCCGCTCCCCGCAAGGGCTCGAGCGACTCGCGGCACGTGACCGAGCATCTGGAAGAACTCACCCGACTGGTCGATACCGCCGGCGCGGAGGTGGTCGGACGCATCTCGCAACAGATCGGGTCTCCCAGCCCCGCCACGCTGATCGGCGAGGGCAAGGTCACGGAGGTCGCCGCCGCGGTGGCGGACGCGGGCGCCACGCTGGTGATCTTCGACGAGGAGCTGAGCCCGGTGCAGGGCGCCAACCTGGAGCGCGAGCTCAAGGTCCGCGTGATGGACCGCGCCGAGGTCATCCTCGACATCTTCTCCACCCGGGCGCGAAGTCACGAGGCCAGGCTCCAGGTCGAGCTGGCGCAGCTCGAGTATCTGCTGCCCCGGCTCACGCGCATGTGGACCCACCTCTCCCGGATCCGGGGCGGCATCGGCCTCCGGGGCCCGGGCGAAACCCAGCTCGAGACCGACCGCCGCATCATCCGTCAGCGCATTCAGGGCCTCAAGGCCAAGCTCAAAGGTGTGGAGCGCCATCGCGAGAACCTGCGCGCCGGCCGCGATCCCATGCTGAGCGTCTCACTGGTGGGATATACGAACGCCGGGAAGTCGAGTATCCTGCGCGCGCTGTCCGGGCAGCACGAAATCGTCGTCGAGGACCGGTTGTTCGCCACGCTCGACACCCTCACCCGCGAGGTGGAGCTGGGCGAAGGTCAGCGGGCCCGAGTCACCGATACCGTCGGCTTCATCCGCAAGCTGCCGCACCACCTGGTGGCGAGCTTTCGGGCCACGCTCGAGGAGGCGCGGGCGGCCGATCTCCTGCTGCACGTCGTGGATGCGAGCCACCCGGACTGGGAGGGCCAGATGCATGTGGTCGACCGGGTGCTGGCCGAGCTCGACCTGGCCGACCGGCCGATTCTCGTCGTATTCAACAAGATGGATGCGATCGCGGATCCGCTCTCCTTCAGCGGTCGAGTTCGGGAGCTGTTTCCCGACGCCATCACCAGCTCGACGATGCGCACGGATGGAATCGCGGGGCTCAAGGCCCGGCTTCGCCAGCTCGAGCGCGAAGGCCGCCCGACTGTGCGGGTCCGGCTCCCGGTGGCGGACGGTGCGCGGGTGGCAGCGCTCTATCGCGAAGGGGAGGTCGTGGGGCGGGAGGACGGCGCGGACCAGGTTGAGCTCACGGTGCGGCTGGACCGGTGGCAGGTGGACCGGCTACGGGGCGAAGGGGTCGAGGTAACGGAGAGCGGGGAAGGGGACGGGCTCCGGCGGGCGACGAGCGCCTGACCCAATCATTCGGGATGCGGCGCGAGAGAGGCGCGAACGCGGGGACAGCCACCGGCTGTCCCCGCATTTTCGTGCCGTCTACTTGTCGCTGAGCACCTGCTCCAGCACCAGCCACCGGTTCATGCCGGCGAACTTCTGGTGCATCTTGGTGATCGGCGAGGCCTCCTGGCCGTCTTCCTCGATCTGCAGGTCCGCCAGCGCCTCGATGCCGCTCTTGAGGAACTTGCGCAGGCCCTTCTCGAGCGCCATGCCGGCCGTCCGGAAGTTGAAGAGCGTCGAGAACTGGAGGATGAACCCTAGGTCGGCGAGCTGCTGGTTGGTGATCAGCGTGCCGGCCTTCTTGGCCTTCCCGAAGTAGAGCGAGGGCGAGAGGTTGAAGCCGAGCATCTGGTCCGGGTAGTGCTTGCGCACGCCCTCGGAAAACTCCTGCGGCTGGTCGAGCTCGGTATTGTTGAACTCGGGCCAGATCACGTCCACACCCATCTCCGCCGCTTCCAGCGCGTCGTCGATGGCCATCTTGACGCCGCCCGGCTCCTGGTCGGGCAGCGCGCCGTCGATCGAGTCGGTCCGCGCGATGATCACGACGTTGACGCCCGTCGCCTCGCCGGCGGCTTTGATGGCCTTGAGCTTGGCCAACCACTGCTGCCGCGTCACCAGCACCTTGTTCCGCTTCTGCTTGCCGACGTTCACGATATGGCCACAGGTGCGGTTCGAGGGGTCCTGGTTCTCGAGGTGGACACCCCCGGCGCCGACCCGGATGAGCTCGGTGGCGAGCGTAAAGGTCTGGGTCGGGCCGCCGAAGCCGGCCTCCATGTCCACGAACGCCGGCGGGGCGTCGATCTTGTCCTTGCCCTCGCTGTCGTACCAGCGGGTGTTGCGCGCGCCCTCGATGCCCTTCCGCATCTCCAGCACCAGCTCCACCATCTGATGCGACTGGTAGATGCCGATGTCCGGATACATGCTCTTGGTCGCCGCGAGCTGCCAGCCGCTGCCGTAGAGCGTCTTGAAGCCGAGGGTGGTCATGATCGCGGACGTGAACGCGTCATAGGCACCGGCGGTGTGGAGAAAGGACCCCGCGTCCCGGGCCTCGTGGAGGAGACGCCGGAGCTTGTCGGCGGGGACCTCACTCTCCGGCGGCGCGAACAGCCGGTTCACCGCCTCGGCGGGGTAGGAAGTCTTGGCGGACACCGGAGGGGTCGCAGTCGCCATGGGATCGCTCTCCTTCGAAATGAATCGCGCCGCTGTCACCGGAACGAGGCCCGGGCGCCACGGACACGCCGGGGACCTAGGGCGCGAAAGGTTTGTGAAACTATTCACAATATGGCAACAACCGCCGCTTTTCGCCATACCCCCTCCAGGTTGGCGCTCCGGACGTGGCGGCGCAATTCCTTGCCGGGGCGGGTCCTGCTTACATTTGGGCGACTCCCCCCCGACCCGCGAGTTCCATGTTCATCACCAAGCCGTTCGTCCGGGACCGGAAAATCCGGTTTGCGCTCGTAGGCTGTGGGCGGATCGCCGCCAACCACTTCGACGCGCTCGTCCGTCACGCGGACCGGGCCGAGCTGGTCGGGGTGTGCGACATCGACCCGACCGCGCTTGCGGCCGCCGAGACCCGGACGGGCGCGTCGGGGTTCCGCTCGCTCGACGCATTGCTCGCCGGCACGGCGGCCGACATCGTCATCCTCGCGACCCCGAGCGGCCTGCACGCCGACCAGGCGATTCAAGTGGCGGCGGCGGGGCGGCACGTGATGACCGAGAAACCGATGGCCACCCGCTGGCGGGACGGCAAGCGCATGGTCCACGCCTGCGACCAGGCCGGCGTTCATCTCTTCGTGGTCAAGCAGAACCGGCGGAATGCCACGCTGCAGCTGGTCAAACGCGCGGTCGAGCGGCACCGGTTCGGCCGGATCTACATGGTCAACATCAACGTGTTCTGGGCGAGGCCGCAGTCGTACTACGATGGCGCGGCCTGGCGCGGCACCTGGGAGTTCGACGGCGGCGCCTTCATGAACCAGGCGAGCCATTACGTGGACCTGCTCGACTGGCTCATCGGGCCGGTCGAGAGCGTGCAGGCGTACACGGCCACCCTGGCGCGCACCATCCAGGTGGAGGACACCGGCGTCGTGAGCATCCGCTGGCGCACCGGCGCGCTCGGCAGCATGAACGTGACGATGCTGACCTATCCCGCCAACCTCGAGGGGTCGATCACGATCATCGGGGAGAAAGGCACTGTTCGGGTCGGCGGCGTGGCGGTCAACCAGATCGAGCACTGGTCGTTCGCCGATGAAGACCCGGACGACGCCACGATCGAGCAGGCGAACTACACCACGACCTCGGTGTACGGCTTCGGTCACCCCCTCTACTACGACAACGTCATCCAGGCCCTGCGCGGCGAGGCCGCGCCCGAGACCGACGGCCGGGAGGGGCTGCACTCGCTCGAGATCCTCATCGCGACCTACATCTCGGCGCGGGACGGCCGGCGGGTCGCGCTCCCGCTGGAAGTCTGAGCGGCTAGATTGCCCAGCGTGCCGATGACCGCCTTTCCCGCTCCTGCCCACGCACCGCACCGCTCGTGGCCGGCTCCCTCGCTCCGCTGACCGGCCGCGCGACGCGCACCAGCTTTCTCCCGTTCGCGCTGCCCGATCTGGGCGAGGCGGAGATCGAGGCCGTGGTCCGCGTGCTGCGGACCGGCTGGATCACGACCGGCCCGGAAGTCCAAGCGTTCGAGCGAGAATTCGCGGCCTACCTTGGTGTCGGCCATGCCGTGGCGGTCAACTCGTGTACTGCCGCGCTCCACCTGGGGCTCGAGGCCGCGGGCGTGGGTCCGGGCGATGAAGTGCTGACCAGCACGATCACCTTCACGGCGACCGGCGAGGTGGTGGAATACCTGGGCGGCCGGACGCGGTTCTCGGACGTGGATCCGGACACGCTCAACCTGGATCCGGTCGCCCTCCGGGCGTTGCTCGAGCGCGAATACGAGCGCCGTGGGGAGGCGTGGGTTCACCGGACGAGCGGCGGGCGGGCGCGCGCCATCGTGCCGGTGCACTACGCGGGACACCCGTGCGACATGACGGCGCTCCAGGCCATCGCCGCGGAGTACGGCCTCCGCATGGTGGACGATGCGGCCCATGCGCTCCCGGCCGTCATCGGCGGCCGCAAGGTGGGGGCGATGGGCTGCCCGACGGCCTTCAGCTTCTACGCGACCAAGACCATGACCACGGCCGAGGGCGGCATGCTGGCGACCGACGACGAGGCCGTCGCGGCGCGTGCCCGCGTGATGTCGCTACATGGAATCACCCGGGACGCGTGGAAGCGCTATACCGCGACCGGCAGCTGGTTCTACGAGGTCTCCGACGCCGGCTACAAGTACAATCTCACCGATCTCGCCGCCGCGCTCGGGCGGGTTCAGCTCGGCCGGCTGGAGGACATGCGGGAGGGCCGAGCCCGCATCGCCGCGCAGTATGCGGAGGGATTCGCGGGGCTCGAGGCCATCGAGACGCCGGTGACGCGGCCGGAGGTCGGGCACGCCTGGCATCTGTACTCGATCCGCCTCCGCCTGGACCGACTCTCGATCGACCGCGCGCGCTTCATCCAGGAGCTGAAGGAGCGGCAGATCGGGACCAGCGTCCACTTCATCCCGCTCCACCGCCAGCCGTTCTACGCCGGCAAGTACGGCTACACCGCCGCACAGTTCCCGGTGGCCGAGGCGGCCTATCCGCGGCTCGTCTCCCTGCCGATCTATAGCCGCATGACGGAGGAGGACGTCGAGTCCGTCGTGGCGGCCGTCACCGACGTCGCCGTCCGGTTCGGGGCCTGACCGAGCGACGTATCGTTCTGGTGGGGCCGGCGCCCCCGCCGATGGGTGGCATGACGCGCTACGCTCAGGACATGCTCGAGTCGGACCTCACCCGGCGTCACCGGCTCACCCTGCTCGCCGACAACGTGCCGTCCATCCTCAGGCCCAAGGTCACGACCGAGACGCACCACTGGAATTTCGTCGGCCGCGACGGCGTGGCCGCGAGTGCCCGGGTGCTCGCGTTCGTCGGGCGGAAGTTCGTGGAGCTCGACCGGGTCTGCCGGCGGGAGCGGGTGGACATCGTGCACGTGCTCTCCACGGCCGGCTACGGCTTCTTCCGGAACGCGGCGCACATCGCGATCGCCCGCCGGCGCGGCGCCCGGACGATCTTTCATCTGCTCGGCCAGTTCGACGATCTGTATCGAGACGCGGGACCGCGGATGCGCGCGCTGATGCGCCGTTCGCTCGACCTGGCGGACGCACACATCGTGCAGTCTCCCGGACTGGCGGACGTGCTGCGCACCATGACCCGCCGGCCGGTCTACGCGATCTTCAACGGCGTCCGCACCGCCGAGCTGGCCCCGCCCTCCGGCTGGGCGCATTCGGACGGCACGTCCATCCAGGTCCTCGCCCTCGGCATCCTCGGCGAGCGCAAGGGAACCTTCGACCTGCTCGACGCGGCCGAGCGCCTGCGGGGGTCGCGCCCCGACATCCGCTTCGTTTTCGTCGGCGCCGGCGAGGTCGAGCGGTTCCGCGCGCTGGCGCGGGAACGCAAGCTCGAGAACGTGACGTTCACCGGCCCGGTGGAGGACGCGGAGCGGGTGTCGCTGCTCCACGGGAGCGACGTCTTCGCGCTGCCGAGCCACGCGGAAGGACAGCCGATCGCGATTCTGGAGGCGATGGCAGCGGGTTTGCCCGTTCTCTCGACCACCGTGGGGTCGATTCCCGAGGTGATCCGGGAGGCCAACGGCGTCCTGGTCGCGCCGCGCGACGCCGGCGCGATCGTCGGGGCGCTGGAGCGCCTGGCCGACGACCGCTCGCTCCGCGAGCGCCTCGGCCGCTTCAACGTACGCGAGGCCACGGTGAGGTACGACCTGCCACGGGTGTTCCGCGAGATCGACGGCGTGTACGGGACGCTCTGAGCGATGCTCGCCTTCACGCTGATCGCGCTGTGGAACGTGGCGCTGCTGATCGCCCTCGCGCGCTGGCGGGGTATCACGTCGTACGAAGGCCTGGGGATGGCGCTGCTCGCGCTCGTCGTAGGCAGCGATTATGCCGGGGTCTGCATCGCGCTGGCGCTGACGCACGGCTCGCCGGAGGTACAGGCGATGGTGGCCTTACGCCTCCGGCCCGGGCTCATCCACCTGCTCGGAATTCTGTCGTTCGGGCTCGGACTGTTTGTCGCGTCGCCCAATCCACCGAGGATTCGCCGCGTCCTGACCGGGGATGAGCCGCGCCAGCTGCGCTATGCCGGCACCTTTCTCCTGGGGCTCGGCCTCGCCATGAAGGCGGTGGCGCTCGGGTCGGAGGGCATCACCAGCATCGGCGACTATTTCGCGAACATCTATCAATACAACGTCGCCCAGCGACAGCTCGGCACGTTCTGGGACTGGGGCACGGAGCTGGCGATGTTCGGCGCCGCGCTCCTCGCCGCCGGCTACGAGCATCGCCGCCTTCGGCAGGCCGGCATCGCGGCGCTGATGGGGGCCATCGCCTTCTTCCTCACGTCCTCACGGGCGGGCATCGTCGGCGCCGCGCTGATGTTCTTCGTCGTGGTGGCCGCGTTCAATCCGGGGACGCTCCGCTACTGGGTGCGTCCTCGCCTCATCGCGGTGTTTCTGGTGCTGTTGGTGGTGACCAGCGGCATCAAGACGCAGCTCCGGTTCTTCCCGGGCACCTCGTCGGGTGTGCGGACCGACTGGCCGGAGCTGGCCGCGGAGGCGCTCTCGACCTTCGGCACTCGCTTCGGCGACGCCGGCGTCTACTCGGGCTACGCGACGATGGTCGAGCGGCAGTCCGAGGATCCGTCGCTGCTGATGCATGGACGGGTGCTCGCCTACACTCTCGGTGCGTGGGTGCCCCACCTCGTCTGGCCCGGCAAACCCGTGCACCCGTTCCGCGACATCGGCTACCTCATCCGCGAGAATTACTCCAGCCGCCTCGACACGGTGTACGCACCGACGCTGGTGGGCTATGCCTGGGCCGACTTCGGGCTGATCAGCGTCGTGACCTATCTCTTCTTCGGCGCCTTCGCGCTCGGCTGGCTGCGCCGGCTGGTCAGCGCGGGAACGACCCCGATCCTCGCCGTCGTGGGGTATCTTCACTTTACGCTCGTCGAGGGAGCGACCAACCTGATCCACAACGGCTTTCTGAGCAGTCTGGCGGGCGCCATGCTCGCGCTCGGCGCGATCACGCTCACGACGGTGTACGTCACCGTGCGGCGGACGCTGGACGCCATGGCGCGACCGGGCACGGCGCCCGCGCCCGCCGGCGCCGATGGCTGAGCGGGAGCGGCCGTTCGTCTCGGCCGTGGTCCCGTGCCGGAACGAGCGGGACCACATCGCGGCTTGCCTCGTCTCCATTCTGGCCAACGATTATCCGCCGGCGCGGTGCGAGGTGGTGGTCGTGGACGGCATGAGCGATGACGGCACCCGGGAGCGGATCCTGGAGGTCGCGGCGGCGCATTCGAGGGTCCGGCTGGTGGACAACCCGGCGCGAGTGACCCCGGCGGCGCTCAACCTCGGCATCGCCGAGACGCGGGGGGCGATCGTGCTGCGCATGGACGCGCACGTGCGCTACCCCGCGGATTACATCGGACTGCTCGTCGAGGCCCTCGAAACCACCGGAGCGGAGAACGTGGGCGGCGTGCTGCGGACCCTACCTGGCGGGCCGGGGCCGATGGCGGAGGCGATCGCGCTGGGCATGACCCATCCCTTCGGCGTGGGCAACGCGAGATTCCGGACCGGCGTCTCGACTCCCGCCTGGGTCGATACGGTCCCGTTCGGCTGCTTTCGACGTGCGCTGTTCGAGCGGCTCGGCGGGTTCGACGTCGAGCTGGTCCGAAACCAGGACGACGAGATGAACGGGCGCATCATCCGGTCTGGCGGGCGGATCCTGCTCTTGCCCAACGTCGTGGTGGACTACTTCGCGCGGCCGTCGCTCCACCAGCTCGCCCGGATGTACTACCAGTACGGCTACTACAAGCCCCTCGTGGTGCGAAAGCTGGGCGGGGTGCCGACGGTGCGTCAGCTCGTCCCCGCCGGCTTCCTGCTCGCGGTGGCGGGCGCGGCGCTGCTGGCCTGGCTCGCGCCGACCATTGGCCGACCCGCCTTGGCGCTGGTGGCAGGGGCGTATCTGTTGGGCGTGCTCGGGGCTGCCCTCGGGACCTGGTCGCGGACACGCCGCACCGCCGCGCTGCTCCTGGTGGTGGTCTTTCCGGTCTTGCACTGGGGTTACGGGATCGGGTACCTGCGCGGGTTGCTGCCGGCGATGCGGTGGCGGCGCGGTTCCCGTCCAGTGGCCGACGTGGCGCTCACCCGGTGAGCCGCGCCGAGGAAGCGCGGGTTCGCGCGGTCTACGCCCGGCGGGCGGCGGGAGATCGCTACGCGTACAGCAGCCCCGCGCACGTCTTCATGATGCAGGAGCGCGAGCGCGCCACCCTGTCGCTGCTCGCGCGGGAGCGCCTGCTGCCGCTGGCCGATCGCTCGGTGCTCGAGGTGGGCTGCGGGGGCGGGCAGTGGCTGCAGGATCTGGTGCGCTGGGGCGCGCGACCGGAGCGGCTCCACGGCGTGGACCTGCTTGACGACCGGGTTCGTCAGGCCCGGCGAGTGGCGGCACCAGCGGTTTCGGTGGTGCAGGGCGGGGGGAGCGCGCTCCCCTTCGCCACCGGGACGTTCGACCTGCTGCTGCAGGCGACGGTATTCAGCTCCATCCTGGATCCGGCGGTCCGCAGGGCGGTCGCCAGCGAGATGACGCGCGTCCTCCGGCCGGGGGGCGCCGTCCTCTGGTATGATCTCCGGGTGAACAATCCCCGCAATCCGGACGTGCGGCGCATCCGCCGGGAGGAGATCGAGGCGCTGTTCCCTGGATGGGCAGCGACGCTTGCCCGGGTGACGCTGGCACCGCCCATTACCCGGGCCGTCGCCCCGCGCTCGGCGACGGCCGCGCAGCTGCTGGCCGCGTTACCCTGGCTCCGGACACACTATCTTGGCGTACTCCGGAAGCCGTGAGGCCGCTCGAGCGCACGGCCAAGCGGGTGCTCGATGTGGGCCTGGCCGGGCTCGGCATCCTGATGCTGAGTCCGCTGCTCGCGGCCGTCGCGCTCGCCGTGGTCGCGGACTCGCCAGGCCCGGTATTGTTCCGCCAGGTCCGGGTGGGCCGCCGGTTTCGACGCTTCCGGATCCTCAAGTTCCGGACGATGGTGGCGGATGCGGACGCGCGTGGAGGCGTGTTGACGCTGGCCGGCGACCCGCGGATTACTCGTGCCGGGCGGCTGCTTCGCCGGCTCAAGCTGGACGAGCTGCCCCAGCTCTTCAACGTCGTCGCGGGTGACATGAGCCTGGTGGGGCCCCGGCCCGAGGTGCCCGAATACGTGGAGCGCTTTCGCGCCGAGTTCGCCGAAGTCCTGGCGATCCGTCCCGGGCTGACGGACCTGGCCAGCCTCAAGTACCGGGACGAAGCGGCGGTGCTGGCAACGGCCGCGGATCCGGACGCGGAGTACGTGCGGGTGATCCTGCCCGACAAGCTTCGCCTGGCGCGGGAGTACGCGGGGCGGGCGTCGCTCCGGCTGGACCTGTCCATCATACTGCGGACGATCGGCGCGGTGGCCGGTGCCGCGCGGGACCCTCGGGAGGAGCACCCGAATGACGAGTAGTGGCGCCCCCGACCGACAGCCGCTCATGGTATTCAATGCGCTGCTCCGCCAGTGGCGCGTGGCCGTGGGCATCCCGCTGGCCGCGCTGGCGGTCACCGTGGTCCTGTGGCTTCTGCCTCGTGGCGACTTCGTCGCCAGCGCCGAGTTCATGCCGCAAACCAGCGACAGTCGCGGCCCGCAGCTGGCGGGTCTCGCGGCCCAGTTCGGGTTCACGTTGGGGTCGGGTACCGCCAACCCCGAGTCGCCCGACTTCTACGCGGAGCTGCTGCGATCCCGCGAGCTGCTGACCGAGGTGGCCCAGACCTCCTACGGGTTCCGGGCCGCCGACGGGGACAGCGTGCACGGCACGATCGCGAGCCTGCTCCGGGTCAAGGGCGACACGCCGGAGATCCGGCTCCGGCGGGCGCTCCAGAAACTGCGCGACCGGGTGGACGTGAGCGTGGGCCTCAAGACGGGCATCATCACCCTCGACGTCCGGATGCCCTGGCCGGAGCTGGCCACCGAGGTCAATCGCCGGCTGCTCGACCTCGTCGCCCAATACAACCTGACGCGCCGGCAGACCCGCGCCGCGGCGGAGCGGCGGTTCGTCGAGGGGCGGCTGGCCGAGGCCCGGAACGAACTGCAGGGCACGGAGGCGGAGCTGGAGCGGTTCTTCGAGCGGAACCGGAGTTATCAGCAGTCGCCGCAGCTCACCTTCGAGGCCAACCGGCTCCAGCGCCGGGTCGACCTCCGCCAGCAGGTCTACAGCTCACTGGCACAGGCGTTCGAGAACGCGCGCATCGAAGAGGTACGAAATACCCCGGTGACGACCGTGATCACGCGGCCCGAAGGCTCGGCCGTCGCGGTGCGATCGAGCCTCATTCTGGACCTCTTCCTCGGGCTGTTACTCGGCGCGGCGCTTGCGCTTGTGATCATTTTCACCCGTGAGTACCTTGAAGCGCAGCGACAACGACACCCCGCGGACTACGCCGAATTCGCCGCTCTGCGCTCCTCCATCTTCCGGAGCGTTGCCCGCGTGCGGACCCGGGGCAGGTGAGCGATCACCCCTCCTCGAGCGGAGACTATGTCCCGGTCCCTGATCATCGACCGCACCGCCATTACCGACGACAGCGATTGCTACGTCATCGCCGAAATCGGCCACAACCATCAGGGTAGTCTCGAGAAGTGCCGGGAGCTGTTCCGCACGGCCAAGGAGTGCGGCGCGGACGCCGTCAAGCTCCAAAAGCGCGATAACCGCACGCTGTACACCCGTGCCATGTACGACAAGCCCTACGAGAACGAGAACAGCTTCGGGGCGACCTACGGGGCACACCGAGAGGCGCTCGAGTTCGGCGCCGTGGAGTACGCGGAGCTGGTGCGGTACGCCGGCGAGCTCGGCATCACGTTCTTCGCGACGGCCTTCGACAGGTCCAGCGCCGAGTTTCTGGCCGGCCTGGACATGCCCGCCTACAAGCTGGCCTCCGGCGACCTGACGAATCTCCCGCTGCTCCGCCACGTGGCCCGGATCGGCAAGCCGATCCTCATCAGCACTGGGGGCGCCGAGCTCGAGGACGTGCATCGGGCGGTGGACGCGATCGGTTCGATCAATTCGCAGCTGGGCATCCTGCAGTGCACGGCGACCTATTCGACCGAACCGGAGGAGATGAATCTCCGGGTCATCAGCACGCTCAGAGCCGCCTTCCCCACGGCCTGCGTCGGCCTGTCGGACCACTACAACGGCATCGCCATGGCGGTGGCCGCCTACGTGCTGGGCGCGCGGATCATCGAGAAGCACTTCACGCTCAATCACACGTCGCGCGGCACCGACCATGCGCTCTCGCTGGAACCGGTCGGCATGCGGAAGATGATCCGCGATCTGCGCCGAGCCCGGCTCGCGCTCGGCGACGGCGTGAAACGCCGGCTGCCGGGCGAGGAGGGCGCGATGGTCAAGATGGGCAAGACCCTCGTCGCCGCCAGAGACCTTCCCGCGGGGCACCTGCTCACCGCTGCCGACATCGCCGTCAAGAGTCCGGGCGGCGGCCTGCCGCCGTACGATCTCGACCGCCTGCTGGGGCGGCGACTTTCCCAGGCGCTTCGCGCCGACGACATGATCCGCCTCGAACACCTCCTCGCGTCGGTGGCGTGAGCGCGCTGGGTGGAGCACGGCCGATCCCGCCCGGCGTGGCCGCCGATCTGGCGGCGGTGCGGCTCGTGGTGTTCGATTTCGACGGCGTCTTCACCGACAATACGGTCTACGTGTCCGAGGACGGGACCGAGGCGGTGCGCTGCTGGCGGGGCGACGGCCTCGGTCTGCAGGCGCTCCGCCGGGCCGGCATCGACGTGCTCATCCTCTCCACCGAGGTCAACCCGGTGGTGACGGCGCGGAGCCGGAAGCTCGGCGTCGAGTGCGTGCAGGGGTGCGACGACAAGTGGGCGCGGCTCGAGGCCATCCTGCGCGAGCGCGGGCTCACGCCCGACCAGGTGGCCTTCGTCGGGAACGACGTCAACGACCTCGGCTGCCTCCAGGCGGTGCGGGTGCCCGTGGTCGTCGGCGACGCGCATCCGTCCGTGCTCGCCGCCGCGCGCCTCCGCACCGAGCGCCCCGGTGGTCGGGGTGCGGTGCGCGAAGTCTGCGATATGTTGGTCGCCGTCCACGACCGCGCGCCACGTCCCGCCGCCGCCTCCTGACGCCATGACCGCCGATCCGTTCGACCTGAGCGGCCGGGTCGTCGTCGTGACCGGCGGTCTGGGACTGCTCGGCCGCCAGTTCACCGCCGCGCTCGCCGACAGAGGCGCGCGCGCGGTGGCGCTCGACCTCCCGCCGAGCGACGCTCCCGATCCGCGGGCCGGTGTCCGCGTCGTCCACGCGGATGTCCGCCGGCGCGACTCGCTGGAGCATAAGCAATACCGCTGAAACAACTATCGACAATCACCTGGTTATAGGATTTGGCAACGTTCACTAAACGCAGATTATAGGCTTCACATATCATGCTCTGGCTGGAGATCAAAAAATGGCTATTGTCTGTCCATGCTAAAAACGTTTCTCCGCTGCTTGCGAGGTTTTCTAAGAATTGGGACTGATTGCTTTGGAAATCATATACCCATAAACTTTCCATTTTAGATCCCGCACCAGTTCCAAAGGAGATCGCGCTTAGATATTCGAGAAACTGCCCGTCTAGAGACCAGTGTAATCCATAAGCATGCCCAGCTTCTTCAGTAAGGCGCGTAACTGAATTGTCGACTCTATTAAAAAGGTAGACATCAGCACTATTCGCATCCCGCGCCGCGACAAAAGCCAGGCGGGTTCCATCCGGCGACCAGGCAAGATTGCCGGAAAATTGCATTGCTCGAATCGCTTCAAATCCTGGATTGCCAACTGTGTCTTCCATCCCTG
>JBBQDU010000010.1:0-30634 GCA_038320055.1 Gemmatimonadales bacterium | reverse complement strand
AGCCGGCAGCTCCGTCGGCTCCGCAGTCCGCGTTACCTGGCCGCGCTCGCGCTCGGCCTCAGCTATATCTGGCTGGTGGTGGTGGAACAGGGGCCGAGGGTAGGCTCTTCGACCGTCATGGGTGCCCGCTGGCTGGAGCTGGTCGGCGCCCTCGGGGTGCTCGGCGCGGTCGTGTGGGGCTGGGTGTTCGGCGTCGAACGGCGCGTCCTCGCCTTCACGCCGGCGGAGGTCACGTTCCTGTTTTCAGGCCCGGTGCCCAGGCGCGGCCTGGTGCAGTACAAGCTCCTCAGGAACCAGCTCCTCATCCTCTTCAACTCGCTGCTCTGGACGCTGATCCTCGCGCACGAGCGGCTCGGTGCGTCGTCCTGGCTTCGGGCGCTCTCGATCTGGGTGCTGCTCACCACCATTTCCTTCCACCGGCTAGGCGCCTCGTTCGTCCGGACGAGCCTGCTGGAGCACGGACGTTTGGCGCTCCGGCATCGGGTGGTCTCGCTCGTCCTGCTGGGCAGCCTGGCGGTAGGAATGACGTGGAGCACGCGCCAGGCGCTGCCGGACCTGGCCGCCGGCTGGGCCGGCGGGCTCACGCCCTTTCTCGACACGCTCACAGAGTCGGCGGCCGCGCCGGTTCCCCGGCTGGTGCTCGCGCCCTTCCGGGCCCTGGTCCGGCCGCTCACCGCGCGGTCGCTCGCGGACTGGTTGGCCGCCATGGGGCCCGCGCTCCTGCTGCTCGCAGCTCATTACATCTGGGTGATTCGGGCCGACACCGCGTTCGAAGAGGCGGCCGCCGAAGCGTCGCTCCGCCGCGTGCGGCAGCAGGCGGCGAAGGGCGGGACCACGACGCCCCGTCTGGCGCATCGTCGTCTCCCCAGGCTCCTCCAGCTGGCGCCCGTGGGACGCGCCGGCGGCGCCATCCTGTGGAAGAATCTGCTGGCGGTCGTACGCACCCGCCGTGCACGCAGCCTCACGGTCGCCTTCGCGGCGGCGGGAGTCGCCGGGCTGCTGCTCTCGTTTCGGACGGACGCCACGATCGCGGAGGCGGCGGGATGGCTGGTGACGACCTGGGCTGCGATTTCACTGCTGATCGGACCGCAGTGGATTCGGAACGACCTCCGGAGCGACCTGCTCAAGCTGGATCTCCTCCGGAGTTACCCCCTTCCGGGGCGCGAGGTCGTGGCCGCAGAGGCAGGGGCCTCGACACTGGTGCTCACGGCCATGCAGGTCGGGCTCATGCTCATCGCCTACCTGACGTTCCTCGGCAACGACCTCATGGAGCCGAGCCTGGAGATCCGCACGATCGTGCTGGTGTCGGCCGTCATCTGCCTGCCCGGCGTCAATTACCTGGGCATGCTGATCCAGAACGGGAGCGCGCTGCTGTTTCCGGCTTGGACGCACCTCGGCAGCGGACGACCGAGTGGCGTGGAAGCGCTCGGACAGAACATGCTCCTGATCGTGGCCTATGCCGCTGCCCTGGGCGTGGCGCTGGCACTGCCGGGCCTGCTGGCGGCGGGCGCGTTCGCGCTGCTGGCGGATGCGCTCGGCTGGTGGGCGGCGGCCCCCGCCGCGGGCGTGCTGGTGCTCGGCGCGGCGGCGGAGGCGAGCGTGATGCTGCGGTGGCTGGGCGAGCTGTTCGAGCGAACCGATCCGGCGGCGGCGGGCATCGCGACCTGAGGCGGGTGCCCCAGGCCGCGCGCCGGTCAATTCTGGCCGGGCGACCGGCCGCCCATGGGGCCACCCGTGCGGGTTACTTCGGCGATGCGATCCCGGAGGTGTTCCAGCGAGTGGTCGATGGAGCCGCGGACGTCGTTCCAGCCGTTCTCGGTGGCGCCGTCGAGCCGGCCGAGGTCGTGGTCGACCGCGGTTCGCGCCGTGCGGATGTCCTTCATCGCGGCATCGCCGATGGTGCTGCCGCTCGAGCGGGCGTCCGCCGATAACTGCTCGATCTGGCCGTCGACGTCGGCGAGGCGCCGGCGCATATCCGCCCGCAGTTCCTCGCGCTCGTTCCAGCCGTAGCTCTTCAGCGAACGGGTCGCCTCTCGCGCCTCGTCACGCGCCTTATCGGCGCCTTCGCGCACATCCTGCTCGACCGCCGTCGCGGTAGAATCGACGCTCGTTGCGGCCTGATCTCGATCGCGAACGCGGCACGCGACGGCCGATACCGCGAGCGCCGCCACTGCGGCGTGGGTGAAGAGTCTCACGGCGATGCCTCCTCTGACGGGGGAATCAGGACCTTCGATACAAGCGCCCAATGTATCCGGCGAAGCCGGGCGCCGAGGTGACCACTGTCACGCCTCGGACGCCTTTTGGGTCCCGAACCGACCGAAACGGAGCGCCAGCGTCGGCAACACGAAGAGGCTCAGGATCGTCGAGGTGAGCAGCCCGCCCAGAATGACGATGGCCATGGGGCCTTCGATCTCGCGGCCGGGATCGCCGCTGCCCAGCGCGAGCGGAAGGAGGCCCAGGGCGGTCACCAGGGCGGTCATGAGAATCGGTCCCAGTCGCTCGAGCGCGCCGCGCGTGGCCGTCGCGCCGTCCCAGGCGGCGCCCTCGATCGTCACGAGATGGTCGTAGTGCGAGATGAGCATGACCGCATTCCGGGTCGCGATCCCGAACAGGGTGACGAATCCCACCAGCGATCCCAGGCTCAAGAGACCGCCCGTGGCGAACACCGCGAGGACGCCCCCGACCAGGGCGAACGGAAGATTGGCGAGCACCAGCAACAGCCGACTCGACTCCCCGAACGCGACCCAGAGCAGCATCACGATGCCGGCGGCGGCGAGCACGCTGTCGCGCAGGAGCTCGCGGCGCGCCGCACGCTGGGCGGCGCCGGTGCCGCCGACTTCGGCGTAGACGCCCGAAGGCAGCACGACCGACCGCTCCAATCTCCGCTCGAGAGCCCCCGTCACGCCTTCCACATCCCCGCCCCGGACGTTTGCGGTGACCGTCTGGACGCGACGGGCGCCGACGTGGGCGATGACGTAGCGTCCGGTCGTCCGGGCAATGTCGGCAACGTGGCCGAGCTCGATCTGACGCCCGCTCGACGACGTGATCGGAAGCGAGCGAAGGTCTTCCGGACGCCCCCGCCGCCCGGGGAGCAAGGTGACCACGACGTCGGTGGCGCGGTTGCCCTCGAAGGTCTGGGCCGCGCGCGCGCCTCGCGTGGCCGTCTCCAGAGTTGCCAGCGCCTCGTCCGGTCGAAGGCCGTATCGGGACAGCAGCTCGGGGCGGAGACGAACCGTCACTTCCGGAGCCACGGGCGGCGGGTCGTACTGCACGTCGGCCGCGCCCGGGATGCTCCCCAGCGTCTCCGCCACGCGACGTGCCGCGACGTCCAGACTGTCCAGGTCGTCGCCGTAGACCCGCACCACGAGCTCGGCGGTGGAGCCCGTCAGCGTCTCCTCGATCCGTTCGGCGAGGAAGCCCCGGATGGCGAAATTCACTCCGGGGAAGCCCGCCAGGATCTGCCGCAGATCGTCCGGCACCGACTCGGCGGCGTCACCGGTGAGCGGCACGAGATCCACTTCGAATTCGGTGTAGTGCGTGCCCCACGTGTCCTCCGACAACTCCGCGCGGCCGATCCGTTGCGCCACCGCCCGCACCCGTGGATCCCGCCTGAGCGCCGCCGTCACCTGCGCACCGAGCCGGAATGATTCGTCGAGCGAGGTGCCGGGCACGGCAGACATATGAATCAGGTAGTGCCCTTCCCGAAACTCCGGGAGAAAGGTGGCGCCGAAATACGGCAACGTGGCCGCCGCCCCCACGCAGAGGAGCGCCGCGGCGGCGGCCACCGTGCCGGGCCGGCGCTCGAGCCGTTCGAGCGCGCCGGCGTAGCGCGCCTTGAGCCAGGCTAGCGTCGGCGACTCGTGTGCCCGGTGGCGCCGGCCGCCCAGCACCAGCAGGGTGAGTGCCGGCGTCACCGTGAGCGCCACCAGCAACGAGGCGAGAATGGCGAGGATGTACGCCAGGCCAAGGGGCCGGAACAAGGCTCCCTGCACCCCGGTGAGCGTCAGCACAGGAACGAACACCAGGGCGACGACGAACGTCGCATAGACCACGCTCCGGCGGACCTCGAGCGACGCGGCGAGCACCACGCTCGCCGCGCGGCGAGGAACGGCCGCGAGGCGATTCTCCCGGAGCCGCCGCGCGATGTTCTCCACGTCGATGATCGCGTCGTCCACCACCTCCCCGAGCGCGATGGCCAGCCCGCCGAGCGTCAGGGTATTGATGCCGAAGCCCAGCCGGTCAAGGACGATGAGCGCGGCAAGCAGCGAGAGCGGAATGGCCGTGAGCGAAATGGCGGCGGCGCCGGCGTCGGAGAGGAAGATGAGCAGCACGACGGCCACGAGCACCGCGCCGAGCAGGAGCGAGGTGACGATGTTGCGGAGCGCGAGGTCGATGAACTCCGAAGGACGGAAAATGTCCGCATGGAGCGTGAACCCCGAGGCCCGCATCGTCGGCTGAAGCCGAGCCAGGGCTGCTTCGGCGCGCTGCGCCACGACCTTCGTGTTCGCCCCGAGCTGGGCCGAGATCACCACCACGAGACCGCGCCGGCCCTCGATCCCACCCTCCCCGAACCGGGGCTCGGGCGCCTCGACGACGCGGCCCAGGTCGGCCAGGCGGAGGACGGAGCCATCCCGTTCCCGCACGACGGTCTGCGCCAGTCCCTCGGGCGTCACGGTCTGCCCTTCCGCGCGGATCGTGATCCGCTGATTGGGCCCGTCGATCACCCCGGCTCCCCGGACGCCGGTGGCCTGGCGAGCCACATCGACCACCTCGGCCACGCCGATGGCATGGCGCCGCAACAGGTCGGGATCGAGCTGGATCTGAAGCTGGCGGACCTCGCCGCCGAAGACGGCCACCTTCGAGACGCCGGGCGTAGCGAGCAGCCGCGGCCGCAGCACCCAGTCGACGAAGGTGCGCTGCTCCATGAGTGAGCGCGTGTCGGACGTAATGCCCACCACGAGCACGGTGCTCGACGACGAGGTCAGCGGCGCGAGCACAGGCGGCTCGACCGTCGCGGGCAGCCGCCCCGCGGCTTCGCCGAGCCGCTCGGCGAGTGCCTGTCTGGCCCGGTAGATATCCTCGCCCTCCGCCAGAACGGCCGTGATCACGGACAGACCTTGGATCGACTGCGAGCGCACCGTAGCGACGCCTTCGACACCGTTGATCGCATCCTCGATCGGCTTGGTGACGAGGATCTCGACCTGCTCGGGCGACAGCCCCGGGGCCTCGGTCTGGATCGACACCTGCGGGGGAGCGAATTCGGGGAACACGTCGAGCCGAGCGCCGGCGACGACCCCGGCGCCGTAGACGACGAGCGCGAGCGCCAGCCCCATGACCACACCACGATGACGGATCGACCCGCGAACCAGGCCGGTCAGCATCGCGGCAGCCCCGGCGTCACTCGCCCGACTCGTCGCCGACGGTGACGCGGGCCCGGAACTCCTCCGAGAGCAGCTCCTGGGCGCCCCGCACGACCACCGAGTCGCCTGGCGCGAACGGCGCGCCCGCGATCCACCCGCCGGACGTCGGCCGGTCGGTGATCACGCGCGTGCGCTCGAAGCGACCCGGCGCACGCCGGCGATACGCCCACACTAGGCCTTCCCATTGCACCACCGCGCCATCCGGCACGAGCATCCCGTCGTCCGACGCCGTGGCGCCCCCCGCGACGAGTGCGTCGACGGGCGTGCCGGGTGTCGCGCCCGGCCAGCCGCGCTCCGCGCGGTAGAGGTAGACGGGGCGGCGCGTCGCGGGGTCCGCCTGCAGCGCGGGCCCGACCAAGTGGGCCCGCACCCGAGCGCTCGCCTCGCCCGCGACCAACCAGAGAGTGCGGGCGGGCACGGCGCCGGCGGGTTCCGGCCACGGCACCCGGACCAGCGGCCGACTGTTGTCGGTCACCTGCAGCAGCGCCTGACCTGCTGCGACCAGCGCACCGGGCTGGGCGTCCACGCTCGTCACGATGCCGCCGATCGGGAGCGACAGCGGCCGGGCATCCGAGACGCGCGCGATCGGGACGCCCGCCGCCACACGGGTGCCCAGAGCGGGCCAGTGGGCGCCCGCCGGTACGGTCAACCGCCCGGAGAGCGGCGCCCGCAACGTGGCGGTCCGTTCGGTCTCCGGCACGACTTCGCCCGGCGCACGCAGCTCGCGGGCGCTCGATGCGGTGCTGAGCTCGGCCAGTTGCAGCCCGATGCGCCTCGCCTCCGCCGAGTCCACCATCACGACGGCGAGGCCATCCTCGTTCACGAGGCGAGTGGGCGCCACGACCGGCTGCTCGCTCGCCGCCTCGCGGGCCACGTCGCGCTGGTGAATCCTGTAGAGCGTCACCAACCCGGCCGCGGCGGCGATCGCGATCAGGATCGCCGCACCGCGTCGCAGCGTGCCCGTCATCTCGGTGCTCCTTCCGTGAGAGCGTCGTCCCGCGGATCCGGCCAGCGCTCGCCCGCGCCACCGGCCCACGCGCCCAGCGCCGCGTCCAGCGCGCGGCCCGCGGAGGCGAGGCGGAGCTCGGCCGTCTGACGCGCGCGCTCGGCCCGGACGACCGCGAGGTCGACCAGCGCGGGGTCGAGCCGCGACGTCTCGCCTCGCTCGTACGCGACCCTCGCCAACTCCGCTCCTTCCCTGGCCGCCGCGACCTGCGCATCCGACGAGGCACGCTCGAGCGCCGCCCCTCGGCAGCGACCGGTCCCCAGCGTGAGCTCGGCCAGCAGTTCGTCTTGGACCTCGGCCACATGCGCCGCCGCGGCGGTGCGCAGAACTTCCGCCGCGTCGATCGCGGCGCGATTCCGGAAGCCCAGCAAGTTGGGCAGCGCGAGTCCGAGCGTCCAGCGGTGGACACCCTGGTCCCAGATGAACCCCGGGCCCAATTCGAGATCGGGATACTGCCGAGCGACCTCGAGGCGGAGATCGGCTTCGGCCACGGCGTACTCGGCCAGCGCGCGCCCCACCTCGGGCCGCTGCGTCAAGGCGAGAGCGGCCATCGAGTCGGAGGTCACGCTGTCGAGTGCGGCGCAGCCGCCGCCGGCCACGGCCGTCACCTCGAGGGAATCCACCGCCACTTGAGGCACCGCCAGCACCCCGGCAAGCGCGGCCCTGGTCTCGAGCACGGCCGCCTCCGCTGCGCTCGCGCGGGCGCGGGCGTCCTGCACCTCGGACCCGGTGCGCGCGAGCTCTCCGCTCGTCAGCGAGGCTTCCTGATAGCGGGCGCGCTCCAGCGCCTGCACGCCGACCAGTGACTCCACTTCCCGCCGACTCGACCCCAGGTCCGCCTCGGCCGCGACGACCGCCAGCGCCGCCGAGCGAACCGTGCCGACGGTCCGCCACGCGGTGAGCCGCAGCTCCGCCTCCGCGACGGCCGAGCGGGCGCGGGCACGTTGCACCCGAGCGCCGCGCTTGCCCCCGAGCTCGACGCTGAAGAGGCCCGCCAGCGCCACCACCCACGGCGACTGGCCCTCGCTGCCGGAGACGGCCCGTTCGAGCCCACCCTCGAGCCCCGGCGCCGGGCGCGCGCGGTGCGCGCCTTCCCCCGCGACGGCCGCGCGCCAATCCGCGCGGACCCGGCCAAGCTCCGCGCGCGTGCCGAGCGCGGCGACGGCGAGCTGTCGATCGCTCCAGCGATGGAGCTCGGGCCGACCGGCCCATCGTGCGACCCAGACGAGGAGGCGCTCGTCATCCAGCGTCCGCGCCCGATAGGCCGCCGCGTGGCGAGCGGGCTCGACGGGCTGCGGGACGTAGCGAACGCAGCCTGCGACCGCGAACAACAGGAGGAGCGCCACGCCACCCTGGCGGCGACTCGAAGGCCGCCCTCGGACAGTCCACCATGCTCGAGAGATAGTGCGCGGCCTCACCGCTATGCGCGGGGATGACACTGCTGGTGCACCGAACGCAGATACTCGCGATCGACGTGCGTGTAGATCTGGGTGGTCGACAGGTCGGCGTGACCGAGCATCTCCTGGACAGCCCGGAGGTCGGCGCCCCCCTCGAGCAGATGGGTCGCGAAACTGTGGCGAAGCGTGTGCGGGGACACGCGCTTCGAGATGCCGGCCCGCGAGGCGGCCTGCTTCACGATGCCCCAGGCGCCGACCCGCGAGAGCGGCCGGCCGCGCCAGTTGAGCAGGACGCGTTGCCCACTCCTGCCGTGGTCGAGCTGAGGCCGGAGCTGGTGCAGGTAGACCGAGACGGCGCCGATCACGCTCCGTCCGATGGGAACCAGGCGCTCCTTCCCCCCCTTGCCCAGCACCCGGACCAGATTCTCGGGCAGGTGCAGGTCCGTGAGGCCGAGGCCGCACAGTTCGGAAACGCGAAGCCCCGCGCCGTAGCCGAGCTCCAGCAGCGCGCGATCTCGCCAGGCCAGCGGCTCGTCCACGTGCGGCGCGGCCAGGAGCGCGTCGACATCACGTACCGACAGCGTGTCCGGCAGCACGCGACCGCGGCGGGGCGACTCGAGCCGGTCGCTCGGATCGGTGGCGAGCCGCCCGTCGCCCACCAGAAAGCCGAAGTAGGTCCGGATGGCGGACACCTCGCGCCGGATCGTGGCGGGACTCAGACCGAGGTCCTTGAGCAGGTAGACGAAATCCCGCAGCAACACGCGCGTGACCTGGCCGGGATCGCGCACGCCGGCGGACGCGGCGAATTCCGCCAGCCGCTGCAGATCGCGGAGATAGGCTTCGACCGTATGCTCGCTGTGTCCGGATTCGAGCGCGAGGAAGTCGCGGAAGCCCTCGAGCCCGAAGTCCTGCGCGGCGCGCTCGCGCACCTCAGGCACGGTCACGCGCCCGGCCGCGACCGGACCCGCTGCGACACCTCCGCGAGGTCGGCCGGACTGAATCCCAGAAGCTCGGCGGCCAGGTGCATCAGCCTCGCCTCGTGCGCCCCAATCGCCCCGTCGGCAAACGCCACGGTCCACATTCGCTCGACCAGCTCGAGCCGCTCGTTGCGGCTGACGCGCATGCGGAGCCGCCGTGCGTAGTCGGCAAAGCGCGTCCGGCGCTCCGCCTCGGGGGGCGGCGCCGGCGGCGTGCCGGGCGCGTCCAGGCCCCACCGTTCGTGGAGATGCGCGGCGATGAGGATCCGGTCGTCGGGCGTGAGTATGGGATCCGCATACGCCAGCTCGAGGACCAGGAGAGCCGCCGCCTCGCGCGCCGAGCCCAGGGCGATGTCGGTACCGGCGAGAAAGGTCGGCGCCGCCGGCTCGAGCGCGTCCTTGGTCGCGTGCCAGACCCGCTCCCGCCCGCGACGATGCCGGTGCCACAGATACCAGAGCCCGGCCATCGCGGCACCCACCGCCGTGACAATGCCGAGGGTGCGGTTCACCCCGGTCAGCAGGGCCGTGATGCGTTCCCAGCGGGCGCCGATCACCGCGCCCACGATGGTGATGCCGCCGTACCAGATGGCTGACGCGATGCCTATCGGGACGAACGTCCGGGCGGCGCTCAGCCCCACCAGGCCGGCGAACGGCGGCACGACAGCACGGATGCCGGGCAGAAAGCGGCTGATGAAGATGCCGAGGGTTCCGAGACGCAGATACTCGCGCTCGATCAGGGCGAGCGACCGCGGCGCGAGCAGACGGCGGCCCGCCGGCGACGCGAAAAGCCGGCGCCCGTACCTGCGGGAGGCCAGGTAGACACCACCGGCGCCCAGCAGGTTCGCGACCCACGTGACGAGGAAGACCGCCAGCGGCGTGGTGATGCCGTTGTGAGAAAGAAAGGCGCCCAAGGCCACGGCGGCATCGGAAGGCACGGGCGGCACGACGTTTTCCACCGCCGCGAGCAGCGCGAGGACGGCGTACACGGCCAGCGGTGGCAGATGGGTAACCCAGTCCAGCAGGGACTCGATCAGCGCGCCTCCAGCACGACGACGGCAATCACCGCGAGCCCCTCGCCGCGGCCGATGAAGCCCATTCCCTCGTTGGTCTTCGCCTTGACGCTGATCAGGCCGGCGTCGAGACCCAGACGCGCCGCCATGACCGAGGCCATCGCGCCGAGATGGGGGCCGAGGCGTGGACGCTCGGTGATCACGGAACAGTCCGCCTGCGCGAGGGCATAGCCGCGGGTACGGACCAGGTCGTGCGCCGTGCGCAGCAGGTCCATCGAGTCGGCGTCCTTCCACTGCGGATCGGTGTCCGGAAAGAGCTGCCCGATGTCGCCGGCCCCGGCGGCGCCGAGGATGGCGTCGGTGAGCGCGTGGGCGACCGCATCGGCGTCCGAGTGCCCCGCGAGGCCCACGGCGTCGGGAATGATCACGCCGCCCAGGACGAGCGGGCGGCCCGCGGCGAAGCGGTGGGAGTCGTATCCGATCCCCACGCGCGTCACGCGGCCGCCGGCTCCTCGATGACGCTGTAGTCCTGTCGGCGCCGCATCGGACGGTAGCCGGCATCCCGGATGAGCCGGTCGATTTCCTGCAGGGTGGTGCGGTGCGTGGTGCCGGCGGCCGACACCACGTTCTCCTCCATCATCAGGCTGCCGTAATCGTTGGCGCCGAAGCGAAGCGCGACCTGCCCGACCTTGTGACCCATGGTCACCCACGACGACTGAAGATTCGGCACGTTGTCGAGGACGATCCGGCTGAGTGCGAGCAGCCGCAGGTAGGCCACGGCGTCGGTTTTCTCGTAGTGCGACATCCCGGGGGTGCCTTCCGGCTGCAGCGGCCAGCAGATGAACGCCGTGAATCCGCCGGTGCGCGCCTGGACGTCGCGCACGCGGAACAGGTGCTCGATCCGATCTTCGTCGGTTTCGCCAAGGCCGTACATCATCGTCACGGAGGTCCGCATCCCCTGGCGGTGCGCCTCCTCCTGCACCCCGAGCCAGTCCTCGGTCTGCGCCTTCTTGCGGGCGACCCGCTCACGGATCCGATCGACCAGGATCTCGCCGCCGCCACCGGGGATGCTGTCGAGACCCGCGCTCTTGAGCTCCCGTACCACCTCGGACACGGACAACCCGAAGCGCTCGTGGAAGAACACGATCTCGGAGGGCGAGAAGCCGTGGATATGAATCGGATGGTTGCGCTTGATGTAGCGCATGAGGTCGAGATACCACTCGAACGGGATGTACGGGTTGTGTCCGCCCTGCAGCAGGATCTGCACGCCACCGATCGCCTTGCATTCGTCGATCTTGGCACCGATCTCCTCGAAGCTCAGCACATACCCTTCCCGGTCCTTGGGACGGCGGTAGAACGCGCAGAACTGGCAATCGGCCACGCAGACGTTGGTGTAGTTGATGTTGCGATCGATGATGTAGGTGACGAGCGGGTCGGGGTGCCGCCGCCAGCGCTCGGCGTCGGCCCGCTGGCCGAGCTCTAGGAGGGGCGTACGCTGGTAGAGTTCCAAATATGCCTTGAACTCACTCGAGGTCCGATCCACAACGCTCATTTCTGCAGCCATTTGTAGAGTTTAGATCAGGTATTTCCGCCGGCAGCGCCGGGCTGGCCCGCGCCGCCTAGGCCGCCGCGATGAACGACAGCGACCCGTCCGGCACCACGCCCTCCTCCGCCAGCCTCCCGAAGAAGTCGGTCAGCCCGGAGAGGTGGCGGTACGACAGCGCGTAGTCCAGGTCGCCCAGGTACTCGCGGCACGCGACCTCGCGCACGCCGGTGGCCAGCGCCGCGTCCCGGGCGAGCTCGTCGAGGTGCGCCAGTCCCCACGCGCGCGATGCCAGCAGGGAGCGATGGATGTCCTGCACCGCGCCCGCCGGCGCATCGCGCCGGGCCGCCCACACCGCGAACACGAACGGCAGCCCGGTCCAGGCCTTCCACTCGGCGCCGAGATCCACCCGCACCGGATATCGTGCCTCGGCGGCCAGGAGCAGTGCCGCGTCGCCGATGACGAGCACGGCCTCGTGCGGCAAGCCGGCCAGCGCCGAAAGGTCTGCCGCCTCGGCGCGCGCGGTGGCGTAGTGCGGACGAACGCCCCAGCGGTGGCGGGCCAGGAGATCGAGCAGCAGCACGGAGGTTCGGGAGGAGGCGGTGCGCAGCACCGTGCAGCCGTCGAGCGCAGCGACGGGCCGCCGGGAAAAGAGCGCCACGCTATGCACCGGCCCGTCGCAGGTGATCGCGAGATCGGGCAGCAGATGGTAGCCCGCGGCATTCCGCGCGTACTCCACGGCGGAGACGACGCTCACCTGCAGCTCGCCGGCGGCCAGCAGGTCGTTGAGCTCCGACGCGGTTCCCGTGACGAGCTCGGCGGGCACACTCACGACCCCACGGTCGATCGCGCCGTACACCGGGTAGCAGTTGATCCACGGAATCCGTCCGAGCCTCATGCGGCGTGCACCACCGGCAGGGCGGCGGCGCGGCGGGACGAGGGCTCGGGCGGCGGCGGGTCGTCGAAGACCTCTCGCACCGGGCGGTACAGGCTGTCGCGCTCGACCGGCCGCTTCCCGGCGCCGCGGATCAGCCGCACCAGCTCGAGATACGGCATGTGCATCTGGGTGTGCGCGCCGGCCTCGTGGTAGACACGCTCGTAGACGACGGTCCCTTCGACGTCGTCGCAGCCGAAGGCGAGCGCGATCTGCGACAAGAAGGGCGTCACCATGGGCCAGTGCGTCTTGACGTGCGGAATATTGTCGAGAAACAGTCGGCCCACGGCGATGTTCTTGAGGTCCTCGTAGCCGGTCGTGGCGGTGCCCACGCGGCCGATTTCCTCGCCGAGGGCGTTGTGGTCGGGATGGTACGCCAGCGGAATGTATGTCAGGAAGCCGTCCGTCTCGTCCTGCAGCGCCCGCAGCATCCCGAGGTGCGCGACGCGATCCTCGGCGGTCTCCACGTGCCCGTACAGCATGGTGCAATTCGTAGGGATGCCGAGCTCGTGGGCGGTGCGGTGGACCCTGATCCACTCCTCGCCCGTGAGCTTCCGCTCGGCGATGGTGGCGCGCACCGCGGTGCTGAACACTTCCGCACCGCCGCCCGGCAGGCTCGTGAGGCCCGCGTCCCGGAGCGTCACCAGCACCTCCCGCTCGGTCACGCGCTCGATTCTGGCCAGATGCGCGATCTCGACCGCGGTCAGCGCCTTGATGTGGACGTCGGGATGGCGCGCCTTGAGCCCACGCAGCATGTCCGTGTAGTAGCTCAGCCGGAGTTTGGGGTGCAGTCCACCGACGATGTGGAACTCACGCGTCGGCATGCCGCGCGCCTGCTCCGCCTCGTGGTAGACCTCCTCGAGCGAGCGGGTGTAGGCACCCTCCTCCTTGGGCATCCGGGCAAAGGAGCAAAAGACGCAGGTGTTGCGCAGCACGCAGACGTTGGTGGGATTGATGTGCTGATTGGCGGAGAACAGCACGCGATCGCCGTTCCGCCTGGCGTTGGCGAAGTCGGCCAGTCGCCCCAGCCCGAGCAGGTCCGTCGTGGCGTAGAGCTGCAGGCCGTCGGCGGAGTCCAGGCGCACGCCAGCGAGCACCTTGTCGGCGACGGCGCGGAGCGCCGGGTCTCGCAGCTGGAAGGCCTCGATCCCGTGGGGCATCCTATCTCCTTGGCAGAGCACGCGTAACGCTCAGGAAATGTAGTCGATTCGTTGGCCGGGGGGCCAGCGGCCGGGCAGCTTTCGCCCCAACTCACGTGTCACCGAAGCCGCACCGCATCGAGTCCTCCGGCGCTTCGCCATAGAAGATGCCGCCGGGCCGCCAAGCGCTGCCGGCGCCCGCCCGAGGTGGCCAGGAGCCACAGACTGCCAACCAAGTCGGCGGGGCAAATCCCACATCGAGACGTAGGCCATCGGCGTTCCGCAACGCGAGGCCGAGCGCCATCCGGCGGCCATCCGGCGGCGTTTGAACCGCGTTTGAACACTTTTCCCGGGTCCGCGTCGAATTGCCGAAACACAGGTATGCGTTTGAACGCGTTTCTCGGCATTTGGTAAAGTTGTGGTAGCTGGAGCGCCTCGATGGCAGCTGATTGCCCGCGTTGTGTTTATCCACAGCAGCCCACATCGCCGCGCGCCCGCGTTGCGTTTGCGCACATCTATCAACAAACGCTTGCCCTAGCCGTTGGAACCCATAGATTGGAGCCGTCGCCAGACAGGAGCACCCGTGGAATCCACACCCGACTACTCCCGCGCCGCCCTGGCTCGATTCGTCGAGTTCGTCGTCGAGAAGAACCTGGTTCACCCCTCCACCGCCCAGGGGTGGCGCGTCGCCACGGCCAAGGTGCTGGAAGATCTGCCCGAGGAAAGCACCGCCGATGTCCGGCGGATCGACGTCGAGGCGACGTTCCGGGCGTTCCTCCACCGCTACCCGGGTCGCCTGGCCCCCTCGTCCGTGGGCGAGTACCGCCGCCGGGTCGGCCGGGCGATCGAGGAGTTCGTGCGGTGGATGGACGATCCGGGCGCCTACGCCTTTCGGGGTGTTCCCCGGCCGTCCAGGCCGGATTCGCGCCGCCGGCGTGCGAGAGCGGGGGCGGAGGCGGGGGCGGACGGTGAGCGTGGGCCCCGGGCCCATCGCGTGGGGGGTGTCGTCCAACGGGCCGGCAACGGCGCGACCCACGACGTGCCCGGAGCCGATATCGCGCTCGCCTACCCACTTCGTCCCGACCTGCTCGCGCGGGTCGTCGTCCCGCGGGACCTGACGGTGGAGGAGGCCCGTCGCATGGGGGCGTTTCTGGTGACGCTGGCGGTGGATTTCCGGCCCTCCCCGCCCGGCGACGGCTGAGGTGGGCGTGCCGAAACGACGAGGCCGGCCGAACGCTGAGCGTCGGCCGGCCTCGAAAGCCCTTCGCACTCCGTAGTGCCCTACCCGTCCCACCGCCGGACGGCGAGCGTCACGTTGTGCCCGCCGAAGCCGAAGGAATTGGAGATCGCGACGTCCACCCGGCGCTCGACCTTCCGGTTCGGCGCGGAATCCAGATCGCAGTCTGGATCCGGGGTGAACTGATTGATGGTGGGCGGGATGACGCCGCATGTGGCCACGAGCATCGACACGCCGAACTCGAGCGCGCCCGCTCCCCCGAGCAGGTGGCCGGTCATCGACTTCGTCGAACCGAAGATCAGCTCGCGGGCCTGCGCGCCGAAGACCGCCTTGACCGCCTCGGTCTCGGCCACGTCGCCCTGCAACGTGCTGGTGCCGTGCGCGTTGATGTAGCCCACGTCCCGCAGATCGATGTTCCCGTCCGCGAGGCAGGCGCGCATGGCGCGCTGGGCGCCTTCACCGTGCTCGGCCGGCGAGGTGATGTGATAGGCATCGCCGCTCGCTCCGTACCCCAGGACCTCGCCGAGGATGCGGGCCCCCCGCCGCTCGGCGTGCTCGAGGCTTTCGAGCACGACGATCGCGCCTCCGTCGGCCAACACGAAGCCGTCCCGATCCTGGTCGAACGGCCGGATGGCCGTCTCGGGCGAGTCGTTCCGGGTCGAGAGCGCCTTCATGTTCGCGAAGGCCGCGACCGTGAGACCGGTGATCGCCGCCTCGGCGCCGCCGGTGACCATCGCGTCCGCGGTGCCGTTCCGGATCATGTGGAAGGAGTCGCCGATCGCATGGGCCGAGGAGGCGCATGCGGAGACCGTGGCGTAATTCGGTCCCTTGAGGCCGTAGCGGATGGACACCAGGCCGGGAGCGATGTCGGGAATGAACATCGGCACGAAGAACGGGGAGACCCGATCGGGTCCCTTGAGCAGGTACGCCGAGCAGTTCTCCTCGTACGTCTGCATGCCGCCGATGCCGCTCCCGATGACGACGCCCGTGCGCTCCGGCGACGGCACCTTCCCGTCGAGACCGGCTTGCGTCATCGCCTGGTGCGCGGCGGCGAGCGCGAACTGCGCGAACAGATCGTAGCGCCGCGCCTCCTTCCGATCGATGTACTGCAGGGGATCGAACCCCTTGACCTCGCAGGCGAACCGGACCGACAGCCTGTGCGGATCGAATTTCGTGATCGGCGCCGCGCCGGGGGTCCCGGCGAGCAGCGCGGTCCAGGTCGATTCGACGTCGGTCCCGACGGGCGTCACCAGCCCGAGGCCGGTGACTACGACTCGATGCGCCAAGCTATTTCCCGATCTTCTCGTGCAGATAGTTCATGGCGTCGCCGACGGTACGGAGCTTCTCCGCGTCCTCATCGGGAATGTCGATGTCGAACTCCTTCTCGAACGCCATCACGAGCTCCACCGTGTCCAGGCTGTCGGCGCCGAGGTCCTCCATGAAGCTGGCCTCGCCCGTGAGCTTTTCGCGCTCCACGCCCAGCTCCTCGACGATGATGTCCTTGACCTTCTCTTCGACGTTGCTCATGGGGTCCTCGATTGGAGTTTCACGCACGCAGGTCAGATGACCAGGCCACCATCGACCACCAGCACCTGGCCGGTCACGTAGCCGGCCAGGTCGGAGGCCAGAAACAGCACCGCCCCGGCGACGTCCTCGGGCCGTCCCAGCCGACCGAGGGCAATGTCCTCTAATAATGTAGCCCGCGCCTCATCGGGCAAGGCGGCGGTCATGTCGGTCTCGATGAATCCCGGCGCGACGCAGTTGACCAGCACGCCTCGGCTGGCGTACTCCTTGGCCACCGATTTCGTGAAGCCGATGAGTCCGGCCTTGCTCGCGGCGTAGTTGGCCTGGCCCTTGTTGCCGGTGAGGCCGACGACGCTGGCGATGTTGATGATGCGTCCGCATCGCCGCTTCATCATGCCCCTGATCACGGCACGCGTCGTGTGGAACGCCCCCTTGAGATTGGCGTCGAGCACGGCGTCCCAGTCGGCGTCCGTCAGGCGAAGCAGCAGGTTGTCGCGGGTGAGGCCGGCATTGTTCACCAGCAGCTCGATCGGTCCGAGCGCCGCTTCCGCCGCGGCCACGGCAGCCTCCACCTCGGTGGCCTGCGCCACGTCGCACCCGACACCGGCGGCGCCGTCGCCGAGCTCGGCGGCGACGGCCTCCGCCCTGGCCGCGTCCCGGCCGACGATCGCGACCTTGGCTCCCGCGTCATGAAACGCCCGGGCGATGGCGAGGCCGATCCCGCGGGTGCTGCCGGTGACGAAGGCCGTCCGTCCGGTGAGGTCGAGGGTGATCACCACGCCGCCGGTCGCGGGGTCGTCATCCGAGAAAGCGCTCCACCTCGTCCGCGGTGCCGAGCGTGACGGTCGTCGCGCCGGGTACGATGCGCTTGAGCAGGCCGGCGAGCACCGTGCCGGGCCCCACCTCGACGAACGTAGCGCCGGGCACCAGGGCGGCCGCGGTCTGCATGCACTCGACCCAGCGCACGGGTGCCGTCAGCTGATCCACGAGCAGGCGCTTGGCATCCATGCCGGTGCGCACGGCGCGCCCGCTGGCATTGGCGATGACGGGCCACGCCGGATCCGCGAAATCCACCCCGGTCAGGGCATCGTGGAGGCCATCCACGGCCGGGGCCATGAGCGGCGAATGGAAGGCGCCGCTGACCTTCAGCGCGACGACCCGCTTGGCGCCCCGGGCCTTGCTTCCATCGCCCGCGCGGGTGACAGCCGCAGGATCGCCCGAGATGACCGTCTGATCGGGGGCGTTCAGGTTCGCGGCCACGGCCACCCCGTCCTGGCCCGAGGCCTCGTTGCAGGCCTGATCGACCTGCTCCGTGGCAAGCCCCAGGACCGCGGCCATCGCGCCCGGCCGAGCCTGGCCGGCCTCGTACATCAGCTCCCCACGGCGGCGCACCAGAAGCGCGGCGGTCGTCGGTGCCAGCGTGCCGGCGGCGACGTGGGCGCTGTACTCGCCCAGGCTGTGGCCGGCCGCCGCCCCGGGCGCGCCAAGGCGATCCTTCACGACGGCCCACACGGCGACGGAATGGGCGAGAATGGCCGGCTGCGTGTTGTGCGTCAGCGTGAGCTCGTCCTCGGGTCCCTCCCACATGAGGCGCGAGAGCGCGACACCGAGGGCGTCGTCGATGGCCTCGAAGGTCTCCCGCGCGGCCGGGAATCGCTCGGCGAGGTCGCGGCCCATGCCGACCCGCTGGGCGCCCTGCCCCGGACACATCAGGACGCTCACCACCGGATCACCGCGCTGCCCCAGGTAAAGCCCGCGCCGAACGCGACCAGCAGAACGACCGACCCCGGCCCGACCCGGCCTTCCGATACGGCCTGCTCGAGCGCGAGCGGGATCGACGCCGAGGACGTATTACCGTAGCGCTCGACGTTCACCATCACCTTGGACATCGGGAGACCGGCGTGCTTCGCGGTAGCCTCGATGATGCGAAGATTGGCCTGGTGGGGCACCAGCAGATCCACCTGGTCGGCCCTGACGCCGGCCCGGCGGAGCGCCTCGTCGCACGCGTCGGCCATGGCGAGCACGGCGGCCTTGAACACCTCCCGCCCGGCCATCTTCATGTAATGGGAGCGTTCGCAGACCACCTTCTCGCTGATCGGGTCCACCGAGCCACCGCCCGGGCGGTACAGGAGCGGCGCGAGGCGGCCGTCGGACTTGATGAATGTCGAGAGGATGCCCCGCTCCGGCCGCGTCGACCGGCGGACCACGGAGGCGCCCGCGCCGTCCCCGAACAGGATGGCGGTCGAGCGATCCTGAAAATCGGTGATGGTCGAGAGCTTCTCCGCGCCGACCACGAGCACCGTCTCGCTTTGCCCCGACGCGATCAGACCTTCCGCCACCGTCAGCGCATACAAGTAGCCGGGGCATGCGGCGCCGATGTCGAAAGCTGCGGCGTTGTCGGCGCCCAGGAGGGCTTGCAGGTCGCAGGCGGTGGACGGCAGCAGGCGGTCGGGGCTCGCGGTCGCGAGGACGATCGTATCGAGCTCCGCCGGGGCGACCCCCGCGGCCGCAAGCGCGCGCACGCTCGCCTCGTGGCTCAGCATGGCCACGGTCTGCTCCGGCCGCGCGATATGTCGCTCGCGAATGCCCGTCCGCTCGACGATCCACTCGTCCGAGGTATCGAGCATCCGGGTCAGGTCGGCGTTGGTGAGGACGCCGGGCGGCACGGCCACGCCGACGCTCGTCACCTCCGCGAACGGACGGGACAGCATCACCGCGCCACCGGCTCGCGCTGCGCGAATTCGGCCGCGATGTGGGCGTTGAGGCCCGCCTTGACCGCCTGGAGCGCCACCCGAACCCCGTTCTTGATGGCCGTGGGGTTCGAGGCGCCGTGGCAGATGATGGACACGCCGCGGACGCCGAGGAGCGGTGCCCCGCCATACGTGGAGTAGTCGAGCACGTTCCGCAGCTCCTGCAGGGCCGGGCGCTCGAACACGTCCGGCGCCCGCTCCATCACCAGTCCGACGAACATGCGCGCCGCCGACTCGTAGAATTTGAGCACGATGTTGCCGACGAACCCATCGCACACGACCACGTCCACGTGGATGCGGCGCTGCGGGCCCGGAAGAATGTCGCGTCCCTCGATGTTGCCCGCATAGTGCAGACGAGGAGAACGCTTGAGGATCTGATGGGCTTCCCGGACCACCGTGGTCCCCTTCCCCTCCTCCTCGCCGATGTTGAGCAGCCCCACGACGGGGTTGGCCCGGCCGAGGATGTCCCGCATGTACACGGTGCCGAGGTAGGCGAACCCGGCCAGCTCCTTGGGGGAGCAGTCCAGGTTGGCGCCGCCGTCGAGCACGAGCACCGGTTCACCACCCGTGGGGAACAGCGTGGCCACCGTGGCGCGCTCGACGCCGTCGTGCAAGCCGAACAGCACGGTTGAGGCCGCCAGGGTCGCCCCGGTGTTCCCCGCCGACAGAAAAGCGTCGGACCGGCCCCGCTTCTGCAGCGTGAGGCCGACCACGACGCTCGAATTCGGTTTCTTCCGGACCGCGGCCAGCGGCTTCTCGCCCATGCCGATCACGTCGGGCGCCTCGTGGATCTCGAGGCGGCCGTGATCGACGTTCGCGTGCCGGGCAAGCTCGGCCTCAATGACCTCGGGACGGCCGACCAGCTGGACCACGAAATCGTCGGGCAGGGTCGCGAGGGCCTCCAGCACCCCGGCGATTTCGGCCTGTGGTGCTTTGTCACCCCCCATCGCGTCCACGGCGACGCGAATCACCCTCAGGCGTCCTCGACCTCGACCCGCTGCTTGCCGCGATAATATCCGCAGGAATCACACACGCGGTGAGAAAGCTTGGGCGAGCTGCAGCGGGGGCACGCCTGGGTGGCCATGCTCGCCGCCGCGTGGTGCCCACGCCTGAGACGCTTCCGGGACTTCGAGGTGCGACGCTTCGGAACTGCCATGGTGTCCTCAAACAGGTTCGGCAGGGGTGGTGTGACAGGCACACGGTCCCGCGTTCAAATCCGCCCCACATTTGGGACAGAGTCCGGCACAGTCGTCCCGGCACAGCAGCAGGTCGCGCTGCGCGGCCAGGGCTAACTCCTCGCGCACGACCTCGCCAACGTCGACGCTGGAGGCACGTTCGGGCAAGGGATAGAAATCCGGATCGTCCGCCGCGTCGGGGTCGGTCGAGAACACCGCCGCATCCACGTCGATGTCGACCTCGTTCCGGACCTCGGCCAGGCAGCGCCGGCACTCGCCCCGAATGACGCCGTGCACGTGGCCCCGCCAGAGGAACTCCCCGTCACCGGTGGCCTGCAGCTGCCCCTCGACCGTGACCGGCGCATCCAGTCCGAGCGCCAGCCCCTCGAACGCGGAATCTCCGGGGTCGAGCCGTCCGTCGGTCCGCACGTGCCCCCGTTGGAGGTTCCGGATGTCCACTCGCAGCATAGCCGCTTAAGGTATCTGGGACAACGACTTGGGTCAAGGACGCAGGGCGTCTCCCCAGAGGGCCGCGAGGCCGCCTTCGGTGAAGAAGAAGCCGACCTCCCGCGCCGCGTTCTCGTCGCTGTCGGACGCGTGGATGGCGTTCCGCCCCTTCGACTCCGCGTAGAGCTTCCGGATGGTGCCAGGCGCGGCCTCGGCGGGATCGGTGGCCCCGATGGCCGTCCGGAGGGCCGAGACCGCGTCGCGCCGCTCGAGGGCCATCGGGAGGCAGACACCGCTCGTCATGAACGACACCAGCTCGGTGAAGAACGGCCGCTCCCGGTGGATCGCGTAAAACGCGCCCGCCTCGGCGGGGGTGAGGCGCGTCAGGCGCGCGGCGCGAAGGGTGAACCCGGCGTCCTCCAGATGCGCCAGGATCTTTCCCGTCTTCCCGCCGGCGACGGCGTCCGGCTTCACGATGCCCAGCGTCAACGATGCGGCCACGGCTCCTCCGAATGCATGAATGGTTAGCGCCGCTCGAGCAGCCGGCGCGCGAGATCGGCGCGGGTGACCAGGCCGCAGAGCACGCCGTCCTGCACCACCGGCGCGCTGTCGACGTCCTTGATGGCGAGGAGGTGCGCCGCGTCCGCGACCGTCTCGTCGTCCGAGACGCAGAGAAGCTTCCGCGCCATCGCGTCCCGGACGAGCATCGCCAACGGATGGGGCGCGGCTCCTCCGCCGCCGACGCGGGGAACCGAGCCCGGTGCCAGGAGCCGCAACAGCTCCCGGTAGGAGAGCAGCCCGATCACTTGCCCCGCCTCGCCGACCACCGGGAGGGCGTCCATGGCGTGCCGCTCCAGCAGCGCGGCCGCTTCCTCGAGCGTCTGCTCGGGCCGGAGCGCCCCGATATCCACCCGCATCAGGTCGCGCACCAGCGGCTGCCCGCCGAGCTCCAGCCCGCGAAGCGCCGGCACCGCCAGTACCTCGTCCGCGGAGCGCGCCGCCAGCAGCGCCCCGGCGACATCCGGCACGGACAAGGCGCGGGCGAACGCGGCCACCGCCTGCAGGTAGGCCACGTGCGCGCGGGGGGGCGCCACGATGAGCAGCATCATCCGCGGTCCGCCCGCGATCGGCGCCTCGGCGATGCCGAGCGCCGTCACCACCCCGTCCACCGCGTCGGTGCGAAAGTGCGGGAGCCAGGCGTGCGGGCCGAGGCTCATCGTATCCTCGGGCCAGCTCTCGCGGATCGTCTCGTTGAGTCCGACCGCGTCCGCCACGCGTCCATCCGCGACGCACGCGTCCACCAGGATCCGCATCCCCTCCTCGAGCGTGGCCGCGAGGAGCGGCACCACGACCCGGCGGGGGCCGAGGAGATCCGCGAGTCTCACATTCGCGACCGCAGCTGCTCGATCACGTCCACCGGCCGCCGCATGATCCCGATGCCCGCCGCCTCGAGCGCGGCCAGCTTCTCCTCCGCGGTGCCGGAGGAGCCGGAGATGATCGCGCCCGCGTGCCCCATGCGGCGACCCTTGGGAGCGGTCTGACCGGCCACGAAGCCGACCACCGGCTTGGTGACGTGCGCCTGGACGAAGACCGCGGCGTTCTGCTCGTCGGTGCCGCCGATCTCGCCCAGCATCACGATCGCGTCGGTCTCGGGATCTTCCTGGAACGCCCGCAGGCAGTCGATGAAGTTGGTGCCGATGATCGGATCGCCGCCGATGCCGACGCAGGTGCTCTGGCCGATGCCGGCGCGGGTGAGATGGTTCACCACCTCGTAGGTGAGCGTCCCGCTTCGCGACACCAGGCCCACCCGTCCGGGCGCGCAGATGTTGCCCGGGATGATGCCGACCTTTGCCCGGGCGCCCGGCGCGATGAGCCCCGGGCAATTGGGCCCGATGAGCCGGACGCCGCGGCTCCGCACGAACGGCATCGCGCGGCTCATGTGCATGACCGGAATGCCCTCGGTGATGCACACGATCAGGGGCACGCCGGCGTCCGCGGCTTCGACGACCGCGGCGGCGGCGGCCATGGGCGGCACGTAGATCACCGCGGCAGTGGCTCCGGTGGCCCGCACCGCCTCGTCCACCGTGTTGAAGACCGGCACCGCGCCCTCGAACGTCTGGCCGCCCTTGCCCGGCGTCACCCCGGCGACGATGGGCGTGCCGTACTCCAGCATCTGCCGCGAGTGGAACGAGCCCTCGCGTCCGGTGATGCCCTGGACGAGCAGGCGGGTGTTCCCGTCCACGAAGATGCTCATGCGGCCCCCCGCGCGAGCTCGACCACCTGCTGCACCGCCTGATCCATGTCGCTGAGGGCGCGCATCCCCACGTTCTCGAGGATGCGAATCGCCTCGACCTCGTTGGTGCCGGTGAGGCGGATGACGATGGGCACGTTGACCTTGAACTGCCGGGTGGCGGCGACGATGCCGTTGGCGACGTCGTCGGTCCGCGTGATCCCGCCGAAGATGTTGAACAGGATGGCCTTCACGTGCGGATCGGCGGTGATGATCTTGAGCGCGTTGATGACCTTTTCCGGGCTCGAGCTCCCGCCGATGTCGAGAAAGTTGGCCGGCTCCCCCCCATAGAACTTGACCAGGTCCATGGTGGCCATCGCGAGGCCGGCGCCGTTCACGACACAGCCCACGTCGCCGTCGAGCTTGATGAAGGAGAGGTTGGCCCGGCGCGCCGCCGCCTCGCTCGGCTCCTCGGCCGAGTCGTCCCGCAGGACCCCGAGATCGGGCCGCCAGAAGAGCTCGTTGTCGTCGATGACGATCTTGGCGTCCAGCGCGAGCACCCGGCCGTCGGGCGTGGTGACCAGCGGGTTGATCTCGGCAAGCGACGCGCCGTTGTTCACGAACGCCGTGTACAACTGCTCCATGATCCTGGCCGCGGCCTTCACCTGGGCGAACTCCCGGTACAGCACGAACGCGAGGCGCAGCGCCTGGTGCGGGAACAGCCCGGTGGTGGGGTCGACCGGCAGCCGGACGATCTTCTCGGGCGTCTTGGCGGCCACCTCCTCGATGTCGACACCGCCGGCGCTGCTCACCATGAAGACCGGCCGCTGGGTTTCCCGGTCCATGATGAGGCCGACATAGCTCTCGGTGACGATCTCCGCGGCAGGCACCACGAGCACCTTGTGCACCGTGAGGCCCTTGATGGCCATGCCGAGGATCTGGGCCGCTTCGTCGGCCGCCTCCGCCGGATTGCGGGCGAGTTTCACACCGCCCGCCTTGCCCCGGCCGCCGGCGTGCACCTGCGCCTTGATCACCACGGTGCCGCCGATCCGGCGCGCGATGGCCTCGGCCTCGGTGGGCGTCGAGGCCACGTCGCCCTCGAACATCGGGATGCCGGCCACCTTCAACAGGTCGCGCGCCTGGTATTCGTGGAGGTTCATGGTTCCCTCGCGATCGTCGTTCCGGCCTCGCCGCGGAGTGCGGCGGGACCGTCGCTCAACCGGGCGATGATGGCCCGGTCGCCGCCGCCGGCCCGCGCGAAGTCCGTGGCCGCCTCCACCTTGGGCCGCATCCCGCCCTCGTCCAGACCGCCGCTCGCGAGCAGCGCATCGGCCTGGGCCACGCTCAGGCGGCGGATCGGCCGCGCGGCGGGCGTCCCCCAGCCGTCATAGACGGCGTCGACATCGGTAAGGATCATCAGTACCTCCGCCTCGAGCTGGCGCGCCAGGATCGCGGCGACGCGATCCTTGTCCACCACGGCATCGACCCCCTCGAGCCCCAGGATGGGATCCTCGTACACGGGCGGGCCGCCGCCGCCCGCCGCGATGACGATCGTGCCCTGCTCGAGCAGCCGCCTGATGGCGGGGAGCTCGACCACGCCGAGCGGACGAGGGCTGGCCGTCATCCGCCGCCAGCTGCCATTACCGTCCCGTCCCACCGCGTGTCCCGCCTCCCGGAGACGCGCCGCTTCCGCGTCGGTGAGCGCATTGCCGATCGGCTTGGTGGGCCGTCCGAGGGCCGGGTCGTACTGGTCCACGAGCGTTTGCGTGATGACGGTGACCACGCCGCGATCGACGCGGGCCGCCGCGAGCGCGTTCTGCAACGACTGCTGGAGCATGTATCCCATCCAGCCCGCCGTCTCCGCCACCAGCACCCCCAGCGGCAGCGGCGCGACCAGCCGCCGGGCGGCGTCGTTTCGGACCAGCTCGTGGCCCACCTGCGGGCCGTTGCCGTGGATCAGGGCGACCCGCCAGCCCGCGCGCGCCAGCTCCACCACCGGCGCCAGACTCTCCCTCGCACGCCGGAATTGATTGGCGATCGTCGGCGGCTCGTCGGACCGGGCCAGCGCATTGCCGCCCAAGGCCAGCACCGCCGCCTTCATCGACCCGCGCCCCGGCAAAAGCCCCCGAAGGTAGTCCCGGCTCGAGGGGCGATCAAGCTCATTTGCCCTCCGAATCCGGCGGGAGCGACAGCGCGCGCCGGAGCCCCGACCAGGCGCGTCCGAACGTCTCCCAGTCGGCGGCGCGCAAGGCCGAATCCGCGCGGAACAGGAGACGCCGCGCCTCCTCCAATCGGCTGGACTGCGCCTGACCGGGGAGCGCGGGCACCGAAGCCCCCAGCAGATTGTTCCAGGCCGCCTGGAGACTGCGTCCGGCGCCCTGGCGTTCGTCGCCCGTTGCCACGGTGACCCACACGAGCGAGACGCGGCCCGTCGCGCGCCCGGCGAAGTGGGATTGGTAGGCCACGAGCCCGTCGGCTGTCAGGTCGAAGCGGACCGGTCCGCGCTCCAGCCGCCCGCCTTCATCGCGAATGGAATCGCTGAGGGCGTCGTACGAGGGAAAGCGCGCCCACCGGCCTTCGAGCGCGCCGCGGGAAGGAAGCGCCGTGACCGAGTCGAACTGCGTGAGCTGCAGCAGGTCGCCCTCCGCCGCATGGCCTGCGATCAGGATCGCCCGCAGTCGGCGCTCACCGGGGCGCTCGTAGGTCGTGGTGAGGATCGGTCCGCTCGTGTCGGGCGCCCAGGCCATGTCCGGGCGCGGCGGCTCTCCCACGTCCGCGCCGGTCCGACCGCCGACCGAACCGATCAGCTTCCGCGATGCGAGCTCGATCTGCTGCGCCTGAATCCGGAACAAGTCCCTGGGGTATGGCGCCGACCGCCATACTCCTTCGGGAATGGCGGCCGCCGGCTCGACGACACCCCGCGCCACGGCCGCCCACGCCGAGGCGAGCGCGTCGCTCCCGGGACGGAGGTAGATGTGGGTACTGCCGGACCGCGCCGACACGGTGGCCAGCATGGCGGCGCGCACGCCCGCCACCGGACGGCCATTCCACACGAGGCGCTTCGCGAGCGGAAACGCCTCGGCCGGTACGTAGCCGTCCACCAGCCACACCAGGTCGCCGTCCACCAGCCGCGCCATCGGTTCGCCCCACTCCACGAACGGCGCCAGGCGTGCCAGGCGGCGTTCCGGCGAGAGCGCCCAATCGACGCGCGCGTTCTGACCGAGCGCACCGAGGAGCTCGGGCGCCTGCAGTGCCCACGCCAGCAGGACGCGTCGCGGCCAGGCGCCGAGCGCCACGCCGGGCGCGTCGTCGCCACCGATGCGGTAGCCGGGCGCCTGGCCGTAGTACGCGGCGGTCCCAAGATCCATGAGCGCCACGACCGACGGCCCCGGCACCGAATCCTGGGGGCGATAGAAGAGCGCCTCGCCGGCGGCCCCGGTCCGATCGTCGGCGAGGGCCGTCACGACGAGACGTCCGCTGGGCAACGCGCGCGTCGCGAGCCAGACGGGACGGCGGCGGCCGGCGACGGCGAGCAGCGCGGGATCGACCGAGACGACATCCACCGAGTCGCCGGCGATCTGGCGTGTGGCCATCGGCGCGCTCCAGAGCGCCGGCACCGCCGGCGGGGTGCGTCGCGCCGCGCTCGCGCCGGTCGTCTCGCTCAGCGACTCGAGGCCATACGCCAGGCGCTCGAACTGCTCGAGCGTGCGGCTCTCCGCCACGAGCTCACCCTCGCCTCCCGTCGCGGCCGGCACCACCCAGTGCCCCGCGAGGGACGCCAGCGGCAGCACGATCCAGCCCGCGGCCGCGAGCGCGTGGCGCGCCCGCACGGCCCACATGGCCGACAGGATGGCCGTCGCGAGGGCCACGCCCGCAAGGACCGGCGCCACCTGGCTCGTCGCGGACCAGCTCGCGCGATCAGGCACGCCCTCGAACCCGGCGACGAGCATGACGGGCTCGAGCAGGTAGCCCCACATGAGTGTGAGCGCGAGCGCCACGAACAGCCAGCCGAGGTGGATGCGTGCGTGGCCGTTGATGGCGGGGCGGCCGTCCAGCCAGCGGACCGCACCGACCAGCAGGTACAGCCCGAAGACGAGCCCGAGCGCCAGGACGACGAGGAGGAACCAGAAATCGTGCACCGAACGCCAGAGCGGCACCTGGGCCACGGAGAAGCCGATATCCCGCTGGCGGAGCGGCTCGGTGATGCCGTAGCTCACACCCTGCCACGCCAGCGCCACCTCGTTCACGTGCGATCCGGCACCCTGCCCCACGACCAGGCCCAAGAGCGCTCCGATGCCCACCGCGACGGTGAGGAGGAATGCGGGCGTGAGCGCTTCGCGGAACTCCAGGTTCGCCACGCTGCGGCGCACCTGCACCGACCCCACCGCGCGCGAGACGATGAGCAGATGTCCGGTGAACCATGCGCCGGCGACGAGAATACCCGTCACCTGCAGCACACCGGTCAGGATGTTCCAGTCGGTCAGGAAGCCCACGGCCGCCGGCGAGACCTCCGCCGCCCACCAGCGGTCGGTGAGCAAGCTCGCCGTCCATCGCCCCGCGAACAGCAGCAGGACCAGCGCCGCGAGCATCGCAGCGAGTCCACGGCCGCGCGGGGACACGCCGCTACGCCTGGACGCCCTGCCCGGCGAGCCAGCCGACGACTTCGCTGCGGGCGGCGTCCAGGGCCTGCGGATCCGTGGCCTCGAACCGGAGCACGAGGATCGGCTGGGTGTTCGAGGCCCGGAGCAAGCCCCAGCCGTGCGGGAAGGTGATGCGGGCGCCGTCGATCGTGTTCACCGGGTAGCGCGAGGAGAAGTGCGCGACGGCCTGCTCGACCAGCCCAAACTTCCGCTCCTCGGGCACCTCGACCCGGATCTCGGGTGTCGCGGTGGTGGGCGGCAGGTCGGCCAGGAGCCCGGCGAGGCCGAACGACTCCCGACTGACGATCTCCAGCAGCCGCGCGGCGGCGAAGAGCGCATCGTCGAACCCGAGGTAGTCGCCGCCGAAGAACATGTGCCCGCTCATCTCGCCCGCGAGCGGCGCCTCGAGCTCCCGCATCTTGGCCTTGATGAGCGAGTGGCCCGTCTTCCACATGACTGGCCGGGCGCCCGCAGCCAGCAGCGCCGCGGGCAGCGTCTCGGAGCACTTGACGTCGAAGATGACGGGCGTCCCGGGTCCGAAGCGGCGCACCGCGTCCCGCCCCAGGATGACGAGGAGCTGATCGCCGTAGATGACGGTGCCGGTCTCGTCCACGGCGCCGATCCGGTCGGCGTCGCCGTCGAAGGCGAGCCCCAACTCCGCGCCGGTGCGGCGGACCTCGGCCTGGAGGTCGCGAAGGTTGTCGGGGACGGTCGGATCGGGGTGGTGATTGGGAAACGTCCCGTCGGACTCGCAGAAGAGCGGCGTAACCTCGGCCCCGAGTCCGCGGAGCGTGGAGACGGCCACCAGACTCCCCGCGCCATTTCCGCAGTCCACGACCACCCGCACCGGCCGCTCGAGCCGATGGCGAGTCAGAATGCCTTCGCGGTAGCGCTCGAGCACCGATCCGTCGCTGGTCTCGCGGCCCGCGCCGCTCCGCCAGCGCTCGGCTACGATGGTCTCCCACAGCGCGACGATCTCGGCCCCGTGGAACGACTCTCCCGCGAGCACCAGCTTGAAGCCGTTGAATTCGGGGGGATTGTGCGAGCCGGTCACCTGCACGCCGCCATCGGCCGCAAGCGCGCTTACGCCGAGGTAGAGCGCGGGCGTGGGCAGCACGCCGACATCGACCGCCGTGCCGCCCGCCTCGGCGATGCCGCGGCGCACGCCGTCGGCCAGCGCGCCGCCCGAGGGACGGTTGTCGCGCCCGACGGCGATCACGGGCGAGCGGCCGACGCGATCCCAGGCGACGGTGGCGAAGGCCAGCCCGATCCCGCGGGCGAGCTCGGGAGTCAGCTCGGTCCCGACGATCCCGCGAACGTCGTACTCTCGGAAGATGGACCTGGGGACGTTCATGCGGCTCCCCGCGGACCAGGGCGATCGTCCACCGCCTATGGCCCGGCGATCGGCACGCCCGTCTGCGTCAGCGTCGTGGCACTCTGACCGGCGACGTGCAGCAGCCCCGCCGGCCAGACGCCGAACACCAGGACCGCCAGGACGGTGAGGACGATGGCCCCGAACGCCGCCGGCGCGAGCTGGACACCTGCGTAGCGCTGGGCGGACGGCGACGGCCGCATGTACATCGCCATGATGACGGGCAGGTAGTAACCGGCGCTCACGACGCTCGTCAGCACCAGGATCACCGGCAGGATGTAATGGCCCTCCGCCACCACCGCGCTCAGGATGTACCATTTCCCGATGAAGCCGAAGGTGCCGGGAAAGCCCAGCAGCGACAGCATGCAGACCGTCATCCCGAACGCGATCCCAGGCCGGCTGGAGGCCAAGCCGGCGATCTCGTCGAGCGTCACGTCGCGCTCCCCATCGCGCCCGAGCACCGCGAGAAAGCCGAAGCTCGCGAGGGTTGTGAGGCTGTAGGCGAGCAGGTAGAGCAGGACCGCGCCGGCCCCGGCCTCGGACCCGGGCCAGACCGCGGTCAGCAGGTAGCCCGCATGCGCCACCGAGCTGTAGGCGAGCATCCGCTTGAGCGAGCGCTGGGTGAGCGCCACCAGATTACCCAGCACCATGGACGCGATGGCGAGGCCGGCAACGATCGGCTGCCAGGTGCCGGCGGCCGACGGGAAGGTCTCCATCAGCACCCGGACGAGCGCGGCGAACGCCGCGGCCTTGACCCCCGTCGCCATGAAGCCGGTCACCGGCGTGGGCGAGCCGTCGTACACGTCGGGCGCCCACATATGGAAGGGGACCGCCGCCACCTTGAAGGCGAATCCGATGAGCAGCAGACCGAGGCCCAGCGCGGCCATGAGCGGCAGCGGCTTGCCGGCCAGTTGCGCGCCGGCCAGCGACAGGTTGGTCGTGCCCGTGGCGCCGTAGACGAGCGCGATGCCGTAGAGCAGGAAGCCCGACGCGAACGCCCCGATGAGAAAGTACTTGAGCGCGGCCTCCGCGCTGAACGCGTTGGCGCGATTGAACCCCGCCAGCACATAGACCGCGACCGACATCAGCTCGAGGCCGAGGAACAGGACGATGAGGTCCTCCGCCCCGCTGAGGAACATCATCCCGGCCGTGCCCAGCAGGATCAACGGATAGTACTCCGGGGCCAGGAGGCGCTCCCGCTCGAGATAGCCGAGGGACAGCAGGATCGTGGCGCCTGCGCTGAGGAGCGCGATCGCTGCGGCGGCATAGCGGAAGGGATCGAGGGCCACCATCTGCGCGAGCCCCTCGGGCGTGGCACCGTTCACCCACAGCGCCGCCAGACCGGCCCCGCTCACCGCCACGCCCGCGAAGCTGAGCCACCCCGCCAGCCTGCTGTCCTCCACCGACCGGTGGCGCCAGCTCACCACGAGGAGCACCACGAGCGCCCACCCGCAGAGCAGCACTTCGGGCAGGAGGGCGACGGCAATGCCCGCCGGCGTGCTCAGATCGATCGGGGTCACCGGGGCGCCTCCCCGGGGACCGACATCGCACCCAGTGTGGCCGTGGGCATGGTCCCGGCTCGCGGCGCGGTGGCCTCGAGGTAGCGGCGGGTGGCCGGCTCCATGCGGCGGAGGACCGGCGCCGGATAGAGCCCCAGCCAGAGAATCCCCGCCACCAGCGGCAGCAGCACGGCCAGCTCGCGCGGGGTCAGATCGGTCAGGTGCTCGTTCTCGCTGTCATCCAGCCGGTTGAAGATCATGCGCTGCAGCGCCCAGAGCAGGTAGGCGGCGGCGAAGATGACACCGGTGGTGGCGATGCCCGTCGCCCACGGGA
>JBBQDU010000009.1:0-31094 GCA_038320055.1 Gemmatimonadales bacterium | reverse complement strand
CCTTCCGACCCAGGAATACGCCCTCTTCACCCTGGTCATCGCCCTCGGCAACCTGGGATTCGCCCTCGCGCCTGCCGGAGTGGACGGCGTGGTGAACCGCCGGCACCTGGAGGCCGGCCCGGCGCTCCTGGCCCGGGTGATTCCTCCCGCGATCGGGGTCGGGCTGGTGATGGCGGTCATCGCCCTCGTGGGCTACGACATGTCGCTCGGCCTTGCCGCGATGCTGTTGGTATCGTCCTCGGCCGGCGGACTGATGATGGTGGCGGGGGCCAAGTTCCAGAGCGAGCAGCGGTACGGGCTCTCGCTCGCGCTGTTCCAGAGCCCGAATCTCGTGCTGATCCTCGCGGCCGGCGCGGTCGTCGCGATGCACGTCCCCTACGCGTGGCTGCCGGTGCTGATCTCGACGATTGGCTTCGTGGTGGCCGGGGTCTACGGCTGGTCGGTGCTGCTGGCGGAGCGGCACCACAAGCCGCATCGGGACTCGGCCATTCCCTGGAACGAAGCGCTGGCGTTCGCGGGGCTCAACGCATCGGGCCTGCTCCTGGTGCAGATGGAGCGGCTGGTGATCCCGCACGTCCTGACGCTCAGGGACCTGGCGGTGTACGGGGTGCTGGGCGCCATCGCGGGCTCGCTGTTTCGGGTGCTCCAGATGGGCGTCGGCTTCAGCCTGCTCCCGCGTCTTCGCGCGGCCACCTCGGTGCTCGCGCAGCGCCGGCTGATCGCACACGAGGCGCGGCTGGTGGGCAGTATCGCGGTGCTGGGCTCGCTCGGCATCTGGTTCGTGACGCCGCTGGTGGAGCGCTGGTTCCTCCAGGGCAAGTACCATCTGGCCGGCTCCCTCGTGCTGGCCGCCATCTTCAGCGGGGTCGGGAAGATCGCCAATGCGTTCACCAAGGCCGCCGCCGCGGCGCTGGCCGAGCCGCGGGAGCTGGGCCTGGTCAACGTGTTCGGCTGGGTGTCGGTGGGCGTCGCGATCGGCGCCGCGTTCGTGGGCGGCCGCTGGGGACTCGCCGGGGTCATCTACGGGGTCGGCATCGGGTGGTTCCTCCGGGCGGGCGTCGCCTTCGTGGTCGTCGCGCGACATCTCCGGCTCCCGGTCGCCGTCCCCGCCGCGGCGGCTTGATCCGCGATGCCACGCCCCAGATGACCACCACCGAGACCGAGTGGGCCGTCGCGCTCTTCCGCAAGTCGGTGCTCAAGCAGGCCAAGTTCCGCCGCATCGTCGAACTGCTGGCCGATCCGTCGGGCAAGACCAACCTCGACATCGGCGCCGACAACGGCGTCATCAGCTACCTGCTGCGGCAGCGCGGCGGCCACTGGCGGAGCGCCGACCTGGACGCGCGGGCCGTCGCGTCGATCCGCCAGCTGGTGGGCGACGAGGTGTATCAGCTGGATGGTGCCACGACGCCGTTTGCCGATGCCAGCTTCGACCAGGTCGTGATCGTGGACTACCTCGAGCACATTCCGGACGATCGCGCCTTTGCCCGCGAGCTCGAGCGGATCGTCAAACCGGGCGGCACCGTGATCGTGAACGTGCCGCATCTGCAGCCCGGCTCGCCGCTCAACCGGTTTCGCCATCGTATCGGGCTGACCGACGCATGGCATGGGCATCTCCGCCCGGGCTACAGCCTGGCCTCGCTGCGCGACGCGCTGGGCACCCGGTTCCGCATCGATCGTGCGGTGACCTACTCCCGCTTCGGGTCGGAGATGGTGGATACGACGCTCAACGGTCTGTACGAGGTGATGCGGAAGCGAAAGGGCGGCAGCGGTTCGACCAAAGGCACGGTGGTGACCCAGTCGGACCTCCGGCAGTACCGAAAACAGTTTCGCCTGTTGTCGCTGCTCTATCCGGCCCTCCGCGTGGCCGCGGCCGCCGACCGGCTGCTCCCGTGGCAGGCGGGCCACAAACTGATCGTCCGCGCGACGTTGGTCTGATCGGGACTCGGCCTCACGCCGGCGTCACCGCCGGCCGATGACGACCGGCTCCTCGCACGTCATTCGCCGCTCACCCCAGCAGGGATGGAACTATGGGAGCAGTGTACGGCATCCTCGGTGATGCCGATCGTGAAGAGTTGTCGGCCATGGACGCCCGGCTGGCCCACCGCGGCCCGGCGGGCGCGTTCTGGTCGCCCGCACCGGGTGTCCACCTCGGCGTGCGCGGCGGCTCCGCTACGGTACGGCAGCTCTCCGACGGCGGACTCGTGTACGACGGGGCCGTGGACAACCGCCACCAGCTCGCCGAGCGGGTCGGGCGCTCGCCGGGCGCCGTAAGCCCTGCGGACGACGGGGCGTTGCTGCACGAGCTGATTCACAAATTCGGGATCGAGGGGCTCGAGCACGTGGCGGGTCAGATCGCGGTGGCGTTCTGGCACGCGCCGCGCCGCGCCCTCATTCTGGGCCGGGACCGGATCGGCTACGCACCCCTCCATTTCACGATCGACCGCGCCGGCCGCTTCCTCTTCGCGAGCGAGTACAAGGCCCTGCTCGCGCTCGCCACCGTGGACGCCCGTCCCAACCGCGACGCGATGCAGGTCATCCAGAGTACCAAGTGGATCAAGCCGGGGGCGACCTGTCTGGCCGACGTCTACCCGGTGGCGCCGGGGACCTGGCTCGAGGTCGACGCCGAGCGGATGCACACGGCCCGATACTGGAACATCCCGGTGCGGGTCGAGCACCACGACGAGGAGCGGCACGCCGCCGCCCTGCGAGAGACGTTTCTCGAGACGTTGCGCTGGCAGACCGAGCCCTACGGCCGGATCGGCGTTTCGCTGAGCGGCGGCCTCGATTCGGCGGTCATGGCGGCGGGCGCGCGACACGTGGTGGGCGACAAGGAGCTGCACACCTTCACCGCCGGCTACGGCCCCGACGACCGCGAAGTGGTCAACGCCGAGATGGTCGCGCGGGTCCTCGGCACCACCCATCATCCGCTGCTGCTGAGCCCGGGCGATCTGCCGGGGATCCTGCCGTGGATGGTCTGGTATCTGGAGGAGCCGATCGGCCGGGAGGACATCGCGTACCTGTACATCGCCGCCCGCGAGGCGGCGCGACATGTGGACGTGGTGCTGGCGGGGTTCGGGTTCGACGGGCTGTTCGCGGGGCTGCCGCGCCACCGCCTCGTGGACCTCGGACTCAAGATCCCGCCCGGGCGAGGCCCACTCGAGGAGTTCTACGACTACACCTTCCGAAGCGTCGAGCCAAGCACGCTCGGCGGCCGCGCTCTCCGGCAGGCATATTTCCGGGGCAAGGCGTTTCCCGCGCCGCACGTCGTCGGGGCACACCCACTGCCCCCGTTCGTCGGGTTTCCCCGGGACGCGGAGCAGCCGATCACGAATTTCCTGCGGCGCGGGTTCATGCTGAACCCGTATCAATCGGCGATCGAGCATCTCTACAGCGCCGTCGGCGTGCGCATGAACGCGCACCATACGAACCCCGCGTTCCTCGCCGCCGCGATGTCGATTCCCGACAACCTCAAGATCCGCGGCCGCACCCAGAAGTACATCCTGCGGAAGGCATGCGCGGGGCTGCTCCCCGAACAGATGCTGGCCTTCGGCAAGAGCTTCAACCGGCTCAAGCACGACACCGAGATGAGCGACGTCCTCGACCGCATGGCCGACGAGCTGCTCCCGCGCGAGGCGCTGCTGGCCCGCGGGCTCTTCGAGCCGGGATATGTGAGCCGGCTCCGGCGCCGCGGGCGCGGCAAGCCCTACAGCCAGGAGCGAGCCTACCGCCTCTGGTCGATGCTCCTGATGGAGATGTGGAGTCGGATGTATCTGGATCGACGCGGAGCTCCGCCCGAGGCGGAGCTTCCGCCGGTACGCTACATCAATGCGAATGCGGAGAGGGAGGAGATGGCCGGCGCGAGGTAACCCTCCCGGCGATACCAGTCGCGGGTGCGCTTGAGCCCTTCCTCCAGGCCGACGCGCGGGACGTAGCCGAGCTCCGTCCGGGCGCGGTCGATGCTGAACGCGCGGTTCGTCTTGAACCACGAAAGGCGACGCCGGAACACCGGGGGCTTGAGGCCGAGCCGCTTGCAGACGCCCTCGATGGCGGACGCCGCGAGCAGCGCGCCCCCGTACCACGGAAACCGGACGATCCGCACCACACTCCCTCCAGAGGCCGCCACCGAGCTGACCAGCTCCGACAGCGTCACCGCCTGCTCGTCTCCGGCCAGGTAGGTTCTGCCCTTGGCCTGTGGCGCTACCGCAACCAGCTCGAAGAGATCGACCAGATTCTCCACGTAGACCGGATGATTGAACGTTCCGCCGTCCCCGATCATCAGGAACCACCCCTTGGACACCATGCGGTAGAGCTTGAGCCACCCGCGGGTGTCGCCAGGGCCATAGACGGAGGTAGGACGCACGATGACGACGTCCATGTCGCCGGCCGCGAAGTCGTTGACGACTTTCTCGCCCTCGGCCTTGCTGTAGCAGTAATAATCCCGCGGTGCAATGGGCGAATCTTCATCGCCAGGCGGCTCGTCGATGATGCCGTGCACGCCCTGCGTACTGCAGTGCACCACGCGCCGCACGCCGTGGCGCCGCGATGCCTCGAGCACGTTCCGCGTCCCGTCCACCTCGATGGCCCAATACGCCGCGTCGGGCTCGAGGATGTCGCCGAACGGCGAGGCGAGATGATACACCACGTCTTGTCCGGCCACCGCGCCGTCCACGTCCGCCGGGTCGGTGACGCTGCCGGAGAGCATGTTCGCGCCGAGGGTCCGGAGCTCGTCGTCGAACAGGCCGGGGCTGCGGTCCAGGGTCGTGACCGTATGGCCACGAGACAACAACCGGCGGACAAGATGCGAGCCGACGAACCCGGTGCCACCCGTAACGAGCACGTGCATGGTTCCTCCTCTGAGAGAGCCCTAATATCGTCCACCCATGGCCGTTGCGAGGTGACCGGGCTCACGACTCTGCGGCAGATGCGCCTTAGCTTAGGTATCCCATGCTGCGATACCATTCGCCGGTGCGCCGAAGTCCTTCAGGTAGCGGAATGCGAGGGGCGTAGCCCAGCTCGCGCTGGGCACGCGAAATGTCGAAGGCGCGATTCTGCCGGTACCAGTCCACTCGCCGCGGGAAAATTGGCGGGGTCACTCCGATCGGCTTGCAGAGCTTTTCCACGATATGCCCGACCACAACGACCGGGAGGACCGGGTAGTGGGGGACCCGGACCTTCACGTTCAGCGCCCGGCCCACTTCCTCGACGATCTCCTGGATCGGGTAGTAGTGCTCGTCGGCGATCAGGTACTCGCGCCCGTCCCCGACGCCCTTCGGGAGGCAGAGCATGAACGCATCCACCAGATTGTCGATGTAGAGCGGGTGGTACAGCGTCCGGCCGCTCCCGAACATCGGGAAGCTTCCCTTGGCCACGCGCTTGAAGATCATGAAGAATCGTTCCGGGTCGCCGGGGCCATAGATCGCAGCGGGCCTCAGGATGACGGTCTCCATGGAGGACGGCGCGATGGCTTTGACGATCGGCTCGGCCTCGTACTTGGTGCGCTGGTAGTAGTCGGCCGGCTGAATCGGCGCGTCTTCCGCGGCCGGCGGCCGATCCACGTTGCCGTGGACGCCGCAAGTGCTGCAGTACACAAACTTCCATACCCCTTCCTTGATGGCTGCTTCGAGCACCAGGCGGGTTCCGCCGACGTTGACCTCGTCGTAGAAGGTGTTGGGCACGTTGAGCTCGCGAAAAGCCGCCGCGAGGTGAAAGACGAACTCGACCCCCCGCATGCTCCGCTCGACGGCCGCGGGGTCGGTCACCGAGCCGATCACCACCTCCGCCCCCATGGCCCGCAGGGTGTCGCACTGGAGGCCTTCCTTGTAGTCGAGCGCCACAACATGATGGCCCTCCTCCCGCAGGCGCCTCACCAGCGCCGTACCGGTAAAACCGGTCCCCCCTGTCACCAGGATCCGCATCCGTCCTCCGTCGAAGTCCATGTCCTGCGCGGCTCTAGGGCCCGCGGCTGTGAATTGTAAGGCAGTCTGGCCCGCCGGGCCACGACCGAATCGAGCCCCCCATGGTGGACGGGCACGGTTTTGGCACGTAGGTTCACGAAAATCCTCAACCCGTCCCTTTTTCAAGTAGGCTGATGGGATCCCATCTTCGCCCCTGCCACCCGGGTGCGACCATTCGAGAGACCGCCGACGTCGATTCGTCCTCGGAGGAGTACGCCCGGCGTTTTGCCGGGGCGGTCGGCCGCTGGTTCCTCAAGGTCCAGACGCGGATCACGCTGGACTCCCTGGCGGGGCTCCCGCAGGGCGCATCGGTGCTCGACGTCGGCGGCGGCCATGCCCAGGTGGCCCCGCCGCTGGTCGAAGCCGGCTACCAGGTGACGGTGGCCGGAAGTGACCCATCCTGTGGCAATCTCCTCGAACCCTGGACTTCGACCGGCCAGTGCCGGTTCGACGTCGTGGACCTCCAGGATCTGCCCTACGAGGACGCCGAGTTCGACGCCGTCATCTGCTACCGCCTCCTTGCGCACAGCGTCAACTGGACCCGGCTCGTGGGTGAGTTGTGCCGCGTATCGGCCCACCGCGTGATCGCGGACTACCCGTCGAAGCGCAGCGTGAACATCATCTCTCGCCGGCTGTTCGACATGAAGCGGTCGATCGAAGGCGTAACCACCCGCAGATTTTCCCTCTATGGCCGGCACGAGATGGCCGAGGCATTCGCCGACGCCGGTTTCCGCGTAGCGACCGAACAGCCGCAATTCTTCATGCCGATGGTGCTGTACCGACTGGCCCGCTCGTCCCGGCTGGCGCAGCTGGCGGAATGGCCGGCCCGGCAGGTGGGCCTCACTCGCCTCCTCGGCTCACCAGTGATTCTCCGCGCCGATCGCCAGCATCCCGTCTGACCCGCGGCGGACGCCGCTGCAGCACCGCATCGGGACTGCGCTTGGGCTGGCCGGCCTGGCATTCGTGCTCGTAGCCACCCTCACCCCGGCCGCCGACCTGCGCGGCCTGGCCGCCGAGACCCCCCTCTTGTGTCTCGTATGTGGCGTGAACGGTGGGGCGGATGTCGCGGTCAATCTCCTCCTCTTCCTCCCATTGTCGGTTGGGCTTCGCCTGGCTGGAGTATCGTGGGCGCGCATCGTCGTCATCGCCGGCCTCCTCTCGCTGACGGTGGAGCTGCTCCAGCTCTTCGTCATCCCTGGTCGCGATGCCAGCCTCAGCGATGTACTGACGAACACGACCAGCGGTGCCCTGGGCGCCACGCTCGGCACCCTCGTGCCGGGCCTGCTCCGTCCGCGCCCCGCCAGGGCGCTGGCCCTGCTCGCCGGTGGTGGAATCGCCCTGGTCCTGACACTGCTCGTATCGGGGTGGCTACTGTCGCCGGAGGTACCGCGCGGGGACCTGATGAGCCGATGGGCGCATGAGGCGCCCGGGACGGACGTGTTCAACGGGCGCGTCCGCTCGGTGCGACTCGAAGGCGTGCCGATGCCGCACGATGGATCTCCCCCCGACTCGGCCGCGCTCCGGCAGCGACTCGATGGCGGCAGGTTCTCGCTCGAGGCCGAGGTGGTCTCCGGGGCGCCCACCCGGGACCGGCTCTGGGTCTACATGTTTCGCGTGCCATCCGGGGGCGCGCTGACGCTCAACCAGCAGGGGCGACAGGCCGGCGTCGCGCTGCCGGCCCGCGCGCTTCGCTTTTACCTCCGCCCCCCGATGGTGACCTTGGCTGCCGGCTTCCCGCAGGCTGCCGACGTGCCGGTCGCGCTCACAGCCTGGGCCGCGGCGGGGCGAGTCCGGATCGCGAGCGTCTACGATGGCCTCGAGCGATCGACCACGCTGGGCCTGTCGCCGGTGTTCGGGTGGATCCTGTTCGTCCCGTTCGAGCTGGCGGTCGGCACCGGGGTCCGGTGGGTGAGCGGAATGTTCCTCGCGGCGATGTTCCTGCCCCTCGGCTACTGGGCGGCGTGGACCCGGCGTCCGAGGTGGGCGCTACTCGTCCTGGCCGTGGCGCTCGGGGTGGCGCTTGGCGCGGTGCCGCCCGCGGTCGGGCTCCCCGCGGTCCACTGGTCGGAGTGGCTGGCCGGCCTTCTGGGGACCGCGGCCGGGTGGGCCCTCCAGCGCCCCGCGGCTTATCTTCCAGGGCGATGCGCCTCGCCTTCCGACAGCGAATCCTTCTCATCCTGATCTGTCTCGGCGCGGTCCCGACCGCCGCGGCGATCCTGGGTTGGGCACTGACCGTCCGCTCCACCACTCCGGCCGCCGGCGCCCTCCGCGCGATGGAGGATGTTGGCGGCTCGGGCCGGGTCCTGCTGCAGACGCTCGATTCCACCCGCCTCGCGCCGCCGGAGCGGGCGGCCCTGGCCGATCACGCCGCCAAACTCAACAGCGCGCTCGTCCGCCTGCAGCGCGTGGACACGTTCGGCCGCTATTACTACGCGGGGCTGGGCCTGGTCGTGCTGCTCCTCGGCGCCGCGTTTCTGTATACCTCGGTCCGGCTGGGCGGTCACCTCTCCCGGCAGCTCAGCCGGCCGATCGAGGAGCTCATCGGCTGGGCCGGGCACATTCAGCGGATGGAGCCGCTCCCCTCCGACCGGCCGCGGCGCGGCGCGCCGGAGTTCGAGGCGCTGCGTCTCGCGCTCCGCGAGATGGCCCAGGAGATCGAGCGGGGCCGCGCACGCGACATCGAGGCGGAGCGGCTCCGCGCGTTCCGCGAGACGGCGCGCCGCGTGGCGCACGAGATGCGGAATCCGCTGACGCCCATCCGGCTCGCGGTCGCCCAGCTCGCGCGCTCGGCCCCGCCGGCCCAGCAGGAGGCGATCGACGTATTGATGGCCGAGTCGGGTCGGCTCGAGCAGCTGGCACGCGAGTTCACCGAGTTCGGTCGACTGCCCGAGGGGCCCGCCGCCGCCATCGACATGCCCGAGCTGCTCACCGGGCTCGCGCGCACCGGCGTTCCGCCGGCGATGAATGTCCGCCTGTCCCTCGATCCGGCCCTCCCGTCCCTCGTCGGCCACCACGAGCCGCTCCGCCGAGCCTTCGACAATCTGCTGCGCAATGCCGTCGAGGCATGCGGCGGCCAGGGTGAGATCGAGGTGACGGCCGGGCCAGAACCGGGCGGAATTCGCATCGAGGTCCGCGACCATGGCCCGGGGATTCCCGCCGAGCTCGCCGGCCGGGTGTTCGAACCGTACGTGACGGGCAAGAGCGGAGGGACCGGGCTCGGACTCGCCCTGGTGAAACAGACCGTCGAGGCGCACCGGGGCACCGTCACCGTGCGGGAGACGCCGGGCGGCGGTGCGACCTTCGTCGTGAGGTTGCGCAGCCGGTGACCACCCACGCGCAGATCCTGCTCGTGGACGACGAGACGAACATCCGCCGGATGCTCGCGGCGCTCCTCCGCGAGGAATCCTTCACCGTGGCCGAAGCGCCGAACGGCAACGCGGCGCTGCTGCAGATCGACGACGTGGATCCGGACGTCGTGCTGCTCGACCTCCTGATGCCGCCCGGGCCGGACGGCCTCGAGACGCTGGCCGCGCTTCGCGAGCGGGGCCGCCACATGCCGGTCATCATGATGAGCGGCAAGGCGCAGCTCACCGACGCTGTGCGCGCGGTCAAGTTGGGCGCGTTCCAGTTTCTGGAGAAGCCGCTCGGCCCCGAGTCGGTGCTGGTGACCGTGCGGGCCGCGCTCGACCTCAATCGGACGCGCGCCGAGAATCGCGCACTGCACGCCGAGATGGCCCGGCGTTCGGCGCTAATCGGCGAGAGCGCGCCGATGCGGCAGGTACGCTCCCTCATCGCCCGGGTGGCGCCGACGGAGGCGCGGGTCCTTCTCACCGGGGAGAGCGGCACCGGGAAGGAGCTGGCCGCCGCGGCGGTGCATTCGGCGAGCCGGCGAACCGGCCACGCCTTCGTCACGGTCAACTGTGCCGCGATCCCACGGGACCTCGTAGAATCGGAGATGTTCGGGCACGAGCGCGGCGCCTTCACGGGCGCCACCGAGCGGCGGCTCGGCCGGTTCGAGCTGGCCCACTCGGGGACGCTCTTTCTCGACGAGATCGGCGACCTGAGCGGCGACGCGCAGGCCAAGCTCCTCCGCACGCTCGAGACGGGCGACCTGCAGCGGCTTGGCGCGGAGGGGACGCAACGGGTCGACGTTCGGGTGGTGGCGGCCACCAATCGGCGGCTCGAGGACGCCGTGGCGGACGGCGAGTTCCGGGAGGACCTGTTCTTCCGGCTCAACGTCTTCCCGATCCGCCTTCCCCCGCTCCGCGAGCGGCTCGAGGATCTGCCGGCCCTGGTGGCACACCTGGCCGAGCGCGTGCGGCCACGGCAGGCCCCGGCGTTTACACCGGAGGCGCTGGAGGCGCTGGCGGGCTATGGGTGGCCGGGCAACGTCCGCGAGCTGGCTAATCTCATCGAGCGGCTGATCATCCTGAGCGGCCCGACGATCGATGCGCCCGCCGTGCGGCAGGTGCTCAGGGGTGGCGCCCCGCCGCCGCTCGGGGCCGCCGCGCTGGGCCGTCCGCTCGGCGAAGCGCTCGACGACTTCGAGCGCGGGCTCATCGCCGCCGCCCTGGCCCAGGCCGAGGGCAACGTGTCCGAAGCCGCGCGGGTGCTGCAGACGGACCGCGCCAACCTGTACCGGCGGATGCGCCGCCTCCGGCTCGATCGGGAGTAGCCGGCCCGCCTTCTTTCCATTCATCCGAGATCCGCATGCGTCTCCCCCTCGGCGGCCTCCTGCTGATCCTGTCCCTGCCCCCGCTGCTCCGGGCCCAGGACAGCGTCATCGTCATCGATCCCGACCTGCCGGCCGGCGACTCGGCCCTCGTGCAGGCGGGCCCGGCGCCCGACATCGTGGCGGAGTTGCTGGACTTCTACAACGACTCGGCGACCACGCGGATGGAGGGCGATGTGAGCTTCCCCGCCGGGAGCGAGTTCGCCGGACGGCTGGCGGTCCTTCGTGGATCGCTCCGGCTAGCGGGCCGGGTGCGCGGCGACGTCGTCGTGATCAACGCGACCCTCTATCTCCTGCCGGGCGCGGATCTCGTGGGCGACATCCTGGTGGTGGGTGGCCGCCTCATCCGGAGCCCGGAGGCACGGCACCAGGGACGGGAGCGCGTCGTGTGGGACGCCGCCCCGGTCGACCGGTCGGCCTCGGGCGCGCTGGTGGTTCGCGAGCGACGGCGCCCGCTACGCGAGCTCGCCCAGGCACGGACGAGCTTCCAGACCGGGCGGGTCCGCACCACCCTGCTCCTGACCACGGGCGGCACGTACAACCGGATCGAGGGGCTGCCGATCGTGTTCGGCCCGACCTTCGAGCTGCGGCCCTCGCGCGCGTCGGTGGCCCGCGTGGACCTGCGCGGGATCCTGCGCACCGCCGGCGAAGGCGCGCGGCTCAGCAGCGATTTCGGGTACGGCGCGCGTGCCGAGCTGCGGTTTCCGGTCTGGGGTCTGGCGGGCCGCCTCTACAGCGAAGTGGCGCCGTTCGAGAACCAGCCGCTGTCGTCCTCCGAGAACGGCTGGTCGGCCTTTCTGCTCCAGCGGGACTATCGCGACTACTTCGAGCGCCAGGGGGGCGGCGGTGCCGCCTGGGTGCAACCGACGCGGACGCTCCGAATCGAAGTATCGCTTCGCCGGGATCAGGAGCGGTCGCTCCGGGCTACCGATCCGTGGTCGCTGCTCCGGAACAGCGATCGATGGCGCCGCAACCCGCTCAGCGACGACGGCCACTATTTCACGACCGGCCTGCAAGTCGACCTCGACACCCGGAACGACCGCGACGCGCCGAGCACCGGGTGGCTCCTGGGGGCACGCTACGAGCACTCGACCAGCGATGACGTGGCGCCGCTCGCGCTGCCCGAGACGGTCCGACCCCCCACGCCGACCGGCGGCGGCTATCAGTTCGACCGTCTCACGCTCGATCTCCGCCGATACTCGCGGCTTACGCCCAATGTTCGGGTGAACGGACGGCTTCGGGCGGACGGGTGGATCGGCGGGGACCGGCTGCCGATTCAGCGCCGCGTCTCGCTCGGCGGCCCCGACCTGCTCCCCGGTTACGCCTTCCGCAGCTTCACCTGTGCGCCGCGCGGGTTCAGCGATCCGTCGAATCCAGCGCTGTGCGACCGTTCGATCACCGCGCAGATCGAGGTGCGCACCCGGCTCGGCCTCAACCTCGGCTACCGGCCGCGGGACCGCGAGACGGGAGCGCGGGGCCGCTTGATCGGCATCGAGGAAGCGGATCTCGTGCTGCTGACCGACGCCGGCAAGGCCTGGCTCGCCGGGGATGGCCCGGGGCAGGTCGCGGTCAATCGGATTCCATCGCTGGACGAGTGGAAACTGGACGTGGGTGTGGGTCTGGACGCGGGCGGGATCGGCGCGTACCTCGCGAAGAGCCTCAGCGAGGACGAGCCGGTGCGGTTCCTCGTGAGACTCCAGCGCCGGTTCTAGTGCGGACCATCGGGTGGGTGCACGCCGCGGTCGCGGCGCTCGTCTTCGCGACGGGGCAGCCCGGGCGCGTGGAGGCCCAGGGCCCCGAGTCGGTCCGCCTCACGGTCCGTCTCGCCGCGGACTCGGCCCCCTCGGGGTCGCGGGCACCGGTCGTCCGGTCCGAGAATCTGCTGGGGGACGGCCGCTGGCTCGCCGCGCTCCGCTCGGGGCTGCCGGTGCGCCTGCACTATACCGTGCAGGTGTGGCGGTCGCGCGGGAGCTGGTTCGACGCGTTCGAGCGGCAGGCGGAGTGGGATGTCGTGCTGCGCCACGAGCCGCTGCTCGACCAGTATACGGTGCTCACTTTGGTGGGCGAACGCGCTCGCGAGCGGCGCTACGCCACCGTGGACGCACTGATGACGGCGCTCTCCTTCGCCTACCAGGTGAGCGTGCGGCCCGCGCAGACGGGCCGCTATTACTACGCCGCGTCGCTCAAGATCTCGACCCTCTCCGACTCCGATCTGGACGAGCTGCAGCGGTTTCTCGAGGGCGATCTGGGGGGAGTGGCGGAGGGCAAGGAAGGGGTCGGCGACGCGGTCGGACGGGGTGCGACTCGCTTCCTCCTCCGCCTGGCCGGCCTGCCGAGCCTGAGGCTCGAGGTGCGGAGTATCAGCTTCGACGTCCGGTGAAACGCGTCCGCTATGCTCTCCCGCCGAGGGCGCGGAGCGCCTCCGGACCGTAGAAGAGCTTGATGTATTTCGCCTGGGCCGTCGAGAGGCGGCGGACCGCCCAGGAGAGATGCACGAAATGCGGCTCGCGCGGCGCCACGAGCGGGTGCATGCCGCACTCCTCGGGCAGATGATTCCCCTTCCGGGTATTGCACGAGCTGCACGCGGTCACCACGTTGGCCCACTCATTGTCCCCGCCCCGCGACAACGGAATCAGATGGTCTCGCGTCAGGCACTCCCGGTGCCGCAGCTCGAGCTGGTTCCGATGGCAGTACTGGCAGCGGTAGCTGTCGCGGGCGAAGAGGAATGTGTTGGTGACCTGGCGACGAAAGCGGCGGGGAACGTGGACGAACTTCACCAGCCTGATGATGGCTGGTTTGGGTAGTGTGAGTCGTTCGCTTCGGATGAACGCGTCCGCGTCCGATTCGACGATCTCGGCCTTGCCCTCGATGACGAGCCTGAGGGCCCGGCGCACCGGGACCATCGTCAACGGTTCGAAGGAGGCGTTCAGCGCCAAGCACCGCACCGGTGGGCTCCGCAGCGCAATGGGATCGAGGATGAACGAATCCCGCCGCGGTGTCGCCCCGGCATGGGGCGGGCCGGACGGGAGGCCACGTCGGCGCGCGGGAAAGGCCGCAACTCGCCGGTTATTTCAAGCGTAATGCTTAGGGTGCCACCTCGGCAAGGGAGCGGACGTCCGGCACACCCGACCGCCCTACTTCTTCACCAGCGCCTGGATCCTGGCCGCGATGACCTCCCGCAGCCGCTGGCTCCGCGTGATCACGAGGACGGTGTCGTCCCCGGCGATGGTGCCGATCACCTCGGCCCAGCCGGTCTGGTCGAGCGCTTCCGTGATGGCCCCGGCGGATCCGCTCGCCGTCTTGAGGACGAGGAACGGGCCCACTCCGTCCACGCTCACCAGCAGCGCCGGCAGTACCTGGGAGAGGTCGGGCCGCACGGCGGCGCGATGCGGGTGGGTATAGAACGCTCCACCCTGCGGGTCGGCCAGCTTGGCCAGGCCCAGCTCGCGGATATCGCGCGACAGCGTCGCCTGGGTGACGACAAACCCCTCGGTGGCCAGCGCTTCGCGCAGATCGTCCTGGCTCTCGATGCGCCGCTCCCGGACGACGCGCAGGATGGCAGCGTGGCGTTGGATCTTCACAGCAGTCGGCTGCTTCGATACACGTCGCGTCCTCCCACAAAGGTGGCCAGCACGTCGGCGGGGCCGCTCGCCAGCACCTGCTCCTCGGGGGCGCCGTCCCCCGGTCCCTCCGCCAGTGCGCGCTGAGGGCGGATGACTACGACGTCTCCCCATTTCCGGGGCGCCAGGCTTCCCGTCTCGCTGTCGAGCCCGATCGCCCGCGCGCCCTCGAGCGTGCAGAGCGCCAGCGCCCCCCCGGCGTCCAGACCGCCCAGCGTGCGGGCCGCTCGCGCCTCGGCCAGCAGATCGAGCGTTTCCACACTCATCACCGAGTCGGTACCGATCCCCACCCGCAGGCGGGCCGCGAGCAGAGCGTCGAGCGGCGCGGTGCCGTGCCGGTGGGCGCGGTTGGACAGCGGGCAATGCGCCACCGCCGCGCCGGCCTGCGCCAGACGCCCGATGTCCGTCGGACTCGCCTGCACCACGTGGATGCAGAGCGTACGCTCCGACAGGACTTCGTGGTCGTCCAGCCACTCCACAGGCGTTCGGCCGAGAGGCGCCGGCATCGGAATGTCGCGCGCCCGCCAGGCATCCGCGAACGCCCCGGTCCCCGTTGCCAGCAGGGCGCTCTCGGCGGGCGACTCCGCGAGGTGCACGGCCACCGGCGTGCCCGACTCGCGGGCGAACGTGGCAACGGCCGAGTACAGCGGTCCGCTCACCGTGTAGGGCGCATGGGGCGAGACACCGAGCCGGACCCGCCCCACGGCGAATCTGCCGAGCCACTCGGCACGCCCTCGCAGGCCCCGAAGACTCTCCTCGGCCTGGTCCGGGTGCGGACCGAACACCTCGTGGTACGCGATCCCCGAGGCGCCGGCCTCGTCAAGCACCTCGATGACGGCGCCGGAGTCGCCGGTGTCGGCCACGGTGGTGACGCCGGCCGCCCAGCAGTCGGCCAGACCGCGCCGCGCCGCGTCGCGCACCGCCTCGGCGGAGCGTGCCGCCTTGGCTTGCCGAAGGTCCCGGATCCAGGCGGCGAAATCGGCCGCGGGCGGCCCCGAGCCCAGGCCCGTCAGTTCGAGGTGCGTATGCGCATTGATCAGGCCGGGGAGAAGCAGCGCGTCCCCGAAGTCTTCCGCCGGCGTGTGGCCGGGGGCCGGGACGGACCGGTCCGGCCCGACGGCCACGATGCGCCCGTCGTCCCCGATGAGGAGCGCTCCCCGTTCGATGGGGGGGCCCGCGACGGGCAGAACCCACCGGGCCGTGAGCCGGCGGGCCCTCACGTCAGCGCTGCGCGTTCGGCGTCGGTCCGACGCCCCCCATCACGCCGCTGGTGACCCCTGTGGACGGGCTGCCCGTTCCCGGCGCCACGACCGTGGGCGCGCCGGGCCGAGCAACACCTGTTGGCAGCGGCGCGGTGGTTTGCGGCGCACCGTCGGGCGCGGGCCCGGTGCCGCCCATCGGTCCCACCGTGCCGCCCACCGCCCCGAAGGGCGAGTGGATCGGACAGAACGCCGTCGGCTCGGTGCCGGGGATGAACGATTCGATGTAGTGGACGTCCTTCGGGCAGAAGGGCGTCGCCTTGTAGCCGGTCGTCTTGTCGATGTCGAGCACGGTGAGTCCGTCGGGCCGCGGCCACGCGGGCGGGATGGCCCGGCGCTCGTAGATTTCGCGCATGAGCGCGGTCCACGCCGGCGCCGCGAGCACCCCGCCCTGCGCGTTGCCCTTGATCTTCTTCGGCTGATCGAAGCCGAGCCAGACTCCCGTCACGAGGTCGGGCGTGAAACCGATGAACCAGACGTCGTATCCGTCGTTGGTGGTGCCGGTCTTGCCCCCCGCTGGGAAGTTGATCCGCGACCCCACCGACCCCACGGCGGTCCCGTGCCGCACCACATCGCGGAGCACGTCGGTCATGAGCCACGCGTGCGCGGAATCCAGGACCGGGATGGCCCGGACCTGCGGCTGCCAGACGATCTTGCCGTTCCGATCCTCGACCCGCAGGATCGCGTTCGGAATCGTGCGCGTGCCGAGGTTGGCGAAGGTGGTGTAGGCGGCGATCATCTCCAGCGGAATCACGTCCGCAGAGCCGATGTGGATCGACGGATAGGGGGGCACGCGGGTGGTGATGCCGAACTTGGCGGCCTCGCCGACCACGGTCCGCTCGCCGAGCTCCATGCCCAGCTTGATGGCGACGATGTTGCGCGACATGTAGAGCGCGCGCCGGATCGTCATGGGCCCGTCGAACTCGAGGTCGTAGTTCTGGGGGGTCCAGGGCGCAGAGTCGGTCGCGACCTCCACGGTGAGCGGATCGTCCAGCATGACGTGCGAGAGGGGGTAGCCTGCCTCGAGCGCCGCCGCGTAGACAATCGGCTTGAACGTGGACCCCGGCTGGCGCAGCGCCTGAGTGGCCCGGTTGAACTTGCTGTCCTCGAAGTCGCGGCCGCCCACCATCGCGCGGATGTTGCCGGTCTTGGCGTCGAGGGTGACCGCGAGGCCCTGCAGATACGGCGTCGTGGACCGGGTCCCGTTATCGGGCGAGTCGGCGCGCGCATCGAGGTACTGGCGGTAGCTCGGCCAGGGATACTTGCCGTCGGCGCCGCTTTCGATGGCCTCGAGCCGCGCCTCGAGCACTCGCTCGGCGGCCTGCTGGGTGTCGAGGTCCAGCGTCGTGTAAACCCGGTAGCCCGACTTGTAGAGACCGGCCCCGAAGCGGGCGTCGAGCTGCTGGCGAACGTACTCGACGAAGTACTCGGCGACGCCGCTGAAGTCCGAGTGGGACGAGAGCAGCAACGGATACGCCTTCCACCGCTCGTCCTCGTCGCCCGACAGCAGGTGATTGTCGCGCAGCAGGTTGAGGATCGTGTTGCGGCGCTGGATGGTCAGATTGGGGTTCTTGCGGGGATTGTAGCGGGAGGGCGCCTTCGGGATCGCGGCCAGGGTGGCGGCCTCGGCGACGTTGAGGTCGCGCACCGACTTCCCGAAGTACCGCTGCGACGCGGCCTCCACGCCGTAGGCCCGATTCCCGAGATCGATCTGATTGAGGTACAGCTCCAGGATCTTGTCCTTGGAGATCTTCCCCTCGATCTCGCGAGCCACGTGCGCCTCGCGCAGCTTCCGGCGGAGCGATTTGTCGCGCCCGCTGATGTCGTCGGGCCACAGGTTCCGCGCCAACTGCATCGTGATGGTCGAAAACCCTTCGGCCACCCGGAACTCGACGACGTTGGCCTTGATGGCACCGAACACCCGGTACCAGTCGATGCCGTGGTGCTCGTAGAATCGCTTGTCCTCGGTGGTGATGAACGCCGCCTTGACGTAGGGCGACATCTCCGCGAGGGGCACCACCGTCCGGCGCTCCAGGCCGAGGTCGGTGATCAGCCGCCCGTCCGCCGCGTACACCTTGGAGGCCTGGTTGGGGTCGTAACCGCCCAGGTCGGCGATCGAAGGGCAGCTGTTGCCCGCGCACGCGCGAGTCCAGAGCGCCGTCATGACGGCGATTCCGAATGCGACGACCGCGAGAAACGAGACCAGAGCGATACGGCGGGCGCGTGGAGACAGCCGAACGCGCTGCAGAAAGCTGGGTTGCCGGCGGGCCATGCCCCCAAGCTAGCCGGTTGCGGGGCCCGTTTCCAGCGGGTACGATTGGCGCCTATGAGCGACCTCCTCGAACTGCTCGGCGCCCGGGGCTTCGTCCAGGACGCGACGCCCGGGCTTGCCGACCGCCTGCGCCGGGGTCCGATCACGGCTTACGTCGGCTTCGATCCCACGGCCGACTCGCTCCACGTGGGCAATCTGGTGCCCGTCATGGGCATGGCGTGGCTCCAGCGGCTGGGACACACGCCGATCGCACTGGTGGGCGGCGGGACGGGGATGGTCGGCGACCCGAGCGGGAAGCGCACCGAGCGTCCGGTGCTCTCTCTCGACCAAATCGACTCCAACGCCCGGAACATCCTGCGCCAGCTGCAGCGGTTCCTGGCGTTCGAAGGCGCCAACGCCGCTCGCCACCGGAACAACGCGGACTGGCTCCGCGGGCTCAGCCTGATGGATTTCCTCCGCGACACCGGCAAGCATTTCACCATCAGCCACATGCTGCAGAAGGAGTCGGTGCAGAGCCGGATGGACACGGGGATCTCGTTCACCGAATTCAGCTACATGCTGATCCAGGCGCACGACTACTGGCACCTGTTCCACACGGAAGGCTGCGAGCTCCAGATGGGCGGCAGCGACCAGTGGGGGAACATCACGGCCGGCACCTGGCTGGTGGACCGGCGCGAGCGCCGGGAGGTACACGGCCTCGTCTTCCCGCTCATCACCACCGCCCGCGGAGCCAAGTTCGGGAAGAGCGAGGCCGGCAACGTCTGGCTCGACCCCGAGCGAACCAGCCCCTATCACTTCTACCAGTTCTGGCTCAACACCGACGACCGCGACGTCGAGCGCTACCTCAAGCTGTTCACCTTTCTCCACCTCGACCGGATCGCGGCGACGATGGCGGAGCACGCGGCCGATCCGAGCCGGCGCGAGGGGCAGCGGGTGCTCGCGCGCGAGGTGACCTCGACCGTCCACGGCGACGCCGCGGCCGAGACCGCGATCCAGACGAGCACCGCACTGTTCGGCGGCGGGGCCGGGGCCGGCCAGCCCGGGGCCGAGGCGCTGGCCGACATGCCGGAGCGGCGGGTATCGCGGGCGGGGCTGCCCGCCGGTCTCCCGGTGGTCGAAGTCCTGGTGGCCAGCGGGCTCGCCAGCTCGAAGGCGGACGCGCGGCGGGGGATCCAGGGCAAGGGGTTCTACCTCAACGGCCGGCCGATCGACGACGTGGAGCTTCGGATCGGGGAGGAGGCGCTGCAGGGCCCGCCGGACGAGCGGTTCGTGATCCTGCGGAAAGGGAAGAAGAACTACGTGAGGCTCGTGGTCGAGCCGTAGGGCTCCGGCCGCGGCTTATCCGGCCGCGGCCTACAGCAGCGTCCCGCCGAGCAGCAGGCGCGCAACGGTGAAGTAGATGACCAGCCCGGTCACGTCGACCAGCGTGGCGACGAAGGGCGCCGAGGCGCTCGCGGGGTCGGCGCCGAACCGCCGGAGCACGAAGGGGAGCATCGAGCCCGCCAAGGTGCCGAACATCACGACGCCGATCAGGCTCCCGGCCACCGTGAGCGCCACCAGCATGTAGTGCTCCCCGTAGACGTCGCCGACCGCCTGCCACACTAGAATCCGCACCAGGCCGATGAGACCCAGCAGGAGCCCCAGCACCAGCCCGGTCATGAGCTCCCGCCGCGCCACGCGCCACCAGTCCCGCAGCCGGACCTCGCTCAGCGCCATCGCCCGGATGACAAGGGTGGCCGCCTGCGAGCCCGAGTTGCCGCCGCTGCTGATGATCAGCGGGACGAACAGGGCGAGGATGACGGCGCGCGCGATCTCCTTCTCGAAGAACCCCATGGCGGTGGCGGTGAGCATCTCGCCCACGAACAGCACGGCGAGCCAGCGTCCCCGCTTCCGCACCATGTCACTGAAGCCGATCTGCAGATACGGTTCGTCCAGCGCCTCGCTGCCGCCGATCTTCTGGATGTCCTCGGTCGCCTCCTCCTGCACCACGCCGACCACGTCGTCCGCCGTCACCACGCCTTTCATGCGGCCGTCCGCGTCCACGACCGGGATGGCCAGGAGCCCGTCGTCCACCAGCAGATGCGCCACGGCCTCCTGGTCGGCGTCCTCGGCGACGGTCACGAGATCGGTGTGCATGATCTCGCGCACCTGTTTCTCGGGACCGGCGGCGAACAGCTCACGGAAGGGAACGACGCCGAGGAGGTGCATCTCGGGGTCGAGCACGTACGCATAGTCGATGACCTCGATGCCCCGGATCGCCTGGCGGCGGAGATACCGGATCGCGATCTCCACCGAGATGTCCGGCCGGAGCCGCATGTAGCGCGGGTTCATGACGCCGCCCGCCGCATCTTCCGCGTACGCGAGCAGCGCCGTCACCTCACCCCGGGTCGCGGGATCGAGCAGCGCCAGGAACAGGTAGCGATCCTCGCCCGGGAGGGCCTGCAGCAGGTCGGCCGCGTCGTCCGGCGCGAGCAGCCGCATCCACGGGCGGCTCCGCTCGGGGCCCAGATCCTGGAGCAGGTCCGCCTGATGGCGGGTGCTGAGCGCCAGGAAGCAGTCGGCCGCCTCGTTGGCGCTCAGCAGGACGAATCCCTCGAGGCGCTCCTCCGCGTTGAGGATGGGGTACGCGTCCAGCAGCGCCTCGGCCGTGAACGCCTCGGGCTCCGGGGCAGCCAGCGGGGTGTCGCCGGTCACGCAGCCTCCCCGCGCCCTACCAGCGAGACCGCCGCGTCGTGGAGCGCGACGGCTTGACGCCGAGCAGGCCGAACAGGCCCCGGACGATTTCGCGGCCGACGGTGCGGCCGATGCTGGAGCTGAGCGCGCCCACCAGTGCGCCACCCGCAACCTGGGCGGCCGTCTTGCCGGCGCGGCCGCCGCTGCGGGCCGGCCCCGTCTCGCTCCCGCCCTGCGCCGCCGCGGCGGGCGGCGCCTGGGTCTTGGCCATCCGGGCCGCCAGCAACTCGCGCGCGCTCTCGCGATCCACGGCCCGGCCGTACGTGGCGAGCAGGTCCGACTGGCGGATGTCGGCCTGCAGCTCCTCCGGCGTCAGCGGGGCCATGCGCGAAGCCGGCGGCACGAGCCGCGTGGCCACGACGGGGGTCGGCGCGCCGCGGGCGTCCAGGACGGCCACCACCGCCTCGCCGATGCCGAGCGAGGTCAGCGTTTCCCCCAGGTCGTAGAACTCGGTCTTGGGAAAGGTCCGGACCGTGGCGCGCAGCGCGGTCTCGTCGTCCGGGGTGTGCGCCCGGAGCGCGTGCTGCACCCGGTGGCCGAGCTGCGCGAGGACGTCCGAGGGCACGTCCTTCGGCGTCTGGGTCACGAAGTACACGCCGATCCCCTTGGAGCGAATGAGCCGGACCACCTGCTGGACCTGGTCGAGGAACGCCTTCGAGGCGTCGTCGAACAGCAGGTGGGCTTCGTCGAAGAAGAAGACGAGCTTGGGCTTGGGAAGGTCACCGACTTCGGGCAGATTGTGGTACAGCTCAGCCAGCATCCACATCATGAACGTGGACCAGAGCAGCGGCTTGTCCTGCACGTCGCTCAGCTCCAGGCAGGTCACGATCCCGCGGCCGTCCGAGGTGACCTTCAACATCTCCCGCACATCGAACTCCGGCTCGCCGAAGAAGCGGTCGGCGCCCTGCGCCTCGAGCTCGACCATCTTCCGGAGCAGCACGCCGACCGTCGCGCCGGCCATGCCGCCGTACTGCACCAGCTCAGGCTTCCCCTCGTCCGAGCTCAGGAACTGGAGCACGGCGCGCAGGTCCGGCAGGTCGAGCAGCGGGAGCTGGCTGTCGTCGCAGTACTTGAACACCATGGACAACACGCTGGTCTGCGTGTCGTTGAGCGAGAGCGCCTTGCCGAGGAGGAGCGGGCCGAAGGAGCTCACCGTGGCGCGAAGCTGCACGCCCGGCGCGCCCGTCAGACTCACGAACTCCACCGGCACGCCCGCTGCCTTCCAGTCCCACCCCACGTCCGTCGCCCGGCCGGCCAGGCGGTCCGAGGGCTCGCCCGGCATGGCGAGTCCGCCGAGGTCGCCCTTGACGTCCGCGACGAACACGGGCACGCCCGCGGCCGAGAGCTGCTCGGCGAGGAGCTGCAGCGTGCGGGTCTTGCCGGTGCCGGTGGCGCCCGCGACGAGGCCGTGACGGTTCATCATCGCGAGCGGAACCTTCACCTTGGGCTCCCGGTGAACGGTGCCGTCGCGTTCGAGGGCGGCGCCCAACGTCACGGCCGGATCGGCGAAGCCGTACCCGGCGGTGAGCATGTCGGAAAACGAACTTGGCATGACGCTGACTCGGTTAGGGGGTGGCTGACCCGTCGAGGACCGCGCAGACGCGCTCCATCTCCTGGACGGTGTTGTACACATGGGGACTGAGCCGAATGGCACCTTCGCGGAGACTGCAGACGATGCGCGCGGCCTTGAGCCGGCGAAAAGCCTCGCCGACGTCGTCGGGCGCCAGGCAGACGATGCCCGAGCCGTGCGCACCCGGCGGAGAGACCACCCGCGTTCCGGTCCGCGCGGCCCACTCGAGCACCGGCTCGTGGAGCCGGCCGAGATGCGCCTGAATCCGCTCGACGCCCAGCTCGAGCAGCAGGCCGAGCGAGACGTTCATGCCCGCGAAATCCTGAAAGGGCAGCGTGATCAACTCGAACCGCCGGGCATCGGCGCGCAGGGTGTCGTCGTACGTCGTCAGCCGGGTCAGATCGTCCGTGCCCTCGAACGCCATCCAGCCGGTGACCGGCGGGCGCAACGTCGCGATCAGCTCGCGCCGGACGTACACGAACCCCGAGCCCCATGGCGACAGGAGCCACTTCTGCCCGCCGCAGGCGAGCACGTCTACCGGCGTCTCTCGGAGATCGACCGGGAGCTGGCCCACCGCCTGAATCGCGTCGACGACGAGAAAGGCCCCCGTGGCGCGCGTGGCCGCGCTGAGGGCGGCGAGATCCACGCGATAGCCGTTGCTGAACTGCACCAGCGACACGGCCAGGACGCGCACCCGTGGATCCTCGAGCCGGGACAGGAGCCGCGCCTCGTCCGGCCATCCCGCCGCGGTGGTGGGCACCAGCTCGACCTCGACGCCCGTTTCCCGGAGCCGGAGCCAGGGATAGACGTTGGCGGGAAACTCCCGGTCGCTCACGAGCACCACGTCGCCCGGCCGAAGCGGAAGCGCGCGTGCGATCACCCCGAGCCCGAAGCCCGTGTTGACGGTGAGTGCCACTTCCTCCGGCGCGGCGGAGAGGAGGTCGGCGATCAGCCGGCGCGACTCGGCGAGCGTGCCGAAGAGATCCCGGTCGGGAAGGCGGAACGGCATCGCGCGCCGCCGATTGAACGCGTCGAGCGCGAGCCGTGTGCGTTCCGGGAGCGGGCCGATGCTCGCGTTATTGAGATAGATGGTCTCGTCGGCCCAGGGGAACTCGGCGCGCCGGAGAGCGGCCACCTCGGCCGGCTCGAGCGACGGCGCGGGCGGCGAGACCGGTTCAGCGGCCACGGCGTAGCCTCGTATCGCAGGTTTCCCGGAGCCCCGGCAAGGCGATCTCCATCACCCACGTCCGCGCGTTGGGCAGCCTCTGTCGCAGGACGACACGCCGGGCGCGAGCGGCCATTGGTTGTCCCGGCGTTGGGGTGAGCCTGCGGGGTGGGAACCGCGCACAGCCTTGCACCGTTGACCTTTCGACGGGCGGCGCACGATTCTTGCGAATTTTGCCGCTGGAAGGTTACGCAAGCCACCTCAACCCGGGCAAGCGAGTGATCCCGGACCGACCCTTCACCCTGGTGCTCAGCGGCGGCGGCCTTAAGGGGCTGGCCCACATCGGCGTGCTCCGCGCGCTCGAGGAGCGCGGGCTCGTGCCGAGCCTGGTGGTGGGGTCGAGCATCGGCTCGCTCATCGGCGCGGCCTGGGCGGCCGAGGTGACCCCGCTGCAGATGGAGGCGCGGGCGCTGCGGGTCCGGCGCCGGGACGTGTTCCAGGTGGCGCGGGCCGACGTCGCCTTCCGGCGGCTGCTGGCTCCCGCGCTCTACCGCCGGGAGCCCCTCGAAGCGCTGGTGTCCAGCCTGGTCGGCGACGTCACCTTCCGCGATCTCAAGCGCCGACTGCTCGTCAACACCACCGATCTCCACTCCGGCATGCAGGTCATGTGGGGTCTGCCGGGGCTGCTGGACGCGCGGGTGGCCGACGCCGTGGCCGCGTCGTGCGCGCTGCCCGGGATCTTCCCGCCCAGGAATATCGGCGGGCGGGCCTACGTCGACGGCGCGGTCATCGAGAATCTGCCCGTCCGCCTCGCCGCCTCGCTGGGCACGGGGCCGATCGTGGCCGTGAACGTGGCCGCGACCAGCATCCGGCGCCAGGCGCACGAGACCGAAGGGTTCGCCAACACGTACATCCGCGGGCTCGAGATCGTGATGCAGACGCAGATCGAGGGCCAGTTGCGCGACTGGAGCGGGCCGCCGCTCGTGCTGGTGCAGCCCAAGGTCGACCACATCTCGATGTTCGAGTTCGCCCGGACGCCCGAGCTTATCGAAGCCGGCTACCTGGCGACGGCGCAGACGCTCGACCAGCTCGAGGGCCGGCTGCACCTGATCGGGCGCGGGATGCATCCCACGCGCCGCCTGCGCGTGCTGGTGGACGACCAGCGATGCGTCGGCTGCGGTACCTGCGTGGTCCAGGCGCCAAAAGTGTTCCGTCTCGATGCGCGGGGGAAAGCCGAGGTGACGACCCCGATCCAGACCTGGTCGCCGGTGGAGGGGGCCTACGTTCTCAATTGCCCGACCGATGCGATCAGCGTTCGGCCGGAGGAGACGGCGGCGTAACCTCGAAGATGAACACCGCCGCGCCTTTCTGGCGGATCGGCACGAAATTGCGGAGCGGACTGCGGTAGAAGCGGTGCAGCCGCACACGGCCCCAGGGCGCCAGCGCGCGCCGGAGCAGCGCCTCGTCGTACCGCCGCTTGTGGTCCGGGTCCCAGAAGTTCTCTCCCACCGGCGTCGTACCCACCACCGACCCGCCGCGCGCCAGGTACCCGACCAGCTCGCCGATCAGCCCCGAGTCGTCCTCGACGTGCTCGAGCACCTCCTGGCAGTAGATCCGATCGAACTGGCCCGGTCCGGGCGGCACGGTGGTGAACACCGGCCGCGCGGCCTCCCCGCGGAACCGCTTGGCCTGCGCGATCGCCGCGGGCGAGATGTCGTAGCCGACCGCCTCCCCTCCCATTTCCTGAAGCTTGAGCGTGAAGATGCCATCCATGCAGCCGAAGTCGAGCACCCGCCGGCCCGCGGGCGGGTAGCGGCGGAGGAGGGCGCGGTGCCGCCAGAGCACGTGGGTCATCCGCCAATCGCGGTCGAGCGCGCGCGCGCCCTGCCCCTCCACCCAGACCTGGTACTGGCGGTCGTACTCCTCGATTGCCGCGGAGGTGGGCGCGGACGGCATCAGCCGGCGACCTGACGGGCGGACACACCGAGGTCGTGGCCGATCCGCGCGAGATCGGCGGTGACCCGGTCCCAGTTGTAGTGACGCTCCACCGCGCGGCGACCCGCCGCGCCCAACCGGGCGCGGAGGCCCGCGTCGTCCAGCAGGGTCTCGATCGCCTCGGCCACGGCGTCGGCCCGCTCGGCATCGACCAGCAGGCCGGTCTCGCCGTCGCGGACCGCGGCGGGCACGCCCCCGCTCCGCCCCGCGATGACGGGCAGACCACACGCCGAGGCTTCGGCGAGCGAGATGCCGAATCCCTCCACCTGCTGTTCCATGAGCCTGGAGATGCCCAGGTAGATCTCCGCGCTGTTGTAGAGCGCGGGGAGGTCGCGATCGGGAACCGCGGTGAGGAAGCGGACGCGGTCGGCCACTCCGAGCTCCTCGGCCAGGATCGCGAGGGCCCGCTCGTCCTCGCCGTGCCCGACCACGGCGTACCGAAGATCCGGATAGCGCCCGGCGAGGCGGGCCAGCGCGTGCAGGGAGGTATCGATCCCCTTGTGACGCGTCAGGCGCGCCACGGACAAGAGCCAGCGGCCCTCGCCGAGCCCGTACCGGGCCCGGACCGTGCGGGTGTCGAGGCCGGGGCGAAAGAAGGCCTGGTCGGCGCCGAGCGGCACGACCCGAATCCGCTCCGGGGTCGCGTCGATCTCGAGCTCGCCCAGCAGGGTGAGGCAGCAGTCCCGGGTCCACTCGCTGTTCGCCACGAGCACCGCGGCCGACGAGAGGAGTGCGGCGGCGGTCTTTCGCTTGACCGCCGAGCGATGCACCTGGTGCTGAAGGATCAGGAGGTCGCCGCCGTGCAGCAGGATGCCGAACGGCGTGCCGGTGCGCTCCATCGTCCACCGGGCCGGGTAGGCGGCGGGCTTGATGTTGCCGCACCAGATGAATTCCGCGTCGGTCGACCGGGCCAGCACCGCGACGCGCCGCGACCAGAGCAGGACGCCCTGGAACGTTCGGAGGCGGCGCGACGGGATCGCCAGCCGATCGATCCGGTTCCCGAAGCTCGCGTCCACCTCCGAGGCGTCGCCCTGTTGGCCGGTCGAGACGACCAGCGAGCCCGCGGGATAGCGCCGGGCCAGCTCCCCCATCCAGCGTGCGATCCCACCGCCGATCGGCGGAAAATCGTAGGTGAGCAGGAGGTGGGTGGGCATGTCGCAATCTAACGTGGCATCGGTCGCCGCCGTCAGCGCAGCAGAGGCTCGAGCCCGGCCACGAACCGCGCGGCCGCGGCTGGAATGGTGAGATCCTGCACCAGTGCGGGATCGGCAGGCGAGGCGTCGAGCGCCTCGGCGATGGCCGCCGTCAGCGCGGCCGTGTCCTCCAATGGCACCAGGCGGGCCGCCCGGCCGATGAACTCCCGATGCGGCGGAATGTCCGAGGCCACCACGGGGACGCCCGACGCCACCGCCTCGACCGGCGTGAGGCCGAAGCCCTCGAAGCGGCTGGGGCAGACCGCCACGGCGGCCTCGCGGTAGGCGAGGGTCACGGACGCGTCGTCGGCCGTGGTCTCGATGGTGCAGCGCACGCCCAGTCGAGCCGCCAGCGCCTCCAGTCGCTCCTGTTCCGGGCCGCGGCCGATGAGCCGCACCTGGACCGGCCGCTCGAGCGCGGCGGCCGCGTGGAGCACCGCCGCCTGATTCTTGTGCGCCCGCAGGCGGGACACGGTCAGGAGCACGGCGGGATCCATTCTCGAGCGCGGTCCCGGCAGGAAGCGCTCGGAATCGTAGCAGTACGGCACCCGGCGCGCGCGGACGCCGAAGCGCTCGGCGACGATGTCCCGCGTCATGACGCTCGGCACCCACACCGACTCCGCGTGGGCCGCGACGTAGCGGAGCCGGCTGTAGTAGCCGCGCCGGCGGCCGTACCCGCCCCACGGACGCAGCAGCCGCACGAAGCCCCCCGCCACCCACCACACGGGGTCGGCGCGGCCGCGGCCGGTTCCCTGGGGTGGAAGATCCCAGAGGTAGACCAGCAGGCGCGCGCCGCTCGCGCGCGCATAGCGCCAGGCGTCCTCGGCGCTGAGCCCCGACATGGCGAGGGCGATGCGGGCGGGCCGGTCGCCTTCGGTGGCCACCGCGAGTCCGAGGCGCCTGAGCTCGGCGACGATCAGCCGAGTATAGTCGTTGGACGCGAACCAGCGAACGTCATCCACCGCCGCCGACGACCTCCGCGAGCGCCCGCTCGTACCCGTCGACCATCTGTCCGATCGGGAAGCGCTCCTCGATGCGGCGGCGGGCCGCGTCGCCGAGCGCGCGGAGCCGGCCGACCTCCCCAAAGACGGCGCCCACCGCGTGCGCCAGCGCCTCGGAGTCCGCGGGCGGCACCAGCACGCCCGTCGCGCCGTCGCGGCCGAGCAGCTCCCCGGTGCCGCCCGCGTCGGCGGCGATGACGGGACGCGCGCAGGCCATCGCCTCGCCCACCGCGTTGGGGAAGATTTCCTGGATCGAGGGATGCACCACCAGGTCGGCCGCGCTGTACGCGGCGATCATGTCGCGCGTCCCGAGCAGCCCCGTGAACACCGAGGGCAGCCCGCACCGCCGGGCGATCGACACCAGCTCGCCCTCCAGGTGTCCGTCTCCGCAGACGACGTACACCAGGTCCAGCCCTTCGTGACGGACGCGATTGAGCGCCGCGATGGCGACGTCGTGTCCCTTGTTGCGCGTCAGCTTGGCCGCGCTCAGCACCACCCGGGCCATCGGCGGAATGCCGTAGCGCGCGCGGAAGTCGCGCGCGGCCTCGGGGCTGGGCGAGTAGCGCACTGTGTCGTACCCGTTGGGGACGTGGTAGGCCGGTATCCGTCCCATCCACGCCGCGTGGCCGATCGCATCGTCCTGGATGTAGCGCGACTGGTAGACGCAGGCGGCCACCCTGCTCAGGTAGATCCGGTCCATCAGGTGGTTGCGCGGACGGCGATAATTGAGGTTGTAGCGATAGATAATGCGCGCGCGGTGCAGGAATGTAGCGTAGAACGAGAGCCGCACGTCGCGGGGGGTGTCGGCCACGATCACCTGGGCACGGATGTCCTTGAGCGCGCGGCGGAGCGCCCACACCTCGCGCGGTCCGGTGTTCCGCCCGGGAATCTGGGTGACGTCGAGCCCCTCCTCTCGGAGGCGGTCGGTCAGCCGGGGAACCGCCGTCACCAGATGGGCGGTGTGGCCCCGGTCGCCCAGGCCGCGCGCGATCTTGGCGTAGCTGGCGCCGGAGCCGCGCCAGCCGTTGGCCGAAGTCAGGAGAGCGACGCGCATCGGTCCGCTATACTTGGCGCATGCGAGTAGCCGTGCTCGGAGCGGGTGGGGCGCATAAGACGGAGGCCTCGATCGTGCGGGCCGCGCGCGCGCTGGGACACGCGTGTCGGGCCGTGAATGTCGTCGGCTGGTCGCGCTGGGCCGGACCGGCGGCCGGACGCGCGGTCCAATCGCTGGTGGATCGCTACGCGCCGGACTTCGTGCTCCTGACCCGGCACGCCATTCTCGCTGGCGAGGCGTCCCTGCGCTCGCTGCTTCGAGGCCGCGAGCGCGCCTTCTGGTACTTCGACCTGCCGCTCACGGAGCCCGTGCTCGCGCTGGGCCGTCTGGCCGAACGAATGTACGTCACCAGCGTGTCGCGCGTGGACCTGTTCCGCGGCGCCGGAATTTCCAGCGTTGCGTTTCTGCCCCAAGGCGTGGATCCCGACCGCGACATCCCCTCCGCCACCACCCGGGCCGAGTTCGAGTGCGACGCGAGCTTCGTCGGCTCGGGTCAGTACCCGCACCGCCACGCGGTCCTGCGGGCGGTGGCCGCCGTGAGCCGGCTGCAGATCCGCGGAGCGGGCTGGGGGCCGGCCTCCGCCGATCTGCCGGTCGTCGGCGGCCCGGTGCACGGGCCTCGCCTGGCCCAGGTGATCAGGGGCGCCGCCATCTCCCTCGGGGCCAACGCGCTGGCCGAACAGGATACGGCGCGCGCCTCGGCGTCCAACCGGATGTGGAAGATCCTCGGGTGCGGCGGTTTCTACCTCGGCCCGCAGGTCGAGGACATCGACGCATTCGCCAGAGACGGACGCCACTGCGCGTGGTACCGCTCGCCGGACGATGCGGCCGAGCGGGCGCGGCACTATCTGGCCCGGCCGGCGGAGCGGCGGCGGATCGCCCACGCGGGGCACGCGCACGCGCTCACCCACCATACCTATGCGCGACGCCTCGAGTTGCTGCTGGCGGGCCGGGCCTACGAGCTCGGAGGCGCATCAGACGAGCGTGTAATTGCGGAACTCGAACACCCGAATGCCAGTCAGCCGCTCGATCACCCCTGACGCATAGTAGCGCAGGAAGCGGAAACGAAACTGCCGGGGCGCGACCACCCGCTCCGGATCCCGGCGGCGCGGCTCGATCCACGCCCTCGCCACCGTCGGGTGCGCGCCCCCGAACGGCTCCATGCCGGGCACCCACGCCAGCAGCGGATGCCGCTCGTCGGCGTCCCGCCATGGATACATCGCCTTGCCCAGCTCCCGCTTTTCCCGCAGCGCCTGCGCGGGGCGCGCCCACCCGTAGTGAAACATCTCGGCGCTGGTCAAGCGCGCGCGGATCTTCCGATGCGCGGGCCCGACCCGGAACCCCTGGGCCCCCTGGTAGGGGCGGATGTCGAACGCCGGGTCGAGACGGACCGCCCGAACCTCCCGGCGGTACCAGCGCCGATGCGTGGCGATGGTGTCGAAGCCGCCATAGAAATGAAAGTAGCGCACCAGCAGCCCTTCGACCCGCGGATCGCCGTCGTGGCCCTGGATGGCCACAGCCAGCTCGCGGGCGCCCCGCTCGTGGAGGACCTCGTCGGCCTGGATGTAGATGCCCCACGGATGCGTGCAGGCGCGCATCGCCCGCAGGGTCTCGTCTCCGAGCACGGTGTTGCGCCGCGACATGTCCCATTCGGTCTCGACGATCCGTATCTTGGGATCCCCGATGGACCGCACCAGCTCGAGCGTCTCGTCCTCCGAGCGACCCACGTTCACCACCACCTCGTCGCACACCGGCAGGAGCGAGCGGATACTGGCCTCCACGGGGAAGTCCAGCTTGATCGCATTCCTGACGATGGTGAAGCCCGACACCTTGACCACGGCCCCGCTCCGGCGACAAAAGGGAAAGGGCAATCTCACCCCGCGCGCAACGACCCGGCAACCCGGCCGCTCACGAGATCGCGGTACAGCTCGGCGGTGCGGGCGACCGTGTGACGGAGCGCGAAGGTGTCACGCGCGGTGTGCCGGGCGGCGACGCCGAACCGCCGAGCCACCGCCACTGGTGAAGGACCTGGAGAACGCGGGGTGTCATGGCGCGCCGGAAGATGCCTAGATTGGAGCCGCCATGCACGTTGCGCTCTTTGCCCGCGATCGGCTGCCCGTCCGGAAGTACGGCGGCACGCAGCGGATCGTCGTCTACCTCGCCCGCGGGCTGGCGGCCGCGGGCCACCGGGTGACGCTGATCGCGGCGGCCGGCTCCCGGGTGCCCGAAGCAACCCTGGTGCCCCTCCAGCCCGCCCAGGTGCGCCGGCCCGACCTCGACCTCCGCCCCCTGCTGCCCGCCGGCGTCGACGTCTTGCTCTCGTTCGTTCCGCTGGCGCATCCGCCCGGCGTGCCGTGGATCAGGAGCCTCCACGGCAATCGCCGCCCCGGCACCGAGAGCGCGCCCAACACGCTCTTCCTCAGCCGGGATCACGCCCGGCGCCACGGGGCCACGGCCTTCGTGTACAATGGGATCGACCTGTCGGAATTCCGGTTCGAGCCGGTCAAGCAGCGCTACGACCTGTTTCTCGGCCGACTGCACAGCGT